>JAJFJC010000220.1 GCA_021774385.1 Alphaproteobacteria bacterium
CCCGCTTTCGCAATGCCAAGAACGATCATGGCAACGAGAGATGCGACTGTCGCTGATACCGAAATTACCGCCCAATAATGGGGAATTTTCCCTGATCTCCCGCCCTTCATACAGTTATTCCTATCACTCCACTTTGTCCTACGCCTAAATAGACGGTGAATTCGCTATCCCAATCTGGAGTATTTCAGAGCATGAGTTCGGTCACATCCCTCAATTGAGGGATAATTGAATATAAATTAAATAAAATGCGTTACAAATTGTGCGCCGCAGCATTCTACTGCACGCAGACATGAAACATGTCGCCCGCCAACATGCGATCGATCAGGCCAACCAAAGAATTTTTAAGAAGCAATTGCTCATTCTAATGGTCAAGCCACCGCAAAATTACACAGATTCGAAATTTTTCCTCGTAGCCTCTATAAATTTGACCCTTTTGCTCTCCTTAGACACAATTGAATTTCTAAGGTTCAAGGAGACAATAAATGAAGGCCGCCGTACTACACGAAGTAGGTCAACCGCTTACCATTGAAGACGTACAGATCGACAATCCTGGTCCCCGCGAGGTCCTTATCCGCACTGCGGCGGCAGGCATATGCCACAGTGATCTCCATTTCATCGAAGGGCTCTACCAATATCGTTTGCCAGTGGTCCTTGGCCACGAATCAGCGGGTATTGTCGAGGCCGTCGGCGTGGATGTCACCTATGTCGCACCCGGCGATCACGTCATCACCTGCCTTTCCGCCTTCTGCGGTCATTGCGAAGCGTGCCTTACAGGACACATGTCGATTTGCGACGGTAGGGAAACTCGCCGGCAGCGCGACCAACCATCCCGCCTTACCCAAACAGAAAAACCAATCAGTCAGTTCGCCAACCTATCTTCCTTTGCTGAAATGATGCTCGTCCACGAGCATGCCCTCGTCAAAGTCCGCAAGGACATGCCGCTCGATAAAGCGGCTTTGATCGGCTGCGGCGTTACCACGGGCGTCGGCGCCGTACACAACACGGCCAAGGTCGAGGTCGGTTCGACCGTCGCGGTCATAGGCTGCGGTGGCGTCGGCCTATCCTGTATCAACGGCGCGGCCATTTCCGGTGCTGGACGGATCGTCGCGATCGACGTTGTCGGGTCCAAACTCAACCTTGCGAAGGCCTTTGGCGCAACCGACGTAATCAACGCATCCGCCGGCGATCCCGTCGAGCAAATAAAGGAAATGTTCGGTGGCGGCGTTCATTATTCCTTCGAGGCGATTGGCCATAAGAAAACCGCCGAACAAGCGTTCGAGATGCTGCGGCCCGGCGGGACGGCAACCATAGTTGGCATGGTTCCATACGGTACGAAAATCGAAGTTCACGGCGCTGATTTTCTACAGGAAAAAAAGCTGATCGGCTGCTCCATGGGGTCCAACCGTTTCCGGGTCGATATGCCAAATTACGTCGATTTCTATCTGGCAGGTAAGCTCAAGCTGGATGAACTGCTGTCCCAGCACATCACACTCGAACAAATAAACGAAGGATTTGAAACCTTGAAAACGGGCGAGGTTGCCCGCAGTGTCATAAAATTCGACGTCTGACCCGAAACATAAAAAAGGAGCCCCGGTAAACCGAGGCCCCTATCCCCAACTGGGGCAATATTACACCGCGAAACCGGATAGGCTCAGGACTTTATTTCCTGCGGCTCCATACTGTCTTGTTCGATCCGTCGACCGAAATAACAGGCGGCAATAAGAATTAAACCGGCGAAGACCGAAATGAGCATCTCTTCCATAAAACTTCTCCTTTAGGCGTTCGGAACGGTTGTTGCCGTTGCGGTAAGCAGGAAGATAGGGAAGAGGCCGAGTTCGCACGTCCTCCAAATGGGGGATAAACCAAAGAATGTCGAATAATTCCCATAGAATCGAACTTCTCAATCAATTTTTTTGATTAACCTATTGATAATTAATAATTAATTCTATTCACCGATCCGCGTAAATTCTTTCAGATGATGAAATATTTAGCGCTCCCTAGGCAGACGTGATGGCGGAACACCTAAAATCCTCACAATAGCGAATACAGGCTAAGGAAGTGCGTTTTGGGCCCTGTTTCGGCTCAGCCACCAGACGACCGTCGGGAGATTGGCCGTTGCCGTCGTTCTCCGGTACGCTGTTGCTTTCGGGATGGACATTTGGAGTTACAAGCAATGGCGATCAAACGTTTGGCAGGCGCTGCGCGGGGGCGCAGCCGCGCGGTAGCACATGACGGGCGGGTCTACACCGTGGCGACCGCGCCCGATAGTAGTCAGGATCTCGCGGGCCAAACCGCGCAGACACTCGCGGAACTGGACAAGAATCTCGCCGATGCCGGCACGGACAAGACCCAAATCCTTTCCGCGACGGTCTATGTCGTGGACATCGCCAAGAAAGACGAAATGGATGCGGTTTGGTGTGAATGGATCGGAGCGGCCGAGAATTGGCCGCAGCGCGCATGCGTTTGTACCGGGCTCGCCGGCAACACGTTGGTCGAAATTACGATCGTCGCGGCGCTTCCAAGTTAGTAACCGGTCGTCACCTCAACCAAGATATTATCCGGATCGCGCAAGTAGACCGAACCGGCTTCTTCGGAACCGTGAATGTCGTGCTGAATGTTACGAGACTTCAGCGTTTGCACAATTGCGCGGTACTTTTCCGCATCCGCCTTGAGCGCGACATGATGCATCGAACCAATACCGCGCACGGCCGGTGCGGGACCATGTTCAGGAAAGTCGAAAAACGCCAACATGTTGCCACCACCCATATCAAGAAACACATGCGTCGACGTCGGATCGTCCCGGTTGGTAATGACTTTCGCCAAGCGCATGTTCAGGACTTCGGTATAGAAGCGCACCGTGGCTTCCATATCGGAGCAGATAAGAGCCAAATGATCGACGCCGGCGGTCCCGACCGGACCGGCCGTGTCGTCAGTTAGATATTTGTCGCGCAATTCGTCGCGGCGACGCACATAGTCGGTCATGACATTACCCTTCCCACCGATTTCACGGCGATAACTACCAGTCCTGTTCCTCGTACTCAAAGCGAAACGTATCGCCATCGGGAACAATCCAGCCCGACGACGGCAACGGAAAATGCGCCGTGCAAATCAACACACCAGTCTCGCAATACCGCTCCAGAAAGGCGCGCCGGGTCGTCCGTGCAATTTCGACGTCGTAGTCAGGCCGCGCCGCCCACTCCGGATGATGTGTCTGGATCGGGCAATGCATCAAATCACCGCTCATAACAGCCTCTTTGCCGGCCGACGATAACCGAATAGCAAAGTGATCCGGCGTATGTCCCGGCGTCGGTTCCAACCATACCGAATCATCAATCGCATGGTCGCTTGTCACCAATTTCGCACGCCCCGCAGCTTCGATCGGCAGTACACTATCGGCTATGTGCTCCAGCGGTCTCTTCTCATTAAAGTCCCGCCAATAGTTAAATTCCTTGCGCGAAAAGACGTACTCGGCATTCGGAAACGTCGGTACCCAGCGGCCATCCAGCAATTTCGTATTCCAGCCCACATGGTCGGGATGCAAATGCGTGCACATGACATAGTCGATATCTTCCGGTGCAAGACCGACGGCTGCAAGGGCATCGATGTAGGTCGTATCTGTCTTCATGTTCCAGTTCGGTCGGTGCGGACGATCCTTATCGTTGCCAACACAACTGTCGACTAAAATATTGTGGTGTTTTGTACGGACAACGTAGCTCTGCATTGGGAAGATGAGATTACCGCTTACGGGATCCATGGCGCGCGGCTGAAGCCACTGCAAATGCGGTTCCCAATCCTCGGGCGTGGTATCCGGGAAGAAACCATAAGGGTCAAAATCGGGTGTGTTCATTTCCAACACCCGCGAAATCGTCATATCGCCGAGCTGCCTGTGCTTCATTTAAAGGTCCCTCCACTCATTCGTCTTCAGCGACTATACGGCGTACCATGGCCGCATGTAAGGAACCCGTAGCTCGCGCGTGGACCTAGCTCGAAAGCTCCATCAGTTCGGCGGCGTATTCACGCAGCCTGTCATGCGCGGTCTGACGCTGCTCGACCGTTAACGACGTTATGATGTCGTATAACAAAGCTTGAAAGCCCACCCATCTGGCGTCTGAAACAGTTTTGTATTCCGGATCGACGATATCGTGCGGGCGCTGCAAAATCGTCTGAATGAAATTGCTTATTTGCGTTTCGTTGGGCCGCCGCGACAGGAACTCCAAAAATACACGCTGCCGATTGGCGCGCGTACGAAGCCACGCGTGATCGGCCCCGGCCGTCTTCCTCGCATACTGTTCGATGATTGTCCGTTGCCGCTCATTCAAGACCTCCGTGAGGCGCTCGAAATTTTCAATGATACGGTCAATCCGTTTTCGCAACCGGTCTTCAAATGACTTCGCCAGGCCTTCACGCCGTTCAGCCAATCGTTCCACCATTCGAGCCTTGAGGTAGCTTACTTTTTTTGGCGTGGTGTGCTCGACGAGTACATTTGCGGTAAAGGGCGCAGCGCCCCGCACCAGCTCTTGCAGAATCTTCCGCAACTCGGCGACCGCATCCACGGCCGCCTGCCGGGGCACGGTATCACGGCCGACAATATCGGCCTGCGCATCGAGAAACTTCGCATAGCGCGGCAGCATCACGCGGTCATGCCACGCCAAGAGCGCTTGAATTTCTTGATCGACGCGCGCCTCACCCTCGTCGTCCAAGTCCAAATGAAAGGCCGCCTCGCGCGCCAAGGCCGACTCGGCGAGGCCATGGAGAAACGAAATTCCGCTACAACCGTTCAGGACGACAAGAAGCATCGCTGAAACGGCTATTGCTAAACGATTGGACATCCTTACCACGTTCCTCCAAAGGCATGGCGGTCACAACTTCTCGCAATCGTCCACTCGCCCTCGCGTGGCATTGAGGTGGCATTGAGGTGGCATTGAGGTGGCATCATGAAGAAAAAACAAATATACGGTGATCGGTGGTGGAAAAACCAATCGCAAGTCGGTGAACACGGCTAAGTTTTCAACGCCGCCTTACTTCACGCCCTGTAGTGCAATGCCAACCACACCGTTGGTTCCACACGGTGTCTGCGGTGTGCTTCGATACTTACAAAATCACCCGCCCGAAGAATTCGGTTTGTCCCTTCATCTTCAAACCTAAGCACGGCACACCCACCCAAAACGACGACCCATTCCGTATCGTCTTGATCTGAGGTGGTCTCGGTTTATTGGACAGTTTGGCAGCCTTTTTAAAGGTGTATTCCGGTTGTGCGCAACGTGACGGCGATCCCAACGGCTGCTATGGCCAATACCGTAAAAGGGGGTGATATCTTCATCTCACTTCCCTTGTTGACGGCACTTCTTTCGAACGGATTAAAACAACGTGCACTTATCGCGTTGCTTCCGGTACGGCTTGTTGCAGTCCCAGTTGTTTCCAGAATAGTCGAGGTGCGTGTTTTCCGGCATCTTCAGAGCGACACAAGCCCCATCAGCCACATGAAAGCCGCGTTCGCACTTCCATCCCGGTCCATGCGCTGCGTCCACGAGATAGCCGTTTGCCGGGACCTTAATCTGGGAACAATTATCCCCGACCGCGCGAAAGCCGCGTTCGCATTTCCATCCGAGTCCGTACGCCGAATCCGCCAAATATCCATTCGGCGGCACTGCTATCGGTATGCAAGTGTCGTCGATTTTTCGATAGGTCCGCTCGCAACGCCAGCTGTCTCCGGAGGGCTTCAAATAGGCGTTTGATGGTATGTTAATGGCAACGCAGGCCTCGCCGGCCGACTTAAAACCATGGCTGCACTGCCAGCCGCGCCCGTAGGACGTGCTCGCCGGGTAAGCATTCGCGGGGACCGTGACGGCGGTGCAGGCGCCCTTAATCAGCAAATAGCCTTGGTTGCACTCCCATCCCGTCCCATAGCCTTTTGCACGAGCGTTTTCCGGGATTGACCCTGTATCGCCATGGGCGCCGTGTTCGCCCACGGTAAATGCCAGAAGCACGAAAACAAACAGCGAGAGAATGAATACGGCGCGTGGCCTTAGCAAACCAGTCATCAGGAGTTACTTCGTAGCGTGTATTTAAGGTCGTCGGCGGTAAGGTTAACGGCGTAAGAGCCTTTGTCACTGGCGGCATAAACTTTAGCCGCAGCCTCATGGATCCGCTCTCGGACCGCATCGAATGAGTGCAAAACTCCTTCCGCGGTGCCTTCCATCTCCGGATCGATCGCTTGGAGCGCGTCCGCCGACACGTAGAACGAAATTTCGATCGCGCTGTCATATCCCCAAAAGCAGACGCGGTTTCTTGTATCATCGAAACTGCGGCTCTCATTCGGAAAATTTAACACCTGACGCTTGTTGCTGATCGATAATTTCATCACCTGTCGCCGGCAGGTAGAGCCGGGACAGCCACGCCATCCGGCGCCATTTTCTTCAAAAACTTAAAAAGGTCGCTGCCCGTGGACAGGACGAGTGTCGTATTCTCGCCGATGATGGATTTGTAGGACTGCATCGTTCGTGTGAATTCATAGAACGCCACGGCTTGCGGGCTCTGGTTATAGGCCTTCGCGTAGATTTCACTGGCTTTTGCGTCGGCCACACCGCGGATCTCTTCAACCTGCCGGTAGGCTTCGGATTGGGCCTTGTTCAGATCACGCACCCGGTTGCCGCGGATTCTGGCGGCCTCGCCGTTGCCTTCCGACAGGAAGCGTTCCGCGATCTGCCGCCGCTCGCTGATCATGCGGTCGTAGATCTTCGGGCGCACGCTTTCATTGTAGTTGATCCGCTTGAACCGAATGTCGAGTAGTTCGATACCGAACACACGAACCTTCTCGGCGGCGGCTGTAAAGATCTCCTTCTCGACCAGTTTCCGTCCCTTTTGGATTGGCACCAACGAACCCATCTTAAGGTCCTTTTCCGCATCGGTCAGAAGAGCATCACGCAGTGGTACGCGATCCTTTGTCGTGCGGATGATCTCGATCAGTTCATGCTTGGCCACGGCATTGCGGGTCTCGCTACCAAGAATGTCATCCAGACGGGATTGCGCACTGCGTTCATCGCGGAGCCGCAAAAAGTACTGAAGGGGGTCGGTAATTCGCCAGCGGGCGAAGAGATCGACCGAGATGTAGAGTTTATCCTTGGTCGGCATATCCGAGGGATTACCATCCCATTCGAGAATCCGTTTGTCGATCGGATTCACCTCCTGAACAAACGGCATCTTTACCTTCAACCCGGCGGTCGTCACGGGCTCGCCGATTGGCTTACCGAACTGTGTGATAATCACCTGCTCTACTTCGTTGACCGTATAGGTCGCGCTCATTGCAACGTAAGTCGTGATCCCGAAAACCACCAGCAGCGCTATTTGGACGAATCTATTCATGGCCGTTCTTTCTTCGAGGCGTCGGATTTCTGGACACCGGGGTTTTGGGAATCAAGATTGAGGAACGGCAGGATTCCACGTGTCGCTTCGTCGACGATGATCTTGGAGCGTATGTCCGGCATGACATCCTGCAGGGTCTCGATATAGATGCGGCGACGCGTGACTTCCGGGGCTTTCGTATATTCCGCCAACAAGGCGCTGAACCGGGCGACATCGCCTTGCGCTTCATTGATCCGCTTGAGCCGGTAGCCATCAGCCTCGCGGATCCGCTGATCCTTCTCGCCCTCGGCCAGGGGAATAACCTTGTTGTAGTCGCGCCGGGCCTCGTTGATCAGCTTCTCTTTTTCCTGCTGCGCCTGATTGACTTCGTTGAATGACTCCTGCACCGGTTCAGGCGGATTAATATTCTTCAACTGCACCTGGTCGATGCTGATCCCCATCGCATATTTAGTCGAAAGCGCCTGCATCTTAGTCAGCGCTTCGGTTTCGATTTCCTGCCGACCGATGGTAATGACCTCGTCAACGGTGCGGTCGCCGACGACCTCGCGCATGACGGATTCGGAAACATAGCGGAGGGTTTCACCCGGCTCTCTAACCTCGAAGAGAAATTTAACAGGTTCGGAAATACGGTACTGCACCACCCATTCCACGAGTGCGGCGTTCAAATCGCCGGTCACCATCTGCGTTTCCCGCTTTTGGGTTTCCCGCGCGCCACTTCGAGACCGAGAACTCTGATAGGGATCGCGGGCGCCGGGAGTCGTGAAGCCGAATTCCTGTTTCAATTGGCGTTTGACGGGAACGATCGTCGCCGCATCGATACCCAGCGGAAGCTTGAAATGCAGTCCCGGTGGGACCTCCTTTAGATACGCGCCGAACCGTTGCACCACAGCAACGGAGTCGCTCGGCACGGTGTAATAGGATGTCCATGCGCCCAACCCAGCCAATATAAGTATGGCCAGGATAATTAAGCCCCGCGGACTACCGCCTGGTATCACGCTCTTGAGCCGGTCTTGCCCTTGCTGGACCAGGTCCTCAAAATCGGAACCGGATTTGCCTCCACCAGAATTGCCGCCGCTACCCCACGGGTTGCCCGAGCCTCCGCTATTATCCTGTGTTGACATATAAATGCCCTTTCTTTTCCGCACTCGAAATTAGTTTAGTGTCTTCAGCTATCGATGACCTAGCCGATGCTTACAACGCGATATTTTGCTCGTTCCGTGTGGACTTAGCGCACCTAACTTTCCGTTTTCAGTCTTTTTAGTCGGAATCTCCGTCGAGTCTCGGTCGCGCCGTAGAGCCGCTTCCAGATCGTTCGGATCGGTCGTCAGCATGCGCGTCAGAGCGCGGTTGCCGGACTTTTCCGGCAGGTGAATCACCGTCAAAACGCGTCGGTAGGCGGGAAAGGAGAGGCCTTGGATAAGTTCCTCGTCCATGTCTACGACATGTCGCCCGCAGATTGAACCTCGTCGAAATCGCCAAAGGTGAATGAACCGCCAAAGGTTGCTGTTTTCTTGCTCGTGCGTGCCGTCACCGGATGCCTCCGAATTGGCGGCCAAGCCACCAGATTGAGTGATTATAGCTGGAGAAAAAAGCCTCCACAGGTCCGATAACGACGACTTAGGCAACGAGTCGGCGGCCGGCTCAACCTTAATTCTACCGGCTAGAGTGCTGCTGTTGGGCGGCGCGCCATATGTCGGATGAAATCTCTTGAAGGACATGAAATTATGCCCCCCCAAATTAGCAAACAGTGATTTTCCCTATTAAAAATATAGTAATTACATGTGCAAATTGCAATAAATTTTAATTTTATTTTAATGGCATAAATATTTTATTCTAACAATTAACATTTAGTTCTAATAATAATTCAGAATAGACATTGTTATTCATAATAGGTTCAATAATTTTATCCACCTATGCCGAGTTTCAAACATGAACAGATCTTTGACGTGCCCGATGAAACTTCCGGAAAAGCGCGTCAAGTCGACATATGTGTTATGCGCTTGCGCCGGCATTCTTGTGGCGAGCGCCTTACTTTTGCAGTGATAGTCTGCTACGGTGCCGGAGATATAAAAGAGTTAGGATAAAGATAATCCCAATTGAGACAGGACGGCGCGTTAATGCGCCTGTCGCTGAAATATCGCTCCCCAACTCCGAAACATTGCGCGACCAAGCGCGGCAATGGGCGCAAATTGTTAGGGTCCAAGCCGAACCCAAAACCGCGCGCAGCATCCTGCAACTGTTGACCACCATTTTTCCTTTGGCAGGACTGTGGGCGGCAATGATGCTCACCGTGGACGACGCTTACTGGGCGACGCTCCTGTTGTCGGTGTTCGCCGCCGCGTTTACCGTGCGCCTCTTCATCATCCAGCATGATTGCGGTCACCGTTCCTTTTTCGGTTCCGGGCGTCTCAACGATATCGTGGGCACCTTGATCGGTATCGTCACCCTAACCCCGCACGAATACTGGCGCCGGGCCCACAACTCCCATCACGCGACTTGTGGCAATCTGCAGAAACGGGGGATTGGTGACATTAGCCTGCTCACCGTGGCCGAATATACCGCGCTGTCCGGCTGGAAACGCCTGGCCTATCGGCTGTACCGCAATCCCGCCACGGTATTGGGAATCGGACCGATCTACCTGTTCGTCATCAAGCATCGCCTTCCCCTCGATCTAATCCGTCGCCACCCCATGCTTTTAATCAGCGTCATGGCCACCAACTTGGGCATCGCAGGCGTGCTGATCGGTCTCGGATTCAGCTTCGGCTTCGTCGATGTCCTGATGGTTCAACTTCCCATCGTCCTGCTGTCGTCGGCGGCCGGCGTCTGGTTGTTCTATATCCAGCACCAATTCGATTTCACCCACTGGCGGAACGACGAAAGCTGGGACTTTCATGAAGCCTCGGTCTTGGCGAGCAGTTACTATGACCTGCCGCAACCGCTACGCTGGTTTTCCGGCAATATCGGCATTCACCATATCCATCACCTGTCCTGCCGTATTCCCAACTATCGTCTCAAGGATTGCCTGGCGGAGATTCCCGCGCTCCAAACGCTCAACCGTATCGGTCTTCGTGAGAGCCTTTCCTGCCTTCGGCTTGCGCTTTGGGACGAGAACACGCAGCGCATGATATCGTTCAAGAGCCAGCGTCAGTTGCGGTCGGTTTCAGTGTTGGCAGACGGCGAATTGGATTTGTCATGACCGAAAAAAACACGATCCAGAACATGGCGCTATTTTGCGATTTTGAGAACGTCGCCCTTGGCGTTCGTGACGCCAAATACGCTGCTTTCGATATTCAAAGAGTGCTGGAACGGTTACTGCTCAAAGGCAGCATCGTCGTCAAGAAGGCCTACTGCGATTGGGCGCGCTATAAGGAATTCAAGGCGCCCATGCACGAGGCCGCCTTCGAACTGATAGAGATTCCGCACGTTCGCATGTCGGGCAAGAATTCGGCCGATATTCGCATGGTCGTAGACGCCTTGGACCTCTGCTACACAAAGGCGCATGTCGATACGTTCGTAATAATCAGCGGTGACTCCGATTTCTCGCCTCTCGTCAGTAAACTGCGTGAGAACAACAAGGTGGTTATCGGTGTTGGTGTGAAGAATTCGACCTCTGACCTGCTGACCTCGAACTGCGACGAATTCATCTATTACGACGACTTGATGCTTGAGTCCGAAGAACAAGGAAAGACCAAACGAAAGCAGCCATCCGCCGCCGCCGCGAAAAAGGAAGCTACGAATGGCGACGAGAAAAAACGGTTGGAGGGCCTCAATCTCGTCTTGGAGACGATCGACGACCTGTCCCGGGAGCGCGGCGAGGAAGAAAAGGTCTGGGGTTCCATGGTCAAACAGACGTTGAAACGCCGCAAACCCGGATTCAACGAATCCTACCACGGCTACCGCACGTTCAAGCAGCTATTGGAAGATGCGCAAACCCGCGGGTTGCTGGAACTGGAATACGACGAGAAATCCGGCGGTTACATCGTAAAGGGCGTGTCGCTCGACGGATAGGCCAGCACCGGCTGCAAGTTCCAGTTCCGCGACGCTGTCGATCACAAAATTATCGGTTACGGCCTGCATGATCGCAATCGCGACAATCATGCGCCCATGCCACCGTCGCAGTAGGCGTTACCGCCGCATCGCTTAAAATTATTCGAAGATAACGGCTTTCGCACGGGTGAAGCATCAATCGGTTTGGCTCGAGGCGCACCGGTTCCCGGTTAAGAATAGGTCGTCTTGTGATGGATACTGAGCCTCATCAACTGATACGCCATATCGACCTAGCGAAGGAGATGATTGGCGGGGACTGGTTCTTCAAGAAAATACTCATAGAACAGACGATCCTGCCGACCAATCGCCGGCTCCCTCATCGCTCTTTCGCCGTCCCTAAATCTGAAACGAAAGAGGCCACACCCGAAGATGTGGCCTCTCGCAACACTTAAGCTGGGCCGAATTACATGCCCATGCCGCCCATGCCGCCCATGCCGCCCATGCCGCCCATGTCGGGCATGCCGCCACCGGCCGCGCCGGCCGGTTCCGGCTTGTCGGCGACCATGGCTTCGGTCGTAATCAAGAGGCCGGCAACCGAGGCCGCATCCTGAATCGCGACCCGCACGACCTTCGCAGGATCGATGATGCCGCTTTTGACCATGTCACAATACTTCTCGTTTTGCGCATCGAAGCCCCAATTGTTGTCTTTGCTTTCCAGGAGCTTGCCGGCGATGACCGCGCCATCTTCGCCCGCGTTCTCGGCGATCTGCCGGCACGGTGCCTGCAGAGCCTTGCGCACGATATTGACTCCGACACGCTGATCGTCGTTGCCCGGCGTTACCTTATCGAGCGCCTTGATCGATCGCAGCAATGCGACGCCGCCACCGGCTACAACGCCTTCTTCCACCGCGGCGCGGGTCGCATTCATGGCGTCCTCGACACGGTCCTTGCGCTCCTTGACCTCGACCTCAGTCGCGCCGCCGACGCGAATGATCGCGACACCGCCCGAAAGCTTGGCGAGACGTTCCTGAAGTTTTTCCTTGTCATAGTCGGAGGTGGTTTCCTCGACCTGCGCGGTGATTTGATCGCAACGTGCCTTGATGTCTTTCTTCTTGCCGGCGCCGTCGACGATCGTGGAGTTATCCTTGTCAATCTCGACCCGCTTCGCCGTTCCCAACATGTCCAGGGTCACGTTCTCAAGCTTGATACCGAGATCTTCGGAGATGACCTGACCGCCGGTCAAAACGGCGATATCGGCGAGCATGGCTTTCCGACGATCGCCGAAGCCAGGCGCCTTGACGGCCGCGACCTTGAGGCCGCCGCGCAGACGGTTGACGACCAGTGTCGCCAGCGCCTCGCCTTCGACATCCTCGGCGAGGATCAGCAAGGGTCTGGTCGATTGAACAACCGCTTCCAGCAGCGGGAGCATCGCCTGCAGGCCAGACAGCTTGGCTTCGTGGATCAGGATGTACGGATCCTCCAGCTCGACCTTCATCTTTTCAGCGTTGGTAATGAAATATGGCGAGAGATAGCCGCGGTCGAACTGCATGCCTTCGACGACCTGAAGATCGGTATCAAGGGACTTTGCTTCCTCGACCGTGATCACGCCGGCATTGCCGACCGTGGCCATTGCCTTGGCGAGCATGGCACCAATTTCGGTGTCGCCGTTGGCGGAAATCGAGCCTACCTGCGAAATCTCTTCGTTGGTCGTAATCTTCTTGGAGCGCTTGGCAACATCCGCAACGACCGCGTCAACGGCCGCATCGACGCCGCGGCGCAGATCCATCGGGTTCATGCCCGCGGCAACGGCCCGCGTGCCTTCGCGAACAATAGAAGCGGCGAGAATTGTCGCCGTCGTGGTGCCGTCACCGGCCAGGTCATTCGTCTTCGAAGCGACTTCACGCACCATCTGGGCGCCCATATTCTCGAACTTGTCGCCGAGCTCGATTTCCTTGGCAACGGTCACGCCGTCCTTGGTGATGCGCGGGGCGCCAAAGGCCTTATCGAGGACGACGTTACGCCCCTTCGGCCCAAGCGTCACCTTGACGGCATCATTGAGAATTTCGACGCCATGCAACATCTTGTCGCGGGCGTCGGTTGAAAATTTGACATCTTTGCCAGCCATTTATTCGTTCCTTTAATCGTTCAATTTTTTAGTTGCGTTAGGCGGCTTTCTTGGCCGCCTTTGTTTTCTCGATGACACCCATGACATCGGATTCTTTCATGATCAGCAGTTCCTCACCGTCGATCTTGATCTCGGTGCCGGACCATTTGCCGAATAGAATGCGGTCGCCGACGGAAACGTCCATCGGTGCGATTTCGCCATTTTCGTTTCGAGCGCCTGAACCCACGGCGATGATTTCGCCCTCACTGGGCTTTTCCTGTGCGGAGTCGGGAATGATGATGCCACCGGCGGACTTTTCTTCCCCGTCCATCCGACGCACCAATACACGATCGTGCAGCGGCCTGAATTTCATTGCTTGCTCTCCATTATCTTCAGATTTATGATTTTTCAGCATTTAGCACTCGCCTTCTTGGAGTGCTAAGAACACATTTGCGCTTTAATCACGGATAATTCAAGCGATTTTCATCGCATCGCCGATAAAACCGCCGGTTCCTTGAGGACAAACCACCGCCATTCGACGGGAGGGCGGCCAAGGGCCAGAGCACGGTCAAGTACGCCGTTCAACCGACCAACTTACCAATGATCTGCGCCGTATAATCCACCATCGGTATGATGCGCCCGTAATTCAGGCGTGCCGGACCGACAACGCCAATAGCGCCGACAATCTGCTCTTCACTGTTTGAGAACGGCGCGATAATCAAGGAGCACCCGGCGAGGGAAAACAATTCGTTCTCGGCGCCGATGAATATTTGCACGCCTTCCGCCCCTTCGGTGGCTTCGATAAGCCGCAATAGCGTTTCATTCGTTTCCAGCTTTTGGAACAGCGCACGTATACGTTCCATATCGCTCATACCCGTGACATCATCCAGCAGGTTGGACTGACCGCGAACGATCAGAACGTCCTTGCCAAAGCCACCGTCCGACCATGTTGCGAGACCAGCCTCCACGACCTCACGGGTCAAGGAATCTAGTTCGGTGCGCCCCACCGCGATCTCCTGACGCACGGTTTCCTGCACTTCGTTCAGGGTTCGCCCAACGATATGCGCGGAAAAGAAGTTACTTGCTTCCACGAAACTCGAAGCGGGCATGCCAAGCGGCAGATCGATGACTCGGTTTTCAACCAACCCATCTTGGGTAACGATAACCACGAGTGCCCGGCCCGGCCCAAGGTTCACAAATTCGACATGTTTAAGTGCGGATTCATTTTTTGGCGCGACTACGAGACCAGCACAGTGCGATAGGCCAGAAAGGAGCTTTGAAGCTTCGTCGAGGACTTGGTTCAGGGTCCGACCGTCGGCGGCACATTCGTTTTCAATTTCCTGGCGCGCTTCCTTAGTAAGATTCCCAATTTCAAGAATGCCATCGACGAACAATTGCAATCCGGCATCAGTCGGCATGCGGCCAGCCGAAGTGTGAGGCGAAAAGAGCAGCCCGGTTTCTTCTAGATCAGCCATTACATTGCGGATCGTCGCGGGAGAAAGAGACATGCCCAACTGGCGCGCAAGTGAACGCGAACCGATCGGCTCGCCCGTCTCGACATAGGCCTCGACGACGCGCCGCAACACATCACGCGAGCGCTGATTCAAATTGGCGGTCATTTGCCCATCGACTGTAGTAATGCGCGTAATAGGCGTCAATCAGCGGCCGGCATTAACATCTGATTTGTCCGATTGTCGGCGCGGCGCCAAAGTATTTAATCTTCTATGCAATCGTTGTTAAATACATCTATCTGGTTTCGCCTATTAAAAATTTATGTCGCCTTTCGCTCAGTAGAAATCGCTGTCGGCCCTGCCTTCGTCCCCGTCCAAGCCGTGCACCTCAATTAAATCGTCGACAATCAGAACTGGATTTTCCCTCATGCGGATCAGTGTAACGAGAGACCTTGAAATAGCCAGGATTGGAGTTCCCCCGGTTACGGGGACAGGTAAGGACTATCGAATTCCAGCGGTTCATGGGGTTTCCTTTTCTACCCCGGAGTAAGGATCGGGTTTTGGAACGCATCCGTCGCCGGCGGCGCGGTATCCGAGCGAAAGGACGAGGTCATAGCAGCAAGCAGGTCTTAAATTCGCGCAGGGGCGTTATACGTTCAGAGGAACGGGCTTGGTTTAGGGAACTTGGGGAAGCATGTTCTTAGGCGCACAGCTGCAACGTGGATGGTGATGGGTGGACGGCCCGGTTGGGAAAATTGCAAGACACCTTGGTACAACAAAGGCAATAATTGAGAAAGTCTACGGTCATCAAAATCCGGAGTCTTTAACGCGCAACAGCGACGCCCTAAAAAAATTTGATGTTCGCCCCATGCCAGGAAAAATCTTGCGCCGTAAGAAAAACGAGGCAGGGCGAAATCGGTTAACCTTTTGAAACAATTGGTCGGAGCGAGAGGATTCGAACCTCCGACCCCTTCACCCCCAGTGAAGTGCGCTACCAGGCTGCGCTACGCTCCGACGTGGCGCGCACTTTACCGCCACCGGCATCGTGGTGCAATCCGTTTACTCGGTGTTCAACATTTGCCGGATTGCAACCAATTCTGCCATCACCGCTTCCAGTTCGGCCCGCAGTTCGGTAGGGACCGCGCTCCTGCCCTTTGGCCCTGCCGGGGACGGCTCGGGGTTCCTATCCAACTCCTGCGCCGTGCTAGCGCCCTCCAGGACCGCCTTGACGCCAACTTCTCTGAATAACCGCTGTACGCCGCGAATTGTATACCCTTCGGTATAAAGCAAATCTCGAATACGCCGCAGCAGAGTGATATCCTCGGGACGATAATATCGTCTGCCACCGCCACGCTTCAGGGGTTTTACTTGAGAAAACTTGGATTCCCAGAATCGTAAGACATGTTGGGGAATGTCGAGCTCACGCCCGACTTCACTGATGGTACGGAATGCCGTTGCGGATTTTCGAACTTCCGGCTGCACATCGCCGACAGCCATCGTCAAAGACCGGCCGGAGCCTTATCGCCACCAAGATTGATGCGGTTTTTAAGGACATGGCTTGGCCGAAAGACTAAGACTCGGCGCGGCAGTATCGGTACTTCCTGGCCGGTCTTCGGATTTCGTCCAATACGTTGCCCTTTCTGCCGAACGGCGAAGCTGCCGAACGAAGAGATTTTGACCATCTCTCCTCGCGCAAGAGCATTGGAGACCTCACCCAAAATCGATTCCACCAAATCGGCGGACTCATTTCGCGAAAGGCCAACTTCCTGGTATACCGCCTCGGTCAATTGCGCCCGCGTTACGGTGTTCCCCATCCTACGGTCCCCCTGTATTAAGCCTTTTGTTTTACGGTACCGTTCAACGAGAACGCCGTCAATTCCAAAGGGATCGTCCCTTTTCGTAAACGAGAATGTCAGTTCCAACGCGCCATTACCAGCGTATTAGAGACGAACCCCAAGCAAATCCGCCCCCCAACGCCGAAAGGGCCACCAAATCTCCACGTTGTATTCGATTATCATTTTGCGCGTGCGTCAAGGCCAGTGGAATTGTCGCAGCAGACGTATTCGCCTGCGAGCCGACCGTGATGACAACCTTGTCGTTATCGACCCCCAGCCTTCGGCTGATACTTTCAATAATTCGGATATTCGCCTGGTGCGGGACAAGCAAATCAATATCGGACAAGCTTAACCCATTTGCCTCGATCGCAATTTCTATCGCTTCCGCCATGTTATGAACCGCATGCCGGTAAACTTCCTGCCCCGCCATGCGCAGGCAACCGGCCTTCCCCGTGGTACCGGGGCCACCATCAACATACAGTGAATCATAATGAGAACCATCCGTGAAAAGATGTGTCGACAGAATGCCGCGCCCTTGCGATCCCGCCTCGGACATTCCCGCCCGTAAGACAATAGCACCGGCACCGTCTCCAAAAAGGACACAGGTGCCGCGATCTTCCCAATCCAGTATCCGGCTGAAAACCTCCGCGCCGATGACCAATGCGGTCCGCGCTTGACCCAAACGAATCATATTGTCCGCGACCGACAAGGCATAGACGAAGCCAGAACAAACCGCCTGCACATCAAACGCGATCGCCTGCTTTATCCCTAGCAAGGCTTGGACCCTGGTGGCGGTCGCGGGAAAGGTGTTGTCCGGCGTCGACGTCGCGAGAACGATCAGGTCGACTTCATCTGAGTTTACGCCTGCCGTCGAAAGCGCGGACCGACACGCCGCCACGGCCAAATCCGAAGTCAGTTCTCCTTCGGCCGCGATATGGCGCTGTCGAATGCCCGTCCGCTTGCGAATCCACGCGTCGGACGTATCGATTCGCTTTGCGAGTTCGTCATTGGTGACAATCCGTTCCGGCAAATACGCGCCACTCCCCAAGATCAGGGATTTTCGAACGATACTGTCTCGCTCTAAAACCGTAGTATTTTCAATGTCCTGGGAGCCAGTTGTTTGAGCTGTCTCTGTTTTCATTAGCATTTTCGACACGAACCAGACTTAAGGCCCGGTTGCTTCCCGCAATTGCGCTTCCTCGACTGTACCAAGGCTAGCAAAATCCTGCGTCATCTTTTCCATAAATCCGTGTAACACCATATCAACGCCAACACCGATCGCATTGGCGAAACCAAGCGCGTCAGCACCGCCATGGCTTTTCACGACAATACCATTCAAACCAAGAAGCATGGCACCATTATATTGGCGAGGGTCGATACGTTCGCGCAGTTTTTCGATTTGACGCCTTGCGAGGAGGTAACCGAGTTTCGACATGAAATCGGCACGAAATGCCTCGCGCAGAAATCCGGCGTAAAGGCGTACGATACCTTCGGCCGTCTTTAACGCGACATTGCCCGTAAACCCGTCCGTGACGACGACATCAACCGTACCCGCGGCAATATCGGTTCCCTCGATGAAACCCTTAAATTCGATCGGCAGGTCGATGGCGCGCAGAATCGTCGCTGCTTCCTTAACTTCCTCCACACCCTTTAAATCTTCGACGCCGACATTCAGCAAGCCGATGATCGGACGATCTAGATTGAGAACCGTGCGCGCGAAAACTTCGCCCATAACCGCGAACTGAACCAAGTTCTGGGCATTGCATTGAATGTTCGCACCGAGATCAAGCATTGCCGCTTCACCCCGAGCGGTGGGAAAGAATCCGCATATCGCCGGCCGATCAATGCCCGGCAGCGTTTTCAATACGAATTTTGCGATGGCCATCAACGCGCCGGTATTGCCAGCCGAAATGACAGCGCTTGCTTCGCCCGAGTTCACCGCGTCGATGGCATGACGCATACTCGAGTTCCGCCCGCCCCTAAGCGCCGTGGATGGTTTGTCCTCATTAAGGATTACGCCATCGGAATGCCGAAGCGTTGTCACCGCCGCTAGCGCGTTATATTTGGCGAGCAACGGCGAGATTTTCGCCTCGTCGCCAAACATCAGGAAATGGGCTTGTGGGTATCGTTCTCGCGCAAGTTCCGCACCTCGTACAACGACATGGGGGGCTCTATCTCCCCCCATAGCGTCAAGCGCGATTACAACTGGCGCTGTCACCTGTACCACCTACCCCAAATATTCATTCGCCGCTTTAGTACGTAGAGGCTTCTACGACCTCTCGACCATCGTAATGGCCGCACGCCGAGCATACATGATGCGGGCGTTTTAGCTCACCACAATTCGAACATTCGATGGACGTCGATGGCTTCAGCGCATCGTGCGACCGCCTCATATTCCGGCGCGATCGGGTTATTTTACTCTTAGGAACCGCCATGATTTTTCTCTTTCACCATTACAGGCCTGAAAACGAGGGGACTTCATAAACAGAAACCATCGGCACAGCAAGCATACGCTAGTTTCGAGATTTATCTAAATTCGCCAGCGCCGAGAACGGATTCCTCACCGTTTCCGCCACCTCGCCTTCATCGATCTGATATTGCGACGGAATTTCCGCGCCCGGCGCCCTTGGATAAGGTTCAATCGCAACGCCAATATACTGCGCGATAAGTTCGCCCAAGTCGATCGCGTCGTCAATAATCGCCTCTGGAGGATCCACGTCATCCACGGAAAATTCCACTTCCCCGACTTCCTCTACCATCTGCCCGAAACGATCACTCACCGCTTCGTCTACCCGTGCGGCAACCGGAACGCCACTAATTACGCAAGACTGCGCTATTTCGGCCTCGATTTTGCCTTGCACGGCGACTAACTCGCGACCGCCAACGCGTTCGACGACGAGTTCGGCAACCAGACGATCAATTGACAATAATCCGAATCGCGCCGCCAAAGCCGCTCGCGCGGCGGAATCGGGCACGATGTGGAATAGTTTGGGCTTTTCACCCAATGTCTCCAGGTTGAACAAATGTGAGTATCCAAACGGCGTATTCTTGTCCACTAGGCTGTTCCTTGTTCCAGCGGCGCGAAATTAATCCGTCCGCCAACCAATTTTTCGACTTCCTGCGTTGCGAGAAAATCCACATTTCGACGAACATAGTCCGTAACCTTGAACAGGGCCTTTTCGTCCGCGCTTGCGTCTCCGTAAAGGTTTTTTGCGAGCACGTCTCGCAACACCCGATCATCCTCCATCAACGCTCTCTCATAGGCTTCGGCGCGCCCGTAAAATCCCTCGGCCAGCTTGCGGACTTTTTTACCCACGCTAAGATCGCCAACACCCATCTCTCTCAGATTGCGATCCATGTCATCGAAGATCGCGCCACAAAATGCTTCCGAAAACCGCACGGCTTGCGCCTCGCCTTTCAACCTATGAAGGACGAAGAATCCGTGTAATGCGATAACGTCGAACCGTCCAATGGGCGAATCGGGAACTCCCCAATCACTGTAAAATCCGGGTTGGCGGGACTGTTCGACGGTCAAACTGTAAAATCTACGAACCGCCATATCCAAAGGCGAGCGCCCGAACATTTTCCTTAATGACCAGCCACTCAATGGAAGCTACCTCCTACCCGACGGACCGCCTGCGCAATCTTCATGGCTCACGATCAACGCTCCTTGGCATTACCCTAATATCGGCTCTTCGCGGCATTGACACGCCTCGCCACGAAGTGCGAATTTCGCGTCCTTGGTGGCCACACCGCAACTTGGCATCGAATGATATGTCATCACGCTCGAAACGAACAGGCATCGTGATCATACTTGCTATGTCTCTCGTCGCCAGCGCCTGTTCGCCTCGGGTGTCTATTCGCGGCAACTTGCCCCGTGAGGAACAGCTCGCAAAAGTCTCCATTGGCGAACAAAAACGGGACGAGGTGGCGGAAATTCTCGGCACGCCTTCGACACTGGGTACGTTCGACGACAAGGTCTGGTATTACATTAGCCGCAAAACGGAAAGGTTTGCCTTTCTCGAACCAAAAATTGTCGACCAGCAGGTAATCGCGATTTATTTCAGCGATAGCGACGTCGTCGAGGCGGTCCACCGTTACGACAAAGACGACCTCCGTCGAATTGGAATGGTTGATCGCAAGACCCCGACGGCTGGCAAGGATATTTCGGTCCTTGACCAGCTCATCGGAAACCTTGGCCGTTTCGGTGGAAACTAGTTAAACGCCAGCATTCACCGGTTTAGGGCACCTCTGATCAATGCGCCAACATCGCCAGTAACAGCAAGGCAACAATGTTGGTAATCTTGATCATCGGATTGACGGCCGGTCCTGCGGTGTCCTTATAGGGGTCACCGACCGTATCGCCCGTAACCGCGGCTTTATGGGCTTCCGAACCCTTACCACCGTGGTTGCCATCCTCAATGTACTTCTTGGCATTGTCCCAAGCACCGCCACCCGCGGTCATTGAAATCGCCAGGAAGAGCCCGGTCACTATCACGCCAAGCAGCATCGCCCCCAGCGCCGCGAACGCCGCCGACTTGCCGGCAATGAGGAGAACGACCCCAAAGACGACCAAGGGCGCCAAAACCGGCAACAGCGACGGTACGATCATTTCCTTGATCGCCGCCTTGGTCAGGAGGTCAACACAAGTGCCGTATTCCGGCTTGCCCGTGCCTTCCATGATTCCTGGGATTTCGCGGAATTGCCGGCGAACTTCGATCACGACCGCGCCTGCAGCCCGGCCAACCGCCATCATGCCCATGGCACCAAAAAGATAAGGCAGCAAACCACCAACAAAGAGACCGACAACAACAAAAGGATTAGACAGCGAGAAGTCCAATACCACGCCCTTGAAGTAGGTAAACTCATTGGCGTTGGCGATGAAGTATTGCAGATCCTGGGTATAGGCCGCGAACAACACCAGGGCGCCAAGACCGGCGGAACCGATCGCATAGCCCTTGGTGACAGCCTTCGTGGTATTACCAACGGCGTCGAGCGCATCGGTGGTTTTACGCACCTCCTCGTCCATCTCCGCCATTTCGGCGATACCGCCTGCATTGTCCGTGACGGGACCGTAGGCGTCCAAGGCGACAACCATACCGGCAATCGCCAGCATCGCGGTCACCGCGATGGCAATACCCACAAGGCCCGCTAGAAGGTGCGTCACGACAATCGCGGCACAAATTAACAGTGCCGGCACCGCCGTCGCCTCAAGCGAAATAGCCAAACCCTGAATGACGTTCGTGCCATGTCCCGTTTCCGAGGCAAGCGCGATCGCCCGCACCGGCCGGTACTCCGTCGACGTATAGTATTCCGTCACCCAAATGATCAGACCCGTTAAAACCAGCCCGACCAACCCGCAATAGAACAGGCTCATCCCGGTAAAGGTTTTCCCGTCCGCGGTAAATGTCGTACCGGTTCCGAGCACCCATTCGGTAATCGGATACAGCGCCACGGCGGACAGCACCGCGCAGGCAATGAAACCTTTGTAAAGTGCCCCCATGATGTTGTTGCTGGCACCGAGCTTCACGAAGAATGTCGAAATTACCGACGCAATGATACAAGCACCACCGATCACCATCGGATAGAGCAAGAACTGCTCCGCTTGAGCGCCTTCGAAGAAGATCAGGCCCAGGACCATGGTCGCGACCATGGAAACAATGTAGGTCTCGAATAAATCTGCGGCCATGCCCGCGCAATCGCCAACGTTATCGCCAACATTATCGGCGATCACGGCGGGGTTACGCGGATCATCCTCCGGGATACCAGCCTCGACCTTACCGACAAGGTCCGCGCCGACATCGGCACCCTTGGTGAAGATACCACCGCCAAGCCGCGCGAAAATCGAAATCAACGACGCGCCAAATCCAAGCGCGACCAACGGTCCAATCAACTCGCGGCCGGTTATTCCAAGACCAAGCAAGACCTTGTAGTAGACCGCGATCGCCAAAAGCGCCAAGCCGGCGACAAGCATCCCGGTTACCGCACCGGATTTGAACGCCAGGTCCAGCCCTTTATCCAACCCTTGGCGCGCACCTTCCGCGGTACGCACGTTCGCGCGCACCGATATATGCATGCCGATATAGCCCGCGGCTCCCGACAAAACGGCGCCGATCAAAAATGCCACGGCTGACAAAACACCCAAGAATAGCCATATCAATATCGCGACAACGACTCCCACGACCGCAATCGTGGTGTATTGCCGGTTAAGATAAGCGGCGGCACCTTCTTGTACCGCGGCGGCAATTTCTTGCATGCGCTCGTTGCCCGCGCTGGCACTTAACACCACGCGGCTTGCATAAATTCCATACAGTAGCGCGAAAGCGCCACAGGCAATGACGAACCAAAGCATCACTGACCCATCCCGTTCTTGTTTTAAGGAAACAGCACTCGCTGCCTCACGCACAGCCCCAAATTAATGCTCCGGTGCCGGATAACGCTTCGGTAGCGGGTGCAAAATCGGCGGGAACATGCCAGAACGCTCTAGGAAACGCAACCGGTGAACAAGCCGTTCGATGCTGATTTTCCCCGCCAGACGAAACATTCAGCGCTAAACGCCAATTTTAGCCTCTTCTCGGCTTCGCACTTTCAACCACATTACAGCCCCGAAGACGGCGACCATCGGCGGTATCATGGCGAAATTTATCCATTCCCAACCCAGTAAATGCTGAATCGCACCAGACGAAAAACTTCCCATAGCAACCGCCGTGAAAACGAGGAAGTCATTTAAGGCTTGAGTTTTCGCACGCTCCTCCGGCCTGTACGTCTCCGTCAGTAGGGTCGTTCCACCAACGAACAAACAGTTCCAACCAAGCCCCAACAGCACAAGCGCACCCCAAAATTGGGCAACAGATATTCCCGACAACCCCGTGAGTAGCGCCCCAATCATTAGAATGACGCCACACACAATAATGTTCGTTGCGCCGAATCGGCTGATCAAATGCCCCATAAAGAAACTCGGCGCGAACATACCCAGCATATGCCACTCGATAACGAACGCGGTGTCGTTGAAAGCGTGACCACAAACCGCCATCGCCAATGGCGTCGCGGTCATGACCAGGGCCATTACGGCATATCCAAGCATCGATGACATTACCGCGACGATCATTTTGGGTTGCCGCGCGATCACACGAAGCGGACGCCCCGAATTCTTGCGCTCGCCATCGCTAACGCGTGGAATTTCGATGAATTGAAGAACCGAGATGGAAGTTAAAACGATCACGACAAATGCCGCGTAACTTCCAGCGAACTTCACCGGCTCGAAAAAATCCACGCTGAGTTTCGCGACTTCCGGACCAATGATCGCCGCCGCGACACCGCCCGCGAGGACATAGGAAATCGAACGCGCCCGAAATGCCTCGCTCGCGGTGTCCGCCGCGGCAAACCGATAATATTGCCAAAACGCGTTATGGACCCCAATGAGAAACGACCCCGCGACGAATAGCGGAAAATTGATGTCAAAAATGGCGAAACCAGCAATCATCGCACCGCACATGCCGATAGTCTGCCCGATGGAAAAGCCGGCCCTGCGCCCAATCCGCCGCATTATCAACGACGCGGGAATCGTGCTGAGCATTGTTCCCAGAAACTGACAAGCAACGGGAAGCGTCGCGAGACTTTTGTCTTCCGCGATCATAAAACCGGCAAGCGCCGCTACCGCCGCCAGCATAGAGGAGCCACTCATCGCCAGCGCCTGACAGACAGCCAAAAGCAACACGTTTTTACGCGTCGGATCCCGGCGAACCGCTACCGAATTGTCCATCCCGATTTTCCCGATTTAAGGCACGAAAGGCGCCGGCGGATTCACAGTGCCTCAGTTGGTCTGTTTCCAGTCGCGCTCGAAGACACTTTGCACCAATACATCCTTGACCGCCTCTTTTCCCAGCGCTTTTTCGCTATGCCGGAGCAGACGGCGCTTAATATGGCTGACATTCAACCCGTTCTTGAGCGACGGCAAGTTGGTGAAATACTCGTTCAACGCCCCTATGAACACATCTCTGAGCTTCGGCATTTTCATCTCCGCCAAAGCACGCGCGTCCGCGTCACGCATCTCAAGAGTAATGTCGAGGACGATGTATTTCTGGACGCCGCCACCGCGAATCACATGAACGCTCAAGGTTTCCAATTCTAGAAAAATAGGGTCGATGACAGGTGGCGGTTCTTCTTTTTCCGCCTGATTTGGATCTCCCAGCACAAAAAACCACGTCGCCGCGCCACCGCCGCCGACGATCAGGATAACCACAACGATGATAATAATGAGCTTCATGAATCGCCGTAATTGTTTTCGATTGTCCTTTTAGCAGGAACCTTTCGCGGACGTAATACCTCTACGGCAATTGTACCCTTATCCATGGACGAAACCATGCCTTGAAAGAGTAACCGTGCACCCGTTCGCATCGAAAACATCGACCCCTGAGCCACTGTGAACTTCACCAATCGCCGTCAAAGGCAAGTCGATTTCTTGCGCGAGCGCCTCGATGGCATCAGATTTTTCCGGGGGAACGCAAAACACCAACTCATAGTCATCGCCTCCAGCAAGAATGATTTCGTTCAAGCTTGGATCCGTTGCAAACGCGGACTGCGCCGCCGCCGATAGCGGAATAGAATCCAGGCGTATCGACGCCCCGACCCCCGATGCCCTTGTCACATGTCCTAGATCGGCGACCAAACCATCGGAGATATCCGCCGCCGCATGCGCTATAGCCAACAGTTGCAAGCCTAACGCCACGCGCGGACGCGGGCATCGGTACCGGTCAATCAGCGCGGCGCGGGCCGAAGCGGACAATCGGTCAAGTTTACCTTGTGCCGCGCGAAGCCCTAGAGCGCCGTCTCCAATCGTGCCACTGACAAAGACAATATCGCCGGCTCGCGCCCCCGCCCGCTTGAGAGCGGTCCCTGCCTCCACTTCACCGATCGCGGTCAGAGTAAGCACGATGGGTCCTCGCGTCCCAACCGAATCGCCGCCAATCAAGGTTATGTGAAACCGCGCCTGATCTTCGGCCAACCCCTGTGTGAAGGATTCAAGCCACGCATCATCGACGATCTCAGGGAGTGCGATATTCAATGTATAGGCCTTTGGCCGCGCGCCCATCGCCGCCAAATCGGACAGGTTTACGCGCAGCAGCTTGGCCGCGATTTGGCATGGCAATTCGGTGCCTATAAAATGGACACCCTCGACGATCGTATCCGTTGTGATCACAAGCTCCGCACCGTCAGCAGCCGCAATAACAGCCGCGTCGTCCTTTAAACCAAATGCACCGGGAAAAGAAGCGGCCAACGGCGCAAAATAGCGCGCGATTCGATCAAACTCACTACCGCGGGTCTCCAGGCCCTTCATGCGTAGGTTCTCCCATGTCCTTGGGGCGTGCTTCGCGCGCCAGACGATCGAGAATACCGTTAACGATCGTGGATTCACGGCGCACGAAAAACGAATTCGCGACATCGACATATTCGCTAATCGTCAAGGGAGGATCGATATCATCCCGAACGATAATCTCATACGCCCCCGCGCGCAGTACCGCTTGCAGCAAAAGCTCAAGCCTTTCGAGCGGCACTTCCTCGCTTATCACGGATGCCAAACGTGCGTCGATTTCAGTTCGACGTTGCGTCACGCCAAGAACCAAATCGCCGAAGAGCTCGGGCTCGGCTTCGACTAAACGCGCACCGTCTATTTCTCCCCCAAATCGATAACGGCTAAATTCACCGACGACGGCCTCGGCGCCTCCTCCCGCAATATCGAGTTGGTAAAGGGCCTGAACCGCGGCCAGCCGGGCGGCGCTCCGCCTTTTGCCTCGAGAAACAGAGCGCGGCTTGCGCGTCATTTCAAACCGAGGCCGAATTGTCGTCGCAACGCGGTCATCGTCAAACAAGCCTGCGCGACAACACCACCCTTGTTACCTTGCTTGCGGTCCGCTCTTATCCAGGCTTGATCGCGATTTTCCGTGGTCAAAACACCATAACCGACAGCAATTCCATATTGCAGCGCAAGATCTTGCAAACCGCGAGCGCTTTCTTGGCAAACATAATCGTAATGTGTCGTTTGTCCGCGAATTACACAGCCAAGCCCAATATAGCCATCGAAAGCGCCGCTTTTGCCGCCACCGGCCTCCACGGCAAAACGAACGGCCGCGGGGATTTCAAAAGCACCCGGCACCTCGACTCGCTCGTAAGTCGCGCCGACGGTATCCAAGGCCTCTATCGCGCCAGCCAGCAGTTCTTCGGCGATGTCGTCGTAATAACGTGATTCGACGATCAGGACATGTGGCTTGTATTCGTTCATGGGCGTCGTCCTAATTCTTCTTATTTATCGGGACCTGCCCCATTACATTAAGACCATAACCTTCGATCCCGATAACACGTTTTTTCGGTGAGTTGGACAGCAAATACATGTCGCGGACACCTAAATCGAGCAATATTTGCGCCCCCACACCATAGTCACGCAACTCCCGTGGATCGGACACCACGACACGCGAAGGCTCGTTGTTCGCCGCATGAACCCGGTCGGAGATGATCGTCGGGTAGGTCTCCCTGATAACAACGACGACGCCCCGTTCGGCCTCCCCTATTTGTCGCATCGCAGCCTGCAATTCACCGGCCTTACCACTCCCTAAGGCACCCAAAATATCGTTAAAGAGGTTGATTGCCTGCATTCGGACAAGAGGCGGTTCCGCGCCGTCCACCTTTCCCTTAACCAGCGCGACATGTTCGGCGTAGTTAATCTTGTTCGCATAGACGTATAATTTCCACTCGCCGCCGAACTCGCTATTCATTGTTGTTTCAGCGACACGCTCCACCATCCGGTCATGGCGTCGCCGATAAGCGATCAGGTCGGCGATCGTTCCGATCTTCAAACTATGAAACTGCGCGAAATTAACGAGATCCTCGCGGCGCGCCATCGTCCCATCGTCATTCATGATCTCACAGATCACACCCGCGGGATTGAGTCCGGCAAGGCGCGCAATATCCACCGACGCTTCCGTATGGCCGGAGCGTACGAGTACGCCACCGTCCTGTGCCACCAACGGAAAAACATGGCCAGGTGTCGCGATATCCGCCGCCCCCTTCGATGGGTCGACCGCAACGGCAACCGTGCGTGCGCGATCTGGTGCGGAAATACCCGTCGTCACCCCTTCGCGCGCCTCGATCGAAACCGTAAATGCCGTCGCAAGCCGACTCGAATTTTGCTGTGGCAACAAGGTAAGGCCCAGCTTGTCAATTCGGTCACGAGTCATCGCTAAGCAAATCAAGCCGCGCCCATGTTTGGCCATGAAATTGATGATTTCAGGCGTTGCCATTTGCGCGGGGATCACCAAATCACCCTCGTTTTCGCGGTCCTCATCATCGACCAAAACGAACATTTTACCGTTTCGGGCGTCCTCGATCAGTTCCTCGGCCGAAGATTTATACTCTTTAAAACTCACGTTTTCTCACCTGCTAGTGGAAATTACATGCCCTGTCTTTGGCATCCACACTCTCGCCAACTAATTTGATTGGAGGCGGGCAACATATCGAGCCAACAGGTCAACCTCAAGATTGACCTTATCGCCGACGTTAGTTGTCCCCAAAGTCGTTTCGCGCGCGGTATGCGGTATAATGTTAGCCCCGAAGCGCCGGTCGTCGACCTCGTTCACTGTTAACGAGATGCCGTCCAGCGCCACCGACCCTTTTCGTGCGATGAACCGCGCCAAGTCGGCCGGCGCTTCAAATTCGAAACGCACGCTATCGCCATCGGCGCGTCGGGCCACCACGGGTGCAACGCCGTCAACATGTCCTTGAACGAGGTGCCCACCCAATTCCGCGCCGAAGCGCAAGGACTGCTCCAAGTTAATGCGCCGTCCCGGTTGCCACACACCAAGAGTCGTGCATGACAAGGTCTCCGCCGAGACATCGACCGAAAACCAATCCTCACCCTTTTCAATGACGGTCAAACAAACCCCGGAACACGCGATCGAAGCGCCAATTTCGATGGCGCTCAGATCAAAGGCCGTTCCAATAACGAAACGAGCGTCAGTGTCGCGATCGACACTCCGCACTTCGCCAATATCCGTAATCAGTCCCGTGAACATCGCATCACATTAGCAGCCGGCTGCGAGCAGGCCCACACCGGCGAAGTGATTTTTGCAAACTCATTGTTTTATTAACCATTCAACAATCAAGCCGGCGCTTTTCGAAAGTTTCCATGAGATCACATCCAACCCGCAACGACTTGACCCGGGCAAAGCGGGCCATTTGATCAGGATGCGTGATGCCAAATTCTGAAATGGCGGAAATTCCATCCGCCCCCATGATAGCATCGGCGCGAAACCAATGGATATTATCGATCAGATCCGCGCGTAGCAGGGATGCCGCTAAAGCCCCACCTCCCTCGACAAGAAGCCGCGTCACGCCAAGCTTTCCCAGCACAGCAAGGGCGTCCGTCATATCCACGCGGCCGTCGGAATCCGAAACGCCCTTGATGATTTTAACGCCGCGCGCAACAAAGTCGTCGCATCGCGGACCTTCATAAGCCGTGAGAACCCACGTCGGTACCTTGCGCGCGGTTTCGACCAACGGTGATTCCAGCGGCAAGCGAAGTGCAGAATCCACAACGATCCGAACTGGCGACCGTTCTTCCAATCCCGCCGCCCGACAGGTGAGCATGGGGACATCAGCCAGCGCTGTACCGATACCAACCATGATCGCGTCGTGTGTCGCCCGCAAGACATGCCCGCGCGCGCGCGCCGCCGTCCCGGTGATCCACTGGCTCGCCCCGCCCTTCGCCGCGATCTTTCCATCAAGCGTGGTCGCCGTCTTCAACGTTGTCCAAGGACGTCCGTTGCGCAGACGAGAAAGAAAACCGATATTTACGGACATCGCATCGCTGCGAAGGACATCCGTAACAACATCAACGCCACCAAGGCGCAAACGCTCGTGGCCGGTGCCGGAAGTCCTAGGATCAGGATCTTCGAGTGCCGTCACCACCCGCGCAACGCCGGCATCCAACAATGCCTGCGCGCACGGGGGCGTTTGACCAAAATGATTGCAAGGTTCTAGCGTCACATAGGCGCACGCACCCAATGCCGCATCCCCAGCACGCCGCAACGCCTCGGTTTCGGCATGCGGGCGGCCGCCGGATTGCGTCCAACCACGTCCGACGACCCGTCCATCCTTGACAATGACGCAGCCCACGGCGGGGTTCGGCCAAACGTCACCAAGACCGCGCCGCGCCAGCGCCAGCGCGGCGCGCATGTGGAACTCGTCGGAATCTCTATTCGTCTTCGACACCGAGTTCGCCGGTGATGAAGTCCTCGAAGTCCTTTGTCTCCCGGAAATTACGGTAGACCGAAGCAAAACGAATATAGGCGACCTTATCCAGTGTCAGCAGCGCTTCCATGACAAGTTCACCAATATTGTCTACATCGATTTCAACCTCACCCGAACTTTCCAAGCGCCGTACGATACCGTTCACGACACGATCAACGCGATCTTCCTCCACCGGACGTTTACGCAAAGCGATCCTCATTGACCGCAGCACTTTTTCCCTGTCGAACGGCTCTCGCTGGCCACCTTTTTTGAGAACAGTGAGTTCCCGCAACTGCACCCGCTCGAATGTCGTGAAACGGGCGCCGCAATTTGGACAGTATCGCCGCCGCCGTATCGCGGAATTGTCTTCCGTGGGCCGCGAATCCTTAACTTGAGTATCGTTGTGGGCGCAAAATGGACAGCGCATGTCTCTAGACCTCCCCGGTCATTCGTATAAGTCCGAATAAATTGGAAACCGCTTGCACAGCTCGGCGACACGTGCGCGCACTTCTGCTTCGATGGTCGCATTATTTTCCCGATTGGCCGCCAAGCCCCGCAGCACTTCGACGATCATCTCGCCTACTTGGCGAAATTCCGCTACCCCGAATCCTCGTGTCGTACCGGCGGGGCTGCCAAGGCGGATGCCGGACGTAACCGCCGGTTTCTCTGGATCGAATGGCACGCCATTCTTATTGCAAGTCATGCCCGCGCGTTCCAGGCTCTCCTCGGAAATATTTCCGGTCAGCGCGAGCGGACGCAGATCGACAAGGACCAAATGCGTATCGGTGCCTCCCGACACAATATCCAGCCCCCCTTCGATCAGTGTTTCCGCAAGAACCCGCGCGTTTTCCGCCACCGCGTGTGAATATTTTTCAAAGGACGGCCGCAAAGCTTCCCCAAAAGCCACGGCTTTCGCCGCGATGATATGCATCAACGGTCCGCCTTGCAGACCAGGGAATACCGCGCTGTCGATTTTCCGCGCGATTCCTTCGTCGTCGGTCATGATCATGCCGCCGCGTGGCCCGCGGAGCGTCTTATGCGTTGTCGTCGTGACGACATGGGCGTGTCCAAAAGGACTCGGATGGACCTTTCCCGCGACGAGTCCGGCGAAATGCGCCATGTCGACCATGAAATAGGCACCGACCCGGTCCGCGATTTCACGAAAGCGCGCGAAATCAATCTCGCGAGGATACGCTGACCCGCCGGCAATAATTAGTCTTGGGCGGTGTTTTTCCGCCAGTGCCGCAACCTCGTCGAAATCCACCAAAGCGTCTTCCGGACGCACACCGTACTGCACCGCATCGAACCATTTGCCGGAAATATTAGGTCTCGCGCCATGGGTAAGATGACCGCCGGCGGCAAGCGACATCCCCATGATTGTGTCACCTGGCTTGACCAAAGCCAAAAACACGGCTTCGTTGGCTTGTGCTCCGGCATGCGGCTGAACATTGACGAACCCGCATCCGAACAAAGCCTTCGCGCGTTCGATCGCAAGGCGTTCCGCCACGTCGACAAACTCACATCCCCCGTAGTAACGCTTACCGGGGTATCCCTCGGCATATTTGTTGGTAAGTACGGAGCCGGCGGCTTCGAGTACGGCCTTACTGACAATATTTTCGGAGGCGATTAGCTCTATCTGGTCCTGCTGGCGGCCACACTCCGCCGCCAAGGCGGCATGCAGTTCGGTATCGGCGCGCGCCAGGTCTTCGGAGAAAAACGCTTCCAACTCACCTCCTTGAGGTTCGGCGGATTTTAAAAGCATGGCGTATCAATTTTCCATTCGGTCAAAGTGAACACGGTGGGGGCTTAGGACATTTTCGCGATCCGCCGTGCATGACGGGGGTTCGTATCGCCTTCGAACGCGGTATTCAAGAAAACCCGCACGCAATCCTGCGCGACTTCAGGTCCCATTGTCCGCGCACCCAACGCCAAGACATTCGCATCGTTGTGCTGGCGCGCCAGTCTCGCATCGGTCGTATCATGACACGTCGCTGCTCGCATGTTTTTGTGGCGGTTCGCGGCCATCGCAATGCCGATACCCGTGCCACAGATTAAGATACCACGAGATGCCCTTCCATCCTTCATAGCGCTCGCGAGCGCGTCGGCGAAATCCGGATAATCGACGGATTCCGGACTGTTTGTCCCAAAATCAATCACTTCAACGCCCATTTCACCAAGCTGTTCCCGCAAAACCGCTTTCAACTCGAAACCAGCATGATCCGAGGCGATGCCGACGGTCCCCACAGCAATCCCGCTTGCTACCATGTCGCAATTTCCCGCGCCGTATTCCAGCGTTTCAACTCATTATCCGAACATCGTGCAATACCATATATCGCATGTACACACCAGCATTCCCACAATCTGTGGCACATTGCCTCAAAAGTGGAAGCAGTCGGATAGAGATTGAGTATTCGTTTTATTATTCCGTTTTGAGCCATGTAATCGAATTCGGTTTATAATATTTATAGTTTTCCCATACACTATATAGATACCAATACCGAAATTTATCCAACATATAGTATGAAATAAATATGTAATACAAACTACGTTTTTAATTTATCAAACATACAAGCTTCGAATATTAACACTATATTCGTCTTTAATTGACATTGACTGTATGGTGTGCCTAATTTGAATGCTCGACCAGTGATTGTTTAACGGGTGGTTTCAATGGCTGAAAAGTCAGATATCGATAAAATAAACAATGATATTTCACCAGGCGACGTCCTACGGATGACGACGGAAGTCGTCTCCGCTTATGTTGGCAACAATATATTGCCCCCGGCGAAAATTCCGGAAGTGATCAACTCCGTATTTGGAACGTTGCGGACCTTGGATATCAGCCAACAGGATTCCGCTGAACGGCCCAAACCGGCTGTCCCAATCCGCAAATCGGTGACCCCGGATTTCATTGTATGTCTAGAAGACGGCAAGAAATTGAAGATGCTCAAGCGGCACCTACGCACGAATTATAGCATGACGCCGGAAGAGTATCGGGCCAAATGGGGCCTTAATTCGGATTATCCCATGGTTGCGCCAAATTATTCCGCGCAACGTTCAAATTTTGCCAAGCGTATTGGGCTGGGCCGCGGGCGCCCCAGTGTGACGGCAACCTGACACCCCTCAATCGCGACCAAATCGCGAATTTACACAGCTGCACACCCCTTTCACGCCGAAGTGACAACGGATAGCACGATACGGATGTTATTAACCTATATCGACTTAAGTGGAATCGGTATGGGAGTTCCTAATGCTGGCTTCAATTCTAAAAAGCCGCCGCCAAATTCTTCGTGCTTCGCTCGGTGCGGGTTTTCTCGCCGCCAACGCTAAAGCGTCCGCCGCTGCTTGGCTTCCGCCGACGCCGTCGCAGCCCGCTGGCCCCTTTTACGCACCATTCAAGCCGCTTTCGATCGACAATGATTTAGTATTTCTTCCCGGCAGACCGCAGCCTGCAGATGGAGACATACTCCATATTTCCGGACGCGTACGGGATCAATCTGGAAAGAACGTATCCGGCGCAAGGGTCGAAATCTGGCAAGCCAACCGTTATGGCCGCTACAATCATCCACGGCACGAGAATTCCAACTTGAAACTGGACCCTAATTTTCAAGGTTTCGGTCACGATCAGACCGATACGGACGGCATTTACAGGTTCCGTACGATTAAGCCGGGGGCCTATCCCGACTCGCCCACTTGGCTACGGCCACCGCACATTCACTTCGCGGTATTCCCGCCTGCTTCCGCACCGTGGACAACGCAACTTTACTTCGCGGACGAGCCCCTCAACGAAACCGATTTTCTGCTCCAAGGCTTGCCTACGGAGGCCGACCGCATACGCGTTACGATGACGCTCGGCCCACCGGCACCTGACCTCGAACCCGACTCCCGGATGGGTAAATTCGATATCGTTCTTGGTACACCCGGTGTGGAACAGCGGAAAATTTAACGGTCCCTTAAAAGCCTAGCCAGGTTATTATTCCCGGCACGCGTGATCATGCGATGGTGCATAGTGGCAGGGAGGCAACAACGTGGCGGAATTGACAGGGTATATTGACGCTCCAACCCTAAAAAAATGGTTGAACGATGGTGTCGAAATCGCGTTGCTGGACGCCCGCGAGGAAGTTCCGTTCGATCAGTGCCATTTGCTTATGGCATCTTGCGTGCCCCTGGGACGTCTGGAACTGCTAGTCGATGCCCTGGTGCCCCGTCGTTCCACGCGCGTGGTTTGGTGCGACGACGGCGAAGGTCTGGCTGCCCGTGCCGCTGACCGCATGGCGGCAATTGGATACGGCGATATCTCCCTGCTGGAAGGCGGCGTTGCGGCATGGAAAGCGGCTGGATACCCGGTTTACAGCGGTGTTCACGTCCCCAGCAAGGCATTCGCCGAGGTCGTCGAGCACGAAGCCGAAACACCGTGGGTTTCAGCCGAAGAACTCCAAGCCATGATCGATACTAACGCCGATATCGCAATTTACGATACACGGACCTATGCCGAATATCATGGAAACAGTATTCCCGGTGCGATCAGCGTGCCCGGCGCGGAGCTCGTTTATCGGTTTGCCGATCTGACGCCGTCTCCGGACACGACGGTTGTCGTCAATTGTGGTGGACGCACGCGCAGCATTATCGGTGCACAGGCCCTCATCAATGCTGGGTTTCCCAACAAAATCGTATCGCTCAAAAATGGAACACAAGCATGGCATCTGTCTGGATTTGACGTCGTGCGCGGGGCGACGCGTCGTGCCCCTGCAATCACCGAAGATGGCTTGGCGGCCGCGCGAAACGCTGCCGCACGCATTGCCCAGCGCTTTGAAATCGAACAGATCGACGAAAGAAGGCTGGACGCGTGGCGATTGGAATCCGACCAACGCAACCTATTTGTCCTCGATGTCCGAACGCCGGAGGAATTTGAGGCCGGTCACCTTTCCGACGTGCGTTCCGCGCCCGGCGGGCAGCTGATACAGGAAACCGACACGTTCCTCGGCGTATGGGGCGGCCGTGTCGTTCTGGTCGACGACGACGGCATTCGGGCAACCGTGACCGCATCTTGGCTGATTCAAATGGGCTGGACCGATGTCGCGATAATAAAATTCGACCCAACATCAAACGCTCTCGCGAGAGGACCATACGCGCCTCGCACCCTCGGCTATAAGCCGGGGAATGTCCGAACCATCAACGTCGACACCCTTCGAAGCCAATTGGCGGCAGGCTCGGTTCAAGTCGTTGACCTTGCCGACAGCAAGACCTACCGCAAGGCACATATTCCGGGCGCCTGGTTTGCTCTTCGCACCACTCTGTGTGATGCCATTGCAAGAATTCCGGCCGCGGATAATATTGTCCTGACGTCTCCGGATGGCGTCTTGGCGGAACTGGCGGCCACGGATCTAAACGGTATGACGCGTATTTTGGAAGGCGGGACGCAAGCGTGGGTCGACGCGGGAGAATCTGTGGAAGATGGCGGCAAAAGAATGGCCAGCGAACCTGACGATATTCGTCTGAAAGCGCGCGAACAGCCGGGCAATATCGAAGATGCGATGCATGCTTATCTGAGATGGGAAATCGATTTGGTCAACCAAATGGCTATCGATGACGACCACCGATTCCGAGTCAAAACAGATTAACACGTACTCAAACCGAACGGCCCCGAACGCTATTCTCCTTCGATTTCTTCAGAGCCGTTTCGAGTTTTCGTAGGGCAATTCGGCGCAACGCCATTTCTCCCCGCCTCGGATCACCGACAATCGACACTTCCGTCCCAGTGCGCGTATCGATCGCCGAAACCTTGACGTAAGCGCCAATCGAGATGAATTCGAAAATTACCCCTTGCTCTTGTCTTGGAGACCGAACCACCGTCCACTCACAAATAAATTGATCCAAAAATGTCTACAAGAAAACTGCGGTTCACGCATCGTGGCATTACATTGGCGAGGCAACTCTAGCGCATTTCCAACCCTGGCAACTCACCTAATCGCTGCGACTTTAAAAGCACTGGAATGCGCAAATTTTCGACAATTTGCAGTGTCCGCATAATTGATTGCCTTACTTCATCGGCTCGGCAAACGAACTGGCAGTCCTGACAAATTAGTGAGCGTTAGGATTTTCCACGAGGAATGGCCCGGCCACCAATACATCGAGTCCCCCTCGAAGAAACGCCCTTGCCGCGTCAGCCGGACTACAGACGATCGGTTCTTCATGCATATTGAAACTTGTATTGATTAGAGTCGGTATAGAGGTCAATTTTTGATACTCTTTGACAATATCATAATAGCCTGGGTTGACCTCACGTTTGATCAATTGGGGGCGCGCGGTGCCATCAACATGCACGGCTGCCGGGCAACTCTCCTTCATCACAGGTGTGCAATCAGTCGTCACCGTCATGAATTGCGCCGCAAAGTCGATACCATCGATGTTTTTATACATGGCATGACGTTCCTCCCAGAGCGTAACCGGAGCAAAGGGCATGAATTCTGTACGGCCAAGCCGGTCGTTCAACCACTGATTAATCTGCGGTTCACGCGCATGATACATCACTGAGCGATTTCCGAGCGCCCTCGGCCCATATTCCATGCGACCATCGAAACGGGCGAGAACCTTGCCATCATTAATACAGCTCGCGGCTTCCGCGGCCAAATTTTCAGGGCGTGAAAACTCGAGCCCCTCTTGCTTCAAAGCGTCGGCGATTTCGTTCTCGGAATAATCGGGGCCAAGATATGCCGTTGAGAATGCCCTGCAGACATTGTCATTCCGCGCCGCGTGCAGCGCGACCCCTGTTCCACAGCCGCCGTCGCCCATATTTGGGTATACGAACAGCTTTTCGACCCCTTCAACCTCATATATGCGCTGATTCATTTTTACGTTCGCGGTCACCCCGCCTGACAGCACAACTTTGTCACAGCCAGTCTGTTCGATCCAATAACGCACGAGTTCGCGCGCGACCAATTCCAAGACATTCTGATAGGCGGCGGCGACATCGATTTTCGAAAAATTAGCGCTGAGATGGCGGCTAAAAAAATAATTGAAACTCTCGTTGATCTCATAGTCACCGTCTTGTTGATGAAAACGATCAAGCAACAATGGTGTTAAGCGGTTCGGGTCACCATAGGCCGCCAAACCAACGATTTTCCCGGCATGCCGGTCAGCACGATAACCTAAGCACGAAGTGACCTGTTCGTAGAAGGTGCCCAACGAATGAGGAAAACGAAGGCTCTGTAATCGTTCGAACTTGCCACCTTCGCCAATAGAAACCGCGCCCGCCAAACCACTTCCATAACCATCCAGCGAAAGAATCAAGGCCCGATCAAAACCGCTACAGTAGTAAGCATTCGCCGCGTGTGAGATGTGGTGTTCATAGCGCCTTAATTGCGCATCAATACCTACTTCCTTCAGACCGCCGAGCAGCTCGGCCTGCCAGCGCCGGTGATCCTCCGCCGCCTGCCGGTTCCAAGCGCGTCCCAAATATTTGTTAGTCGCATTCGATAGAACCGGCCAAGTACCAAGACCAGCGTAAGCGAGCCTCTTAGTCCAGTTTTTCTCTATTCGCTCATGTCGATCGCCTAGACCGGGCACCTCGACAGATACGTTATTGTCACGTGTCTCGTGGGCGGAACGTAATGTTTGTCGCCAATCAGTCGAATAACGTCGGCCCAAAGACTGGTTTATATTTGTGGTCATCAGTTCCTCTTCACGATCAGCGGAGAGGAAGGCGTAAGCCACCAATTCAATATCTTTGGTCGTCCAATTCAGATAACGCAGCCCATCTGCGATAGCTTTGTAGGGAAAGCCGGCATGCTGCTTAATTCGGCTATAGCGCTCTTCTCCTGCGGCAAAAAGCACCTTCCCGTCTTCAACGAACGAAACAGTCGAGTCTTTATCCAGGGGCGAGATACCCAATACTTTCATTTTACTCTCGCTTCTTCTGAAACGCGCAATTCTTCAAGCAAGCTCAACGGGGCCGCCGGTCGACCTCCGAGTTCATCAAAGAAAAATCTAAAGTAGTTTTTCATTTTTCCTAGAAATTCTTTAAGGTCATGTTTGTCACGAACATAAGGTGTACAGCCAACATCAAGTGAAGGACTATGATAAGTCAATGTGAATACTTTCTCTCCTTGATTTAGCAGAGAATAAGTGAGTTTTTTCATCTCTTCCAAATTAAACCCTTCGGGTGAAAGACGAATCCTTTCCATGAAACAAAGGCGAGACAGAATACCCGTGGCACGAAATTTCAAACCAAGGGAACTATCGGCACAATTTTGCAGAGCCGGTCCCATCCCCCTTAACAAGCCAACGAATCCACCCGTCCCAGGAATACTAAGCAGACTACGCCTATCATCAAGCCACAAGGGAGCATTTGAAATCCGGTCATGGTTTGGGCCGCCATCACCCGTCATGTCAAAGCCGGGGGATGCACTCAAATCAACTGAAAACCCTAGCTCTAAAAGATTCTTCGTCGTTCCCCAGCCGAAACCATACCGACCTGCCTTATGTATTACGGGAACGGTTCCAGAATTTTCTTCGATTCGCTTGCGTAACGCGTAAAGTTTCTTTTTTTCCAAAGGAATTGGAAGATTACCTTGATAGGAGTTCGTTGTGTTTACCACTTCCTCAAATGGTGGACTAACCCAGCTGTGTAAGTGAGCCCCAATCGTCGCACGTTTATCAGCCTGGTACTTGGAAAGCCGGCCCATCGCCCGCGCATCACTTGCGACAGGATAATCAACAACATATGTGGGCGCTAATCCGGCAGCCTCGCACAAATCTTGTCCTCTACCTATTTCCGACATCGCCTTTGTATCCGTCGAATCGCGGTCGAATGGCGCTGCCCAATCAAATGTTTCCTCGGTATCAACCACAACGAGCAATTGCGGTGATTCAGACAATGAGGGAATTTCAAACTCTGTTCCACGGCTCAAAGCAAAGGGATTGTCCAGTAGACTTGGTTGGGTGTCTTGAAGGCTCTGAACATTCATATTCTCTACTGCTTTTCTTAAGATCTACTTTATCCTGATAGAAGAATAAATCTGGTAGACAACCCACGAACTTGGAAATTAGAAAATTTAACACCGAATTCGGTCCACGCCTGTTAAAAGCGCCATGATAACAAGACACACTTTTCAATTAATTCATTTAATGTAACAAAATTCAAACTCTTTATCGTTACTTGTAACGTAAATCATTTAGAAATCCCCGAATCCCCCCCCGCATGAATTATATGCGGTCTCTTCAAAAATTCTAGCATCCATCAACGAGCCAAGACTTACTACACTCAACTATGGTATCGGCACCATTATGACAACCGCACCCTTGCTTCTAGATTGGTTACTATTGAAATATTTGAACCACAATCGCGTTCATTGACTGTCCCATATTAGGTTAAGGGCGCATCAAAAACACTAGAATGTTTAATCTCATTGGGCCAAAATTTTCACGGGTTTTAATCGAAAGCTAAATTGGTCCCGCCCCGAAGCCCATGCCGCCACTCCAAAAGCGCTCCAAGCGCAGTAAAATGGTGTTGGCATGGTTCAGTTCCTCGACCGGCACCGTATCCGATCCAAGACGCTCCGAATGGCGATCGAACATCGTGTCGACGATGTTCCGAAGCTCCAAGCCCTTATCCGCCAAACGAACACGGATCGAACGGCGATCATGCGCTGAGCGCTCTTGAATTAAATAGCCGTTTTCGACCATTTTTCGCACATTGTACGAAACATTCGAGCCCAGATAGTAGCCTCGGTTCGTCAATTCCCCGACAGTCAGCTCATCTTCACCAATATTGTAGAGAATAACCGCCTGAATATTGTTTATATCCTGCATGCCATGCCGATCGAGCTCGTTTTTAACGACTTCTAAAAATTGCCGGTGTAAACGTTCGATAAGATGGATCGATTGCAGGTAGTCTGTCTTCACAGCCATGTCGAAACTCTCGATATCGTTACGGAAATCAATCAATTTCGACAAGATATCGCATACTTTTCTCTTATTTGCAAGATATTCCTCTAATTTCCGCGAATCATATTAATGATTGCGGAAAAATCGAGCGAATCATCGCTTGAGTTACAGAAAAGAGCGAACATCGACGCGGCGGCGGCGCCCATCGGCGTTGCGGTTCCGGCATCTTGCGCGGCGCCCTGCGATAGTCTGAGATCCTTCAACATCATCGCCGCCGTAAAACCTGCCTCGTAATCACGGTTTGCCGGCGATGCGGGTGCGGGTCCCGGCACCGGACAATAGGTGTTCAACGCCCAGCAAGACGAAGACGATGTCGAGCAAATATCGTAGAGTGTCTGTTTATCGAGGCCCAACTTCTCCGCCATTACGAAGCCTTCGGAAACCGCGATCATGGTCGCGCCGAGGATCATGTTGTTGCATATTTTCGCAACCTGTCCGTTTCCGCTGCCGCCAGTGTGCACGATATTTGCGCCCATGATATCGAGCAGCGGTTTACCGCGAGCAAAGGCGCCATCCGGCCCGCCGACCATGAAGGTTAGCGTCCCCGCCTCCGCCCCCCCGGTGCCCCCGGAGACGGGCGCGTCCAGCATCTCGAAACCACGCTCCGCGGCCATTGCCGCGACGGCGCGGGCCGTCGCAACATCGATCGTCGAACCATCGATCAGCAAGGTTCCTTCATCGGCATTGTCGAGTACGGCCTCGGAATACAGCGCGCGAACGTGCGGACCGGCCGGCAGCATCGTAATGACGACATCGACACCACGGCAGGCGGAGGCCGCGTCATTGGTTGTCGACGCGCCGGCTTCCGCCGCACGCGCCATGGCTTCCGGTACAAGGTCGAACGCCTTTATCACATGCCCAGCTTTAACGAGGTTGGCCATCATCGGCCCGCCCATGTTCCCCAACCCAATAAACCCTAACTTCGACATTCTTGTTTCCTCCCTGATGAGAACCGCGTCGCGGTCCCTTAAAACGTCAAATCATCCGCGCCGAGCGGCTCAAAAAACCCATCGATCATCGCATCATCGATACTGTCGAGATTGTTAGGTTGCCAGTTGGTCGTCTTGTCCTTATCGACAATCAGCGCCCGGACGCCTTCAAAAAAATCATGCCCCACCATGTGATGCTGGCTCATGCGAAACTCCATGACCATGCAATCATCGAAGCCCATCGCCGCCCCTTTCTGGAGTTGACGGCAGGCGACCTTTTGGCTGGTCGGCGATTTAGTCGCCATATTTTGTAATGTCTTTTGCGCCCAAGGCGAACTTTCACGTTCCAGCGCAACCTGAATTTCTTCGACTGTTCCCTGCGAAAAGCAACGATCGATCGCTTCCCGAAATGCCGCGAGCGGCGCCGGCCCGGCATCGCGAGCGAGTTGCGAAACAGCGTCGTTCACGGGACT
>JAJFJC010000023.1 GCA_021774385.1 Alphaproteobacteria bacterium
TCTCGGCGAACCGCTCGCCTATATGACGACGGAAACTGGAAACCCGAACCAGTACGTTCACATCTGGGTCTACGAAAACGCCGGTGACCGCGAAGCAAAACGCGCCGCGATGTGGCAAGATCCCGAATGGATCGCCTACACTCAGGAAAGCGCTAAACTCGGCGCACTGGAAGCGCAGGAGAACAAACTGATGCAACCGGTCAGTTTTCACACTATTAAGCGCTGAAAATCAAAAACCAATGCAGCGGCGGCGCTTTATTAGCGCCGCCGTTTAAATTTGACCGGCGCTTCCTCTATTTCGTTTTAACCACTTAAAACGATCCGGTTACGGCCTTGCGATTTCGCTTCGTAAAGGGCTTTGTCAGCCGCGTTGGTCAGTGAGGACGCGGATTTGTAATCGGAATATGCCGCAACACCGCAACTGAACGTCACCTGGAAAATATCGTCTTCGCTTCGATGCTTTATCTCCGCAAACGCCATGCGGATCTGATCGAGAACCCTTCCCGCGGCTTCCAAACCTGCGCCCGAGAGAACGACCGCAAATTCCTCTCCCCCCATGCGCCCAATAATATCGAAACCACGCAGGCGCTGCTTCAGCAAACGGGCCAGACTCTTAATGACCCAGTCGCCAGCCTGATGGCCGAACTCGTCATTGACCGACTTGAAATGATCTAGATCGATCAAGGCAAAGGTTAGCGGCTCACCGCTGCGTTGAGCCCGGGCAATTTCGGTATCGAGTGCCTGCTTTGTCGCGCTGTGGTCGAGAAGTCCCGTAAGGCTGTCCCGTACCATCAAGGCGCGTAACGCACGAAACCGTGTCGCGCGCAAGGACACCGCTTTGATCAGCTGCGCGGGCTCAATCGACTTGATCAGAAAATCGTCTCCTCCTTGACGCATCGCATCAAGTTGGCTGTCGAGTTCGAGTTCATTCGATAAGAAAACGATTGGAAGCCCCGCCAGCGCCTGATCCTGTCTAATTACCATCGCGAGTTCGCTGCCGTTACAGACGTGCATATAAAGATCGAGAAGAATGAGTTCGGGCGAGAAATTGTCGATCGCCTCCAAGGCCATAAGCGGATCCGTAACCACCTCCGTAATCATCCCAGCACTTTTGAGGATGGTCGCGTGGTAACAGGCCATGCTGGAGTCATCGTCGATAATCAAGACCCGAGCAGGTTCGGTATCGTAGTCGGTCGTGAACCTGTCCAAGGTATCCACGAGTTCAGTAACCGAGACAGGTTTCGCCAAATAGGCATCGCAGCCCGCCCGGACAGCCGCGAGACGCGCTTTTGCATCAATTCTACCGGACAAAAATAAAACAGGCTGCGGAAGGACGCCTTCGCTTCGAAGTTGCTGGACCGTATCCGTCGCCACTTGATCGTCACCCTCAAAGACAACATCCATGATGACGGCGGCAACATCTGATTGGTTAAGCACCTTCTTCAGACAGGACGGATCGTGAAGATTGGTGACACTAAACCCAAAATTTTCCAACTCCGTCTTCAGTTGCTCCGCAAGTTCTACATCGTCTTCGACCAAGACAATTGGTCGCGCTTCACTGACTTCAAGAAGCCGTCGGCGCATTCCGTCCGCCGCTTCGGATGGAACAGCCGAGTTCGATGGCGTATCAATTCCATGCGTGAGCGCGGCCCGCAAATCCAAAACCAAGGCCGAAATTTTCGAAGTTACATCGCAAGACAAAACATCACCGGAATTTAGCGCGCCATCGGCGATCAATTCCAATTCTCTGGCGACATCACTTACGACGGGAAATCCAAATGTCGCGCCCGAACCCGCTAATTTATGCGTACGGCTCCGAAGGTCGGCCAGAGACCGATCTGAGTTTCCCGGGGAAAGCCTTGTGCTAAGCGCTTCGGCAACCGCTTCTACTTCAATTATTTTACGCGGCAAACTTTCCGCATAAGAAGCTCGCAACTGCGCCAATTTCTCGGACACAGTGGGGGCACTTGATGCAGAAGCGTCTAATTGCACAGGTTTCATACAACTATCCTGTCATCATTTAAGCAGAAATTTATGCATAACAGTTCAATTAGTTTTCGTTATAGGTACGGGGCCAACTTCGCTTGCCGCGTAATGCACGAAAGCATCACGTCGAGCGACAAACCGAGCCGCACCGGGCTCACGTACCGTCAAACAAATTTTCACGTCCGCTCCCGTCTGTAAGGGGCCGATTTCGCAGAATATGATTGCTTCAGCGTCATGAAGACCCTGTCGCAGTTCGGCTGCACCGGTAACAAATTTCTTCGGCGTGGACTTTGATAAACTTACAATTTCTTCGACGATATACTTGTCGCCGATCCGAAGTTTAAATTTGCATTTTCGCGTCTCCAAAGGCTTTCGCGCGTCGTACCCGAAATATTTTACATCGATACCAAACTGGTATTGGCCCGCAAGCTTGGCAGCATACATCCCTTCCAACCGATAGGCCGCGGAGCCAGGTTGATAAATCCCGTGTCCTTCATGCGCCAGCAAGTCAAAGCGGATTTCATCTAAAACGAATGCTCCCACATCTCTTTCCGGTAGCGTGTATGGGGATAATTCCGGTGACCGATAAGTTCGAGCGATCCAGCCAGGCCGCACAATATCGCGCTTAGGTCTACTCACCGTAGAGGAGTGTTCAACAGCGGACTTTGCCTCGGATACACTTGGTATCGATTTATCTCGAATTTCGGTTACCGCGTCTGCCGTGGAAGATATTCTTACTTGGTCAAATAGGAACCCCGCTTTCGCAATGCCAAGAACGAT
>JAJFJC010000221.1 GCA_021774385.1 Alphaproteobacteria bacterium
CGTCGCGTTGACGTGCTATCTGAAAACACCAAAAATGCTCGGCGAGAAAATTTCTTAACCCATCAGCGATAAGTGGGTTTAAGGCAAATGGGAGGGTACCCAGCAACGGACGCCCGGCCCCCTCCCTTTCAAGCCTGGCTCTGGCTTCAGTCGAGAAGCTTCAGATTATCAGCGGCCATCTTACCGTTACGGCCTTCGGACAGTTCGTATTCGACCTTAGCGCCTTCGTCGAGGCTTGGCAGCCCCGCACGTTCAACGGCAGAGATATGGACGAAAGCGTCACCACCGCCGTCCTCCGGCTCGATAAAGCCAAATCCCTTTTGATGATTAAACCACTTGACGGTGCCTTTCATTTTTTCCCTCCATCGGGATAGCAAGATGACTGCGTCCGGAACGGGTCCGAACTTAGGAATCCAATATTTCTGGAGGGAATGTCGCGCTTCATTCTAAATGGGCCCGGCCCGCCAACATACTGGAACACAATACTCTTTGCCTCGCTTTGACAAATCGCATACCCGAATCCGACTTGATTCGGGATTTCAAACTGGTAGCGGAGGGCGGACTCGAACCGCCGACACCCGGATTATGATTCCGGTGCTCTAACCAGCTGAGCTACTCCGCCAGAGTTCGGCTTCAATTACGCATTCTGAAGGCTGGTGTCAACCGCGGATGAATGACTGAAATTATGGTTAACACACCATGACAATCTTGCGGAATTGCCAACACCTCATCATGGCGACTAAGGCGGTGGTGGAAGTTGCAATGCAAGCGGCTCATCCGACATCGCTGTTTCCGCATGGGTCGTCAACATCGCCATCAAACCCATGGACGTATCGATCACCCAACGCACCTGCCGCTCGCCAGAACTGTTCGCGGCGGCCAAGACTTCCGGTAAAATTCTTTCCTGCAGAAATCCAGCCAGGCCCGCCAAACCACGCGCCGCCACACGTAGTTTGTCGTTTTCCACAATGGTTTCACCCGTCTTTTCGACTTCATCAGCGATGCGGCCAAGTTCAGCGACCATGGCGGCTATTTCCGGTGTTGACACTTCCGTCTTCGCCGCCACGAAGCGAAGATGCGCTATAAAAAATCCATAATCAGGCATGGAAATCCTCGACCAGGCGCAACACATTCCCGCAGAAATGCATGTCAGGCGGCAAGAGCGCCTGGCTTGCGCAAAATCCAGCCGCCGCCAAGAACCCGTTCATCTTGGTAGATGACACAGGCTTGCCCCGGAGAAATACCAAATTGCGGTTCATCCAAGAAAACCACCGCGTCACCATCCGGCCGCAATTCAACCCGTGCGGAAACCGGTGACATCGTCGAACGCAGTTTGACCGCGCACCTGATTCCGCCTTGCGGAACCGAATTCGCGCCCAGCCAATTCAACGCCCCCAATTCAATCTGCTCGACACCCAAGGCGCGACGGGGGCCGACAATGACCTGCTTGGCATTTGGATCAAGGCGTATGACGTAAAGTGGTTCCTCGCCCTCCGGACGGCCACCAAGCCCAAGTCCCCGGCGCTGACCGATGGTATAGTTGACGATGCCGGCGTGCCGCCCCAAAACAGTTCCGCCAAGGTCAACAATCTCACCCGGCGCGTGCGCTTCGGGGCGCAGCTTCTCGACAATTCGCGCATAGTTCCCTTCCGGAACGAAGCAGATATCTTGGCTGTCGGGCTTTGATGCGACCGGCAAATCGAACCGTTCGGCATGCATGCGCGTATCCGCTTTTTCCATTCCGCCGAGAGGGAAACGAAGAAAATCGAGCTGCTCATGCGTCGTTGCGAACAAAAAATAGCTCTGATCTCGCCCAGCATCGACCGCGCGGAGCAGTATTGGCCCCTCCGGCGTTGTTTCTCGGCGCACATAATGCCCCGTCGCCAGCACATCCGCCCCAAGATCATGCGCCGTCGAAAGAAGATCCTGGAACTTGACCGTCTGATTGCAGCGCACACAGGGAATTGGTGTTTCGCCGCGCAGGTATGAGTCAGCGAAATCATCGATTACGGCCTCGCGGAATCGGCTTTCATAGTCGAGCACATAATGTGGAATACCAAGCCGCGCCGCGACGGCGCGTGCGTCGTAAATATCTTGCCCGGCGCAGCATGCCCCCTTGCGGCTGACCGCGGCACCATGGTCGTAGAGCTGCAACGTCACACCGATGACGTCATAGCCGGCTTCGGCCATCAACGCCGCCGTCACCGAAGAATCGACACCACCAGACATCGCAACGACAACGCGCGTTTCCCCGACGGGCTTATCAATATCCAGGCCATTCATGATTTTCTTATTCCGCGTCGCGGCGGTATCGGCGCTTAATCAGACGTGAAAAGACTCACCGCACCCACAATGACCCTTTGCATTAGGATTATCAAAAACAAAGCCGGATTGTAGCTTGTCCTCGCGATAATCCATTTCCGAACCGATCAGAAACATCGTCGCCGCCGGATCGATAAGGACGCGAACGCCCTTATCCTCGACAATTTCCTCGAAAGGGAGTTCTTTCTCGGCATATTCGACAAAATAGCTCATGCCGGAACAACCTTGCGCTTTAACGCCAACGCGCAACCCGACCACCGGCTTATCCGACGCATCGAGTAACGCCTTGATACGGGTCACGGCGGCGTCCGTTAATGTCATCGCCTGTGGTCTTTCCATCATTTTACTCCGCTTCCAAAATCCGTACCTTAAAACATATCCAATTCAACGCGCGCCGCCTCGGACATCCGGGAAGGATCCCAGGGCGGATCCCACACCACTTCAACGGTTACCTCTCCGACCCCGGGAACCGCCGCCGCGGCTTCGGCAACCTGAACTGGCAGAATGCCGGCAACCGGGCATGCCGGCGCCGTCAATGTCATATCTATTTCAACATCACCGTTTTCAGCGATCTCACATTTATATATGAGACCCAATTCATAAATGTTAACGGGTATTTCCGGATCATAAACCGTTTTAACCCCCTCAATGACCGCAGCTTGCTCGGCAACCAGTACCGACGGGTCAAGCGGCGCGCCCGCATGTGCCAGACCATCTTCTGGCAATGGCGTCGGCATGAAGCCGCCCAAGGGAGAATATTCCATCGACATACCTTCTTCCTACCTCAAGCTTCCGTACTCGCTTCATCCTTGCCCTCGATTGCGGCACTCATGGTGTGCCAGGGCAACGTGGCGCATTTTACCCGGACGGGAAACGCGCGAACACCGGATAGAACATTCAGTTTCTCCAGTTCGTCTTCCAGCAGTCCTGCATCGTCGACCACGTCGTCTCTCGTGCACATTTCGTGAAACCGTCGAAACATTTCCTTTGCTTCAACTACGGTTTTACCTTGGACCAGTTCCGTCATCATCGACGCGGAAGCAACCGAAATAGCGCATCCTTTTCCCACAAACGAGATATCTTCGATCTTCCCGCCTTCATCGACCCGCAAATACACTACGAGCTGATCACCACAGAGCGGATTGGCGCCATGTGCGTGACTGGTTGCGTCTTCTACATCACGAAAATTCCGCGGACTCTTGCCATGATCAAGTATAACTTCTTGATATAACTCGCGAAGGTCATCCAACATCAGCCTAAAAACTCCCGTGTAAACTCAAGCGCCTCGACCAGCGCATCGGCATCGGCCCGCGTGTTATAGAGGCCGAATGATGCCCGTGTCATCGCCGGCACCCCCATACGGTCCATCAATGGCTGTGCACAATGATGCCCGGCTCGGCATGCGACCCCCGCACGGTCGATAATCGTGGCGATGTCATGCGGATGGGCATCGCCCAATGCAAATGAGATAACCGCAGCCTTGCCCGGCGCGGTACCAAAGATCTTCAACCCCGGAATCGACGTTAGCTGTTGCGTTGCGTAGAGCAGTAACGCCTGCTCATGCGCGGCAATTCTTTCCATTCCAATTTCGGAGACATAATCGATGGCCGCGCCAAGACCGATTGCCTGCGCGATCATTGGCGTACCGGCTTCGAACTTATTCGGCAGCCCGGCCCACGTACTTTCCTCGATCGTTACGCGAGAGATCATCTCGCCGCCGCCGAGGAACGGTGGCATCGCGTTAAGTATTTCTTCCTTGCCGTACAGGACACCGACACCGGACGGTCCATAAAGCTTATGGCCGGTAAAGACATAAAAATCGCAATCCAGCGCATCGACATCAACAGGCATATGAACCACGGCCTGACTGCCGTCGATCAACACCTTGGCACCAACATCGTGGGCGAGGCGCGTGATCTCCGCCACCGGCGTAACCGTGCCCAAGGCGTTGGAGGTGTGGGTAATGGCCACCAATTTTGTCTTCGGCGTCAGTAGCTTCTTGAACTCGTCGATCAAAAATTCACCATCATCGGAAACCGGCACGGCTTTGAGCACGAGCCCTTTCTCGTCGCGCACCATCTGCCACGGCACAATGTTCGAGTGATGCTCCATGATCGAGATAATGATTTCGTCACCCGGTTCGAGGAACCGGCGGCCATAAGTCGCCGCGACCAGATTGATGGCTTCGGTCGAGTTCCGGGTAAAAATGATTTCGTGCGCATGTTTAGCGTTTAGGAACTTCTGCGCTTTTGTGCGTGCGCCTTCATAGGCCTCTGTCGCATGTTCCGACATGTAATGAACGCCGCGATGCACATTCGCATATTCATGCTCATAAACGTAGCGGACCGCGTCGATAACCTGGCGCGGTTTCTGTGCCGAGGCCGCGCTATCAAGATAGACAAGCGGTTTACCGTGGACCTGTTCACTCAGAATGGGAAAGTCACGTCGATATCCCTCGACGTCATAATCGATGTTGGTCTCTTCCACCGGCATCGCATGTGCGGTGTCGTTCATAGTTCCATTCCCTACCCTTGGTCTCGCCGGTCTAGCCAGCCATTCACGATTGCCTGAAACGCCACACGCGGCGCCTCCGTTTGTATTTCATCCAGTGCTTCGCCAATGAACGCGGCAACAAGCATACCCCTCGCCGTTTCCCGGTCGATCCCGCGAGTGCGCAGATAGAACAGCGATTCTTCTTCCAACTCGCCGGTCGTGGCGCCATGGCTGCATTTTACATCGTCGGCGTAAATTTCCAGCTCCGGCTTCGTGTCGATTTCCGTACCGGGCGACAACAGCAACGTCTTGTTCAGTTGATGCCCATCAGTTTTTTGCGAGTCCTTGCGAACAAGTATTTTTCCTTGAAACACGCCACGGGCGGATTGATCCAAGACACCCTTATAAACCTCACGCGAACTACTGTTCGGGGCGGCATGATCAATAAAGGTCGTGTTATCGATATGTTGTTCGTTGGACCCTAGGTAAGCGCCATTTAACCGACATTCCACCCGTTCACCCAGATGAGCCTTGATTTCGTTTCGCGCCAGCCGTGCACCTGTCTGAAGCACGAACCCGTCATATATCGCACGGTCATCCAAACGAACCATGTTCGTCGACAGATGGAATGCTTCCGGTCCCTCATTTTGAAGTTTGTAGTGGTTCAAGACCGCGCCTTGGCCGACGGCAATTTCCGAAACGCCGTTGCTGAAATAGGCACCCGAACCGACATGGCTCTCGACAATGGTCGCCGTACTGCCATCACCCAGCGAAATCAAATGACGTGGATGAAACGATAACGGTTCTTCATCCGCCTGCCCGATCGAGACGACATGCAAGGGTCGATCAAGCGCAACGCCATCCGCCAGCCGGAAATAAAGACCGTCCGCCATAAGGGCGGTATTCAGCGACGCCATCGGTAACGACGAGTAATCGCCTAGACGGCCAAGCTGGCTTTCAAGCGACGCGGGGTCTTCGGCGATCTTTGCGGCCAAACTTCCGACTTCCGCATTTCTTGGAAGATTGTCCAGCGACGACAATGACGCGGAATAGCGGCCGTTCACGAAGACCGCGACATAGGCGCCGTCCAATTCGGTTACGCCTTCGGGTATGGCGAGCGCATCGGTCGCATCGCCCGCTTCAGCGGCCACGAAACCGGCCCGTGCGAGCCGGCGCAGGTTGGTGTATTTCCAGGCTTCGGTTCGCGGCGTGGGTATTCCTAGCGTCTCGTAACGACTCAACGCATCACTGCGAAGTTGGTCGAGCCACGCCGTACCGACCCCCGGCAACCGAGCGGAGACCATTTCGAACTGATCCAAAAAGGGTGCGTCGTGCGCCATCTCTATGCCGCCTCGGCGCCAACAAAAGATGCGTACCCTTTTTCTTCCAACTCAAGTGCGAGCGTCTTGTCACCGGATTGGACGATCTTCCCACCTGCGAGAATATGAACGCGGTCCGGGACGATGTAATCCAGTAAACGCTGATAGTGCGTGATCACGAGCATGCCGCGGTCCGCCGCACGCAACCGGTTGACGCCATCGGCAACAATCTTGAGCGCGTCGATATCGAGACCGGAATCGGTCTCGTCAAGCACCGCGAGCTTCGGCTCGAGCACCGCCATTTGAAGGACCTCGTTGCGTTTCTTTTCACCACCGGAAAAGCCAACGTTCAAGGGCCGCCGCAACATGTCGTCGTTGACGTTCAGGTCCTTCGCTTTTTCGCGCACGAATTTTAGAAACTGCATGGCATCTAGCGCGCTTTCGCCACGGTGCACACGAACAGCATTTATCGCGGTTTTCAAGAACGTCGTGGTCGCGACACCGGGAATTTCAACCGGATACTGAAAGGCGAGAAACAAACCGGAACGGGCGCGCTCGTCGGCGTCGAGAGACAGCAAATCCTTGCCGTCAAACAGCACTTCCCCTGAGGTGACTTCATAGCCATCCCGTCCAGAAAGCACATAGGAAAGCGTGCTTTTCCCGGACCCGTTCGGTCCCATGATCGCATGCACCTGACCCGGCTCCATGACCAAATCGACACCCTTCAAAATTTCCTTGCCATCCACCGTGGCATGAAGGTCGCGAATTTCGAGCAATGACATGTTCAACTCACTCCTGACACACTTTTTCCGCGGCCACTTAGCCGACGCTGCCTTCAAGGCTAATCCCAATCAGCTTCTGCGCTTCGACGGCAAATTCCATCGGCAAGGTCTTCATGACTTCCTTACAAAAGCCATTCACGATGACTGACACGGCTTCCTCAGCGGTCAAGCCACGCTGCAAACAATAGAAAAGCTGATCCTCGCTGATTTTCGCCGTGGTCGCTTCGTGTTCAACGCGCGCCGTCGGATTGCTGGTTTCAATATAAGGCACGGTATGCGCACCACACTCATCGCCAATCAGCAGGCTGTCGCATTGCGTGAAGTTCCGAGCGCCCTCGGCACTGGCCAAGACTTTCACGAGGCCCCGGTAACACTGATCCGCCCGTCCCGCCGAAATGCCCTTGGAGATAATCGTCGAACTGGTGTTCTTGCCAATATGGGTCATCTTCGTGCCGGTGTCCGCCTGTTGCCGGTTGGCGGTGATCGCCACCGAATAGAACTCACCAACGGAATTATCGCCGATCAGCAAACAGCTCGGATACTTCCAGGTAATCGCGGATCCGGTTTCGACCTGCGTCCACGCGATTTTTGAATTGCGGCCACGGCATGCACCGCGTTTGGTAACGAAATTGTAAATACCGCCTCGACCTTCCTCGTCGCCCGGATACCAGTTCTGAACGGTTGAGTATTTAATTTCCGCATCGTCCAGCGCCACCAATTCAACAACGGCCGCATGCAATTGATGCTCGTCCCGTTGAGGGGCGGTGCATCCTTCTAAATAACTGACGTAGGAACCTTCATCGGCAATAATCAGCGTGCGTTCGAACTGTCCCGTATTCTCCGCATTGATGCGAAAATAGGTCGACAGCTCCATGGGGCAACGAACGCCTTTGGGAATGTAAACAAAGGAACCGTCGGTGAAGACCGCGCAATTCAGGGTCGCGTGCTTGTTGTCGGCATAGGGGACGACCGAGCCCAGATACTTTTGCACCAATTCGGGGTGGTTCTGTACCGCCTCCGAGAAGGAACAAAAAATAACGCCGACTTCCTCGAGCTTTTTCTTATAGGTCGTCGCGACGGACACGCTGTCGAACACCGCGTCAACGGCAACGCCCGCCAGCATTTCCTGTTCGCGCAGCGGAATACCAAGCTTCTCATAGGTTTCGAGCAGCTTAGGATCGACTTCATCCAGGCTTTTTGGCTTGTCGCTGTCAGACTTCGGCGCCGCGAAATAATAGGAATCCTGGTAGTCGATCTTCGGAAACGAAACTTTCGCCCACTCGGGTTCAGGCATCGTCAACCAATGCCGGTAGGCCTTAAGGCGCCATTCCAGCAGCCATTCCGGCTCGTTCTTCTTAGCCGAAATAAATCGAACAATGTCTTCACTCAAACCTTTCGGCGCGGATTCCATCTCAATGTCGGTAACGAAGCCATGCTTGTACCCGTCATCGGAAACCGAGCGTACTTGTTCAAGTGTTTCGGAACTTATCGCCATATCTACGCCCGCCCTCGTGTTTCGACTGAAGGCTTTACCTCCACCTTCCCTAGATCATCGAACCCCGAATAAAGGAGATCGGCTAACGAAACCGCTTCCAGCGCACCCCGTATCGCGTCGTTGACCTTTTCCCAACCACCCCGGATCGGACACAGGCTTTCGACTCGACAATGCGCATCTGATGCATCAACGCATGCGGTCAGAGCCACCGGCCCTTCCAGCGCCTCTACAATCGACGCTACGGAAATATCTTCCGGCCCTCTCGACAGCGTGTATCCACCGCGAACGCCGCGGTGCGAGATCACGAGATCGCTGCGTGCCAGGGATTTCATAACCTTACTGACCATTGGTGCCGGCAGCCCGGTAGCCTCGGCCAGTTCGGGCGCCGTCGCGATCTCTTCACGCCGATAGGACATTTGCGAGAGAATAACCACGCCGTAGTCGATCATTCGGCTTAGCTTCAGCACACCGCTTCCAATCCGTACTTATTTGGTTCGGATTAGAAAATGTTCTATTTGCTTATGAATTTCAAGCCCGGCGATAAATTTTTTTGTTAATCCGTGTCGGAAATCACGCTATCCAGCCGCGTCGATGCCCATCTGCCAGAATCCGACCTCCAACCTTGTCGCATCGCCAAAGGTCCGGATGAGGCTATCCATGCGTCCAGGGCCACCTCTGCGCGCCATCAAACGGTCCAATTGCGCCGCATGTGCCCAGGCAACCTGTTGATAATCCCGAGCGGCATAAGTATCGATCCATTCCCAGTAAGGGTTAACCTCCCCCCGGGCGGAAGCATTCTGGGCCAACCAGGCACCGATTTCAGCATATCCTATGATGCAAGGTGCCAAGGCGATGGCTAAATCGAGTGAATCGCCAGCCAGGCCGCGCTCCATGACATAGCGGGTATAGGCCATGTTCGCCGGATCTTCCGGCATCGCCGCCATTTCCGCCTCTCCGATTCCCCATTGTCCGCAATAGCCGACATGAAGCGCCATTTCCCCATCGACGATCTGAGAAACCGCGCCGGCGGCGGCTCGCAACTCCTCCAGATCTTCCGCCTTGAAGGCAGCGAGGCCATAGGCGCGGGCGAAATGAATTAGAAACAGATAATCCTGTTGCAGATAATATCGAAATGCCGTTTCCGATAATGTTCCCGAGCCCAGCCCCACAACAAATGAATGTCGGGTATAAGCCTCCCACTGCGCATGGCACGCAGATTTCAACGTCTCGAAAAGTTCGAATTTTGCCATCGGACCAGTCCTAGGAAATCAGCATGTTTCGCGTTTCGCTGGGCAGGCGGACGGTCAAGCCGTCCAACGCCTCGGTAATCGTAATCTGACAACCCAGTCGGGAAGTGCGTGTCAAATTGGCCGCCAGGTCGAGCATGTCCTCTTCATCCTCATCCGGCGGTGGTAATTTACCGTGCCATTCGGGATCAACGATGACATGGCAGGTCGAGCAGGCCATTGCGCCTTCACAAGCTCCTTCGATGTCGATGTTGTTTCGGTGCGCTATTTCGAGAATCGTCGATCCGATTGGCGCCTCGACTTCCTTTCGCACGCCGTCCGGTTCAATGAAAATCATTTTCGCCATGGAACAGTCCTCAGGCCGCATCAGCCGGTCGCTTGCCAACGCGGCGGTATAGCGCGACAAGCTCAGCGACAAGCCGCTCAATATCATCCAACCTGTTGTCCTGACCAAAACTGACACGAATAGCGCAGCCGGCTAACGTCTCGGATACACCCATGGCCCGCAAGACATGGCTCGGCGTCACCTTGCCAGAGGAACAAGCCGAACCCGCACTTACCGCGAGCCCGGCGAGATCAAGTGCCATGACTTGCGTTTCAGAGCGCAATCCCGGAATTGCAAAACAGCTGGTATTTGGCAATCGTTCGACTTTATCGCCAAACACCGCGACGTCCGGAATTGCTTTACGCAACCGTTTTTCCATTTCATCGCGCAATTGGCCGACCGGCTTCATATTTTCAATATTCTCTCGGGCTAGCCGCGCGGCGACGCCAAACCCAGCGATACCGGCCATATTTTCGGTACCCGCGCGACGTCCACGTTCCTGACCGCCGCCACGAATCCGCGCCGAAATGGGCAAATCCCGGCCGAGGATCAAGGCGCCAACGCCTTGTGGACCGCCAATCTTATGCGCGGATAGCGTCACCATATCGACACCGAGCCCTACCGCATCAACCACAATTCGGCCCGCTGCTTGAACCGCGTCCGTATGCACGATCGCGCCATGTTCCGCGGCACACGCAACGACATCGGCGACGGGTTGAACAACACCGGTTTCGTTGTTGGCGAGCATGACCGATATTACCACTGGCTCCGCGGCTTCGGTTAGCGCGGCCTCAAGCCGTATTTGATCGATGACACCATCTGATCCGACCGGCAAAGACCGTATTCCCTCGCCCGCATGGAGAACCGAGTCATGCTCGATCGAGGAAGCCAATACAATTGACCGGCCGCAGCCATTTAACGCCAGATTGTTGGCTTCGGTACCACCACTGGTAAATATAACACGACCGGCGGAAGCCCCCACCAAGGCCGCCACTTCCTCTCGGGCGTCTTCCACATACTGTCGATATTTACGGCCAAATCCGTGCACCGAGGAGGCATTGCCGGGATGACGCATCAAATCCATCATCGTGGTCGCCACTTCGGGCCACATGGGAGAGGACGCGTTGTGATCAAGATAAGCCGGCCCGTTCATCTGCTCGGCATTTCCATTCATAACGTTGCTGGTGTTTGCCTAGTGCGCTTCCGCGACAGGCAATGCTTCACGATACAGAAAACCACTCGTGCCTAACACGCGTCGCTCACACACGTCCGCTATCGAAACTGAATTCAGGAATAAATGGATCTGGTTGCTCAATTCTTCCCACAAATCATGGGTCGTGCAGCGCCCCGACGTCCCCGTACACCCCTTTGGTGAGCCGGGGCTGCACCGCGTTGCCCGGATTGGTTCGTCGACGGCAAGAATAATATCCGAAATACGCATTTCTTCCGCGCCCCGTGCAAGTAGATAACCGCCGCCAGGACCACGGACACTGGTTACCTGTCCGCCCCTTCTGAGCTTTGCAAACAGTTGTTCAAGATACGACAAGGAGATTTCCTGGCGCGATGCGATATCGGCGAGCGCGACTGGTTTGCCCTCCCCATGCATTGCCAAATCAACCATCGCCATAACGGCATAGCGTCCTTTTGTACTCAAGCGCACCCTAACATCCTTCCAATCTCTTCAGCCGCCCGCGCGCGCCGCGCTTTAGATAACGTCTATTTTTCGTTTGGTGGCGTAGCGCCCTGGCCTTCTTCTTCGAAACCGATCGCCGAACCTGATGTGGGGTAGGTAGTGTCCCGACTCTCCAATTCCTCGATACGCGCCTTTAACAAGGTGACTTGATCCATGAGCCCGTCCAAGGCGCGAACAACCGGATCCGGAACATCCCCCATCGGCGTCCCATAAGGGGCAAATTTTTCCGGATCTCCGGCGGAAGACCGAACAACCGCACGACCGGGAATACCGACAACGGTCGCCGCGTTCGGAACGTCCTTGGTCACAACGGAATTCGCGCCCACACGAGCCCCCTTGCCGATGGTGATCGGTCCTAGTATTTGCGCTCCCGAACCGACGATCACGGAATCCTCAAGCGTTGGATGCCGTTTCTGATTACGTTGCCGTTCAGAATCAACCGCCGGCGAAACGCCACCGAGCGTCACGTCATGGTAGAGCGTCACATCGTCGCCAATTTCCGCGGTTTCGCCCACGACGACTCCCATCCCATGATCAACGAAGAATCGCTTTCCGATATTCGCGCCTGGATGAATTTCGATCCCTGTCAGGAAACGTCCCAACTGCGACACAGCGCGACCAAAGACACGCCAGCCATGACGCCAAAGCCAACTTGAAAGCCGATGCGCGATGACGGCATGAAAGCCTGGATAACAAAGAATGACCTCAAGCGTCGAGCGCGCCGCCGGGTCTCGCGCCATTATCCCTTGAATTTCTTCGCGAATAGTATTGAACATCGCCCACCATGCTTATGTTATAAGCAATCGCTGTATTTTAGGATATAAGTGCCCAACTCAGACAGTCAAGATTACGTAGAACTGTTTATCCTTGCTAAACAATAGGTTGGCAAGGATAAACAGACTTCCAACCCAGGAATACAGATTTACGCCACAATCAAATAACCTCTTGAATTCAGAATTCAGCCGGAGAACCCATGCCAGAAGTTACCATAAATGGCCCGGAAGGGCGCATCGAAGGCCGGTATTTTCATTCGAAAACGCCCAACGCGCCAATCGCACTGTTCTTGCATCCCCATCCTCAGCATGGGGGTACGATGAATAACAAGGTCGTCTATTCGCTCTATCATGCGTTCGCACAACGTGGCTTCTCGTGTCTTCGCTTCAATTTTCGAGGCGTCGGCCGCTCACAAGGCACATTCTCGCGCGGTGAAGGGGAAATGTCCGATGCAGCCTCGGCCCTGGACTGGCTTCAAGGCAACAACGCCGACTCGCCACAATGCTGGATCGCCGGCTTTTCCTTCGGCGCCTGGATAGGTATGCAGTTGCTGATGCGGCGGCCGGAGATTAGCGGTTTCATCTCTATCGCGCCGCCGGCCAATATGTATGATTTTTCGTTTCTCGCACCATGTCCGGCCTCGGGTCTGGTCGTCCAGGGTGACAAGGATGAGGTCGTGCCACCGGATTCGGTCGAAAAATTAATCGAGAAACTACGTCAACAGAAGGGCGTGACAATCGATCACCGAATTATTCCGGGCACAAATCATTTTTTCCACGGCGCAATGGAAAAGCTTGTCGATCATGTCGGTGACTATATCGACACCGCGACCACCGAAATTTCATCGTGAAACGGATGTCGAACCGCTAAGAATCGCCGCGATTAAAGAATGGCGGGGTCGAATTGCCCGCCTGTGAGCGGGCGCGAGACTCCCGTGGTGGCGGGAAATGAAATTGGCAATCCCTGCCGCGAGCGAACCGCGAGATAGGCGAATGCCTGCGCTTCCAAGGCATCGCCATTCCATCCCGCCGTCTCGACGGGTTCCACAGGCGCATCTAATTCGTTTCGAAACCGCCGCATTAAATCTGAATTATGACGGCCACCCCCGCAAACCAGCCAACGTTTGACGGGCCTGGGAAAATGCCGCGCGGCACAAGCTACCGAAAGCGCGGTGAAGGCAGCTAATGTCGCGGCGCCATCCTCCGGCGATAGATTTTCCACGAGCTCACTTGGGAACGCATTGCGGTCAAGAGATTTTGGAGGGACCCGTTCGAAGTATGGGTTCTCCAGCAGCCGATGAAGGATTTTGGTATCAACGGCTCCCGACGCCGCCAGCTTCCCATCCTCATCATAGGAATCGCCAAAATGCGCCTGGCACCAATCGTCGATCATCGCATTTCCTGGCCCCGTATCGAATGCCAACAACGCGCCGTCATCTCCTATCCATGTAACGTTCGCGACACCGCCAACGTTAAGTACCGCTAGCGGCTTTGGGAGGCTGGACGCCAACGCGGCATGAAATATGGGTGCAAGCGGCGCCCCCTCACCGCCGGCGCCAATATCCGCGGCGCGAAAATCCGAAACAACATCAATTTCGCACGCGATCGCAAGCATTCCACCGTCACCGATTTGCCAGGTCAGACCGGCTTCGGGTCGGTGCAACAGTGTCTGGCCGTGAAATCCAACGACCCGAACCTTGTCGGGTGGTAGCCCTTCCTGACGAAGCAGCGCCTCGATAGCGTCGGCGTGTGCCAAGGTCATGGCGCGCTCCACCGAATTAACATTCGGCATCATTTCCGCTTGATCAATCGCCGTTCTCAACGCCGCCCGCAGTGCGTCATCATAGGGTAACGTCAAGGAACCACGCGGCTCGGCGATAGCGCGGCCATCCGTCCAAAGCAATGCAGCGTCGACGCCATCGATCGACGTCCCACTCATCAAGCCGAGTGCGAGGACGGGTTCTTCCCTCTCGCTCATGTCCCCGCTCCCAACACATTATCCATCGCGTTTGTCCGCATCCGCGGATTGTGATAAACGACCGCGGCTCAAGCAAGCACCTTTACCGAAAGGGTCGGCGCAAAACTCATTGGGTGTTTTTGCGATTTGGGTCAATAGGATATTTTAGATGACTGAACCAAAATCCGAGTTCCTGCAAGCCGCTATCGCACGCGGGTTCCTCCATCAATGCACGGATTTGGACGCGCTTGACGCTTTGGCGTGCCGCGAAATCCTCACGGCCTATATCGGATTCGACGCAACCGCCGATTCCCTGCATGCCGGTAGTCTCGTGCCTATAATGCTATTACGCCTTTTACAGCGCACCGGCCATCGCCCCCTGGTCCTGATGGGTGGCGGCACGACGAAGGTCGGCGACCCTTCCGGCAAGGATACCCAACGACAATTACTGAGCGAGGCGGCAATCGGCGACAATATCGCCGGTATCAGGGGCGTATTCGAAAAATTCCTAACCTTCGGGAACGGCCCAACCGACGCCTTTTTAGCCAACAATGCCGAATGGCTGGACAGTCTTTCCTACATCGATTTCTTGCGCGACTACGGCCGCCATTTCTCGGTCAATCGCATGTTGGGATTTGATTCGGTCAAATTGCGTTTGGAACGCGAACAACCACTGTCTTTCCTCGAATTCAACTACATGGTTTTGCAGTCCTATGATTTCTTGGAACTGTCGCGACGGTATCAATGTCGTCTGCAAATGGGTGGTTCGGATCAATGGGGAAATATCGTGAGCGGCGCTGATTTGGGAAGGCGTCTCGATCAGGTCGAACTGTTTGGATTAACCAGCCCCCTGCTCACCACCGCAAGCGGTGCTAAAATGGGCAAAACCGCGGACGGCGCGGTGTGGCTGAATAGCGAACGGCTTTCCGCGTATGAATACTGGCAGTATTGGCGCAACACGCATGACGATGATGTTGGCCGCTTTCTCAAGCTATTTACCGACTTACCTCTTGATGAGATCGCGCGGCTCGAGGTTTTGCAGGGCGCGGAACTTAACGAAGCGAAAAAAACCCTAGCCCACGAAGCAACAAAACTCTGCCATGGCGAAACGGCAGCCTTGGCGGCGGCTGAAACCGCGCGCAAGACATTCGAGGAAGGCGCGCATGGTGAGGATTTGCCAAGTGTGGACGTACCACTCAGCGAAATCTCGACCGGCATTCTTGCTTACGAGCTCATACGGCGCGCCGGCCTTGTGGCAAGTAATGGTGAAGCGCGCCGTCTGATCAAGGGCGGTGGTGGACGCATCAACGATCTTCGGATCGAAAACGAGAAAACGATGGTAACAACGGCCGAAGTTAATTCAGACGGTGTGATCAAGCTTTCCGCCGGGCGAAAACGCCACGCATTGGTCCGGCCCGTTTAACCTGGAAAAGTATTTTATTGCGAGGGTGTGGCGGCATCCTCACCGGTTAGCGGCTTAACATCGCTTCCGATTAATTTTCGCAGGAATCCCGGCGCTAACGCCGACAATGGATTGACCGAAACACGAGGGTTTTCGAGCCTGCCCTTAACAACGTAATTGGCGGCAAAGAGGCTTTCATTCTCGCCGCCGCTAAGCCAATTAATGAGTGGAATTTTCCCAAACACGCTATTGATCGTATAGGCGGGAACCACCGTCCCGCTTAGATCAGCCGTTTCCTCGGAAATATAGACTGCGCCTTCGGCGGTAATACCAATGGAAGATCCAAATGCCCGTGCATTCTTGATCTCAAGCGCGCCACCATAATATCGAAAACTGCCGTCGAAAGTGACAAAATCGAGGCCTTCTTGATTAAGAGCGGAAAAGATACCTGTTAACGAAAGCACCTGCAGGACGCGAGCCAGCGCCGGCGCATCGGTGACCTTAAAATTTTGCAGCTTAAATTCACCGGTTATTGGCGCTCCCGGCATGGCTTGCGTTCCCCTCACCAAGAGTTCACCGCCCTTTAATCGGTCGGTCCAATTGGCCGCTCGCAAAGCCAATCCCGCATCAGCCGTCGAAATCGATAGTGTTGCCCCATCTCCTTTTGGCACGAAATTTACCGATAATCGAGAGCCACCGTTGGTACCCGCATCGATGGAAATCTGCCGCCAAGCCAGCCCATCATTTACCAATCCGGCTCTAACATCATTCAACCCGCCGCCCTCTCCGAGCAGGATGTTTGCGAATTGCGCCCGAATGCGAAGAGCCTGTCCTGGGTCGAATGCGGGCGCATCAACGTCATCATCGCTATTCAAATATGGCGCGACATCCAACCGTTCACCCGTCACGTCTATGTCGAGGCCGCCGTCGTCGTCAAACGCAATACGGCCCTGCATTTTATTGCCAGAAAATTCAAGGTTGCGAAATTCGACAAGGTGCAAGGATTTCAAGTCTTCGGATATTTCCGCGCGCGCGGCAAGGCGCAAATCGGCCGACTCCACCCGAAGGTCTTCCACGACGGTTGGCCCATCCTTCGGCGTCATCGCAAACACATACGCGGTCCCAGCGATCTTTGCAGGCTTGCGCCATTTGATATAGGGGAAGTCAAGTATTGCTTCGGTGAGATCAATTTGGGAAACGATCTCGCTTCGGCCACCCGGAAATACGGTATAGCTTACTTCGCCCGATACGGTTCCGCCGACGCCCGGAACCACGCCGAGGCCAAGGTTTCGTCGTTGTTCTGGATCTAAAACACCACTCAACGTGAAGCGTCTATCGAAAGTCTCTGTCTTCGAAAAGTTTTCCCGCCACGCCAGCTTTAACGGAACCCCGTTCAGTTTCGCATCACCAGACACCGTCATGCCAGCGCCAGTCAGTTGAAGTTCCAGCGCACCGTCCATCAATGCGATCCCGTAGGGGCCTTTTTCAAGTGCCACACCACGCAACGTAGCGCCCGCCGCGACGGCGACCTGACTAATTGTTAGCGATTTCGATATGGGAAAGTCGAAAACCACCCGCGCGGCGGTTTGGCCCGAAATAGACGCAGCGTTTATGCCAAGGCCGGAAACAAATTGAAGAGGGTCGCTGTCCAGGGCGGCAAGCGCCGAGCCCAGTGGTCCCCGTACGACAAGATCGATCGATATATCCTGATCTTCGACATCGAGCCCTGTGATAACAACGCTTCCCTCGTCAACACGAAGTTCGCGAAGGCGACCATCACTCACAGCGATATCGAATCGTTTGTCGGTAAATGTCATATCCGCGGCGACCCCGCTGACGGGTGTTAGCGGGGGGAAATAGTCGACCTCGGCATTTCTCACGCGAATTGAACCGTTCAACGATCCGATTTCGACCCGTTTTTTATTTTTTTCGGAAAACCGTGCCACCATGCTGATGCTGGCATCTTCTACAAACCCCTTGCGAATATGACTCAGGACCCAATCCCGTGCGTCTTTTGCCAGCTTGGCCGGCCAATACCGATGCAGCATTGGCGCTGAAACCCTAGCCACACCGCCGTCAAGGCGCAGATTTAAATCGTCGCCCAGTCGTGTCAAAACCGCGCGCGCCGTTACCTCACCCTGTTCCAGTTCTATTCCCACTTCCTCCAGGCGTATCTGACGGAAGCTATCCGTGGCTTGGCCGCGAATTTGTGCTTTTTTCACGGTTATGGGTTTGCCGTATATCTGCGGCAGATGGACACTTCCAGGTCCGCTATTGAGATCGAACCCCATAGAAAAGATCGTGCCGTCCGTCGCGCCGAAAACCGTGATTTGCCCATCGATGGAAGCTTCGATAGCCATCGTTTTCGACAATTCCTCGAACGCCGCCGAAAAGAAAGCGGGCCGCAATTGACTAACGGTAAATGTGGCGGAAACACCGTAACCGTCATCGCCGATGGCGACTTCGCCGTTTACCGCGCCGGCTTCGCTATCGACATCGAAACGGAGAGCTCGAACCGAACCGTCACTCATCATGCGAAACCCAAGCGACCCGGCCAGATGGAGCTCTAATTCAGCCAAACGCAGCGCACTGTCATGCCCTGCACCGCGCAAGAAGGGGGACGGATCCAGATCCGCGAAATTCAGTGTCGCATCAATAGTTCCACTTTCCGTCGCATATACAGCGTTGCCCGTAACGCGGCTGCTTTTCCCGTCCAATTCTAAGTCTATATCCGCATTCGCGCTCATCCCGATGCGATTGCGCTCAAGGTCGATATTTGCCCGTGGTGCATTCCAAACCCGCTTCAACATGCGGTCGTCAACGAACAGCTCGCCCTCCAAAATACTGACTCGTTTCAAATAGCCTAGCGGACGAGCGACATCTGGTTCCGAAAGCAATTCAGAGATTAATCTCTCTAGAACGACGTTCTCGCGTTCAGATTTTTTGCCACTTCCATCGAGGTGCCTGGCCAACCCGACGGCGAAGCTGCCATCTTCATTGCGCACGGCCAAAACACTGGGCCGAATAATTTCGAAATATGTCGGTGCAATTTTCCCCCGCAACATCGCCTTAAGAGACAACCCAAGGGTGACTTGCGGCAATTCCGCAATGATGCGGCGTTGAATGTCCAGGACCCGCACATCGGTGACCCGGAGATCCACGGCGCGATCCCATCCCGCCCATTGCAGTTCGGTCTGTTCGATCTCAACCGCGATCGTACTGTCATCGGGGGATAGCGCTTGCTCGATATATGGCGTCAAAAAAGTCAAAGCGATAGGGCCGCTTGAAAGCCACCATGCGCCAGCCAACGTTAAAATAACCCCGCCCGCGACTAAGCCAGCGAGGAATTCCAAAAATAACTTCGATGTACGCCGGATCACCTTGCGCGCCGTTCCTTCGTTACATAAACCAATATAAACAGTTTAGAACGCGTTCCTAGCAATAGAACCAAATTTGGTCATTTCGGGACCTTGATCCATGTCTGCTTTGAGTTTGCCTTTCGATCCGAAGAAATTACCCGCCGCGGGTCAATCAGGCCGCGCCGAGATCGGTATTGAGCGGTTGATGGAAAGAGCTGGCGGAAATGGCGCTCCACCGGCCTTCATCACGGACTTAATTCAAGACACCGATGGACGCAGGTTTCTGGAAGCGATTTTCGGTAATAGCCCATTTCTTGGTCAATGCCTGTTAAACGAGATTGAGTTTTTACCTGAATTGCTCGCGAATGGGCCAGACACGGCTTTTCGCGATGTCGTGAACGCGCTCAGCCCCTTCCTCGCCGCCGATGACGGGCAAGATCAAATCATGTCGACGCTGCGTCGTGCACGGAGGCGTATCGCGTTATTGACGGCAATTGCGGATATCACCGGTCAGTGGCCTTTACATCGCATAACCGGGAGCCTGTCCAAATTCGCCGACATCGCGACCAACGTCGCCACGGCGCATCTTCTCCGCACAGCGGCCGCGCAGGGCGCCCTATCGCTTAATAATGAAGAAAATCCAAATCTTGGTTCCGGATATTTCGTCTTGGGAATGGGAAAATTGGGTGCTCATGAACTTAATTATTCGAGCGACATTGACCTGATCGTCCTTTTTGACCCAGAAAAAGTGACCACCGAGGATCCTATGGCCCTGCGGCAGACATTCGTGCGCGCGACCCGATCCTTGATGCGTATTTTCGATGAGCGGACGGAGGAGGGATATGTCTTCAGGACTGACTTGCGACTTCGCCCCGATCCCTCGGCGACGCCTTTGGCAATCTCGGTCGAAGCGGCTACGGAATACTATGAAAGCATGGGTCAGAATTGGGAGCGCGCGGCAATGATAAAGGCGCGCACAATTGCCGGCGATTTGGAAGCGGGCGCGGACTTTTTGCATCAACTGCGCCCCTATATATGGCGGCGACATTTGGACTTCGCGGCCATTGAGGACATTCATTCGATCAAACGGCAAATTACGGCTCATCGCGGCGGCGGTGAGATCGCAATCAATGGCCACAATATCAAACTCGGCCGAGGCGGAATTCGCGAAATCGAATTCTTCGCGCAGACACAGCAACTGATTTGGGGGGGAAGAGACCCATCCTTGCGCATGGCCGGGACATGCAAGGCGTTAATTGGCCTCGCGACGGCTGGCCGAACCACGGATCAGGTCGCGACGGAAATGATCGCGGCATATGAGTTTTTGCGCCGTGTCGAACATCGTCTTCAAATGATTGACGACAAACAGACTCATTCCTTACCGCAATCCGACGAAGCGGTGGACGAACTCGCCTGCTTTCTCGGCTATACCAATGGCGAGACTTTCCGTGATGATTTGCTTTTGCATCTCGGCCGGGTCGAGCGCCACTACGCCGACTTGTTCGAAGATGCGGCCGACCTTGGAAGCGGTGGCGCACTCGCATTCACCGGTGGAGAAGATCATCCGGAGACGGTTCGAAACCTTGAAGAAATGGGTTTTGGCGACGGCGGCACTGTTTCCGCGATTATTCGAACCTGGCACCATGGACGGTATCGCGCGACTCGCTCCGAGCGGTCACGGCAGCTGTTAACGGAATTGACACCCGGGCTACTGACAGCCTTGGCGAATACAGCGGAACCAAGCGCCGCGCTTTTGGCGTTCGACGCCTTCCTTAAAAGCCTGCCGGCTGGCGTACAGATATTTTCTCTCTTCGCGGCAAATCCGCCGCTGCTTGAACTCGTCGCCGAGATCATGGGCAACGCACCTCGCCTGTCGGAATGGCTGCGACGCAACCCGTCTTGCCTCGACGCCGTCTTAACGGAAGGCTTCTTCGAAGATACGGCCTCGCCGGAAGCGCTAACGGAAGATCTCGAAAACGCACTTCGGCAAGCCGGTGATTTTCAAGATGTTCTCGATATCGTTCGCCGATGGACCAACGAACACAAATTTCAAACCGGTGTTCAAGCATTGCGCGGTATCACCGACGGCACGCGAGCCGGGCCGACATTAGCCGCCATCGCCGAATCCGCGATAACGCTGACGTGGCGTGCGGTTGAAGACGAGTTCACTCAGCAACACGGGGTCGTTCCCGGCGGCGGGATGGCGCTACTGGCCCTGGGGAAGCTTGGTGGCCGGGAAATGGCGCACCGCTCCGACCTCGACCTTGTTTTCATCTACGATCATGACCGTGATGCCAGCGCCTCCGACGGCCCGAAACCTTTGGTGCCCGGGGTCTACTATACCCGCCTTTCGCAACGGCTAATTACCGCGATTACCGCGCAGACCGGAGAAGGAAGCCTTTATGAATTGGACATGCGGCTCCGACCGTCCGGCAACAAGGGACCAATCGCCTCACGCCTAGACGGATTTGCACAATATCACGCTGAGCAGGCATGGACTTGGGAGCAAATGGCGATGACCCGTGCGCGCGTCGTCGCCGCGTCGGAATCGCTTTCACGTTCCGTGGAAACAATCATCCTTGAAACGATTACCCGGGACCGTGATCCGGACGCACTTCTCATCGACGTTGCATCAATGCGCCTGCGCATGGCGAAAGAACATCCCGGAGACTCTGTTTGGGATATCAAGCATCAGCGCGGTGGTCTGGTCGATATAGAATTCCTAACGCAATATTTTGTGCTTCGCCATGCCGCATCCGACCCGTCAATACTGAGCACGAATACAGCGGAGGCGTTATATAAACTCAATCAAGCTGGATATTTAGAAGATGCCGCATATACGGAACTTTCCACGGCCCTTGGTCTTTGGCAGCGGTTACAGGGTGTTCTGCGGCTTACCACCGAGGGCGAGTTTGACGAAAACACCGCGACCATCGGGCAGCGACGGTTGCTTGTCCATGCCGGCGCGGCCGCAACTTTCGAAACGTTAAAGCTGAATATTGAAAATACGGCGGCGCTGGTGTTAGGGCATTTCGACCGATTGATCACCACGCCGGCCGACGCTAAAGCACCAATTGATAGTTCAAACCGATAAACACGACAGGAATTCAACCCGTGACATTAAGTACTGGCAACATGGCACCCGACTTCACCTTACCAACCGATGGCGGTGGCACGTGTTCGTTATCCGCCCTCAGAGGCAAAACTGTGATCCTTTATTTCTATCCGAAGGACAACACACCCGGATGTACCAAGGAAGCCCTAGAATTTAGAGATGCCATGCCCGGCTTTTCAAAATGCAACGCAGAAATCGTGGGTGCATCCCGGGACAGCGCCAGAAAGCACGATCGCTTCAAGGCCAAACACGAACTTAATTTCAACCTCGTCGCAGATGAAGAAGGGACATTGTGCGAAACATATGGGGTATGGGTGGAAAAGAACCTCTACGGGCGAAAATATATGGGTATCGAGCGCGCCACGTTTTTAATTGATGGTGAGGGCATCATCCGCGAAATTTGGCGAAAGGTCAGAGTCAAAGGCCATGTCGACACGGTACTGTCCGCCGTTCAAGAATTATAGCCGCGAGGTACCGCATTGACGAACGAACGAAAAGCAACGATCCGGCCTATTCTTAATCATTTGCAGCCGCAGGGCATCTCGGACATTTCCGAATATGGCGCGCAATTCGACGACGTCATCCCGATGTGGTTCGGTGAATCGGATCTGACGACGCCCGAACCACCTCGCCGCGCGTTAATCGACTCGCTAGAATCCGGCGCTACTTTCTACCAAGCACAGAACGGCCACGTTGCCCTACGCGAAGAAATCTCGGCCTATGACAGCCGGCTCCATGCGCAACCCGTGGAGACCGACCGGATAACGGTTACCGCTTCCGGCATGACCGCACTGCACGTCGCGCTGCAAACCATCGTCGACGCGGGTGACAATGTCGTACTTGTCACGCCTCTTTGGCCCAACGCCCCCGCGGCGGTACAGATCATGGGCGCGGAAGCCCGTCGCGTTAGCCTGCGGAACCAAGAGGGGTCCTGGCGTCTCGACCTTGATGCCCTATTTGACGCTTGCGACAAAAAAACCCGCGCTATCTTCGTTAACTCACCAAACAACCCCACGGGCTGGATGTGCTCCCGTGCGGAGCAGCAGGCAATTCTCGATTTCGCAAGGGTAAAGGGCATA
>JAJFJC010000222.1 GCA_021774385.1 Alphaproteobacteria bacterium
ATGCGGCCGCAGCCGCGCCTTGGTCGAATGGCCCCGGACATTGTTGCTCGCATAGGCATTGCCGAGATCCTCAATTTCATGCAGCAGCGCTCCTTTAGGATTCTGCGATACGGGGGCGCCGATATGGCGGCCCATACCCCAGAACAGAGTACGCGCTTCGTGACGTGAATAATCCGGCAGCCGAATGCCGCGCAGCAGGACGAACCCTCGGCCCCGTTCGACTTCCGCAAGGGCGGCTTCAATCTTCGGCGCGACAGTCGGTAAAGGAAAATCCGCGTGGGTTAGTTCGATGATCGGCTTATCTGAGGCCAGTGCCGATGCCAACGCAGCCTCAATCTCGGCAATATCGGAAGACGAAAATTGATGCAGCCAAGACCGGTCTAGATCAAAGTCGCGCGCATACCAAGCGCCAGGACTGGTAACCCGCCCACGCGGCCGCCAACTCTGTTCCGCATTCTGATTCATCGCCGCCGATATTGCGGCATATGACCTTGAGCGGCAAGGCAGCGACCCTTTAGGGGTTTCCGCATCGGGCAAAAGCTTCGAGGGTATCGGTCGTTTCGAGACCGCGGCACACGTTGGAGAGCCTGGCATCTGGCTTCTTTTCGGCTCTGTGTTGGCGGCTAGGCTCCTGGCGCACCGACCCTGTTCTATTGCCGAACGAACCGCCGTCGCATCCGGTTCGCGACAGCGCAAGTACCGTAACGTAAGAAATCATCGTCATTCACTCCGCCGCACTGCGGCCCGCGGCACCGGCCAGCTGGTGGGCGACGAGTTGCGCGTAAAGGCCGCCTTTGGCGAGCAGTTCCGGATGCGTACCAATTTCGATCACCCGGCCTTCATTTAAGGCGACGATGAGATCGGCACTGCGCACGGTCGACAGGCGGTGCGCAATCACAATTGTCGTTCGGTCGGCCATTAGTTCTTCCAGCGATTCTCGCACCGCCTTCTCGTTGACGGCGTCAAGATGCGAGGTCGCTTCGTCAAGGATCAGCACCGGCGCATCTTTCAGGAAAGCCCGTGCAATGGATAAACGTTGCCGCTGACCGCCTGACAACCGCATACCACGCTCACCGACCATGGTATCGAGACCATCCGGCAAACCATCGACGAACTCGCCAAGAGAAGCACGCCGCAGCGCCCCCATCAGTTTCGCTTCGTCCGCCGACGGATCGGCAATCAGGATGTTGGCGCGCAGCGTGTCGTTGAACAAATAGGTGTCCTGAGCGACCAACGCGATGCGTTGCCGCAGATCGTCCAGCGTATAGTCCCGGAGGTCGTGTCCACCGAGACGGATCGCACCTTGCTCCGGATCCCAGAAACGCATCAGGAGATGAGCAATCGTTGTCTTGCCGGCGCCCGAGGACCCAACCAAAGCCACTGTTTTCCCCGCCGGCACGTCGAACTTCGCTTCATGCAGCGCACGCCGATTGCCCGCCTCATATTGAAAATTGACCGTTTCGAGCGAAATTGGTAGGCCGCCCGCTTCGTCGATATCGGCGACGCCAGGACCATCGGTCACCGGCACCGGTTCGTTGTCCACGGCGTAGAGCCGCCGCGTCGAGCCCAGTGTGTCGGCAAGCTGCCGGCCGACATTGGCAATCTCCGATATCGGCAAGAACGCCGACATGGCGAGCAAAGTCAGCAGCGGGAGGGTGCCGCTATCCAGCGCCCCTGAACTGACCAACTGCGCGCCGGCAACGACAACCGAGAGCCCCCCAAGACCGGTGGCGACTTCCAGCATCGACGTCTGCAACGTCAGGTCACGGAAGAAGGGCAACCGGATCCGATGGTGATTCTCCGTGCGGTCGATGAGTTCCTGTCGCCGCTCCGGTATCCGTTGGAAGGCGATAATTTCGCCCAGCCCTTGGATCGTGTCGACCGCATGGGCATTGAGTTCGCCAAGCGCCTCACGCGCACGCGATCCAAGCTCGTCGACACGCTTGCGCATAAAGAACGGGCTAAAGGCGACGAGAAGGAGGAAGGGCGACAGCGCGGCGGCCAGTTGCCAGTCGAAGTAGAACAACACCGCAACAACCAGTCCCGGTACCAAGACCGCGACGAAAGCCGGCGCGATGGTATGGGCAAAGAAATACTCAACGAGTTCCACGTCATGCGTCGCCATCGCCACCATGTCACCGGTACGCCGCCGCACCATATAAGCAGGCGCGAGCCGGTCGAGTTTCCGAAACAGCGCGATGCGCATTTCGGCCAACAGGCGGAACGCCATGTCGTGCGCGATCCAGGATTCGAACCAATGAAAAATGCCCGCCACCGGCGCCATGATGGCGAGCAGAACCAGCAGCATGCCGAACGGGTCGCCACCCTTGACCGCCTTGACCGCAAGCGCGCTGACCACCCCGATGCCAATGAAGGCGAGCACCCGGGTCACGCCGAAGAAGAAAGTCAGGCCAAGCTTCGCCTTGTAGGGACCAATGTGCTTCATCAGTTCCACGGCAGCGCCAATCCATCCGAGCCCTTCCGCCTTGACGATGGCGTCAGTCGGCGCGAACTGTGCTTCCTCGCTGTAGGTCGGCGCCACATTCTCGCCGGTCGCGAGTGCGCCACCGCCGCCGATTTCGCCCCCAACGCCGCCGGTTTCCGCCGCCTGCTCGGCCATCAGATCGTGATACACGCCATGTTTGGCCATCAGTTGGGCATGGGTACCGGATTCCGCAATCCGGCCTTCATCGAGAACGAGAATACGGTCGGCGCCGATCACACTGGACAACCGGTGTGCGAAAATCAGAGTTGTTCGGCCCTGCATCAACCGGTCAAGCGCGTCCTGAATGATCGCCTCGTTTTCGGCGTCGACCGCCGATAACGCCTCGTCGAGGACGAGAATCGGCGCATCCCGCAAAATCGCGCGAGCAATAGCGATACGCTGCCGCTGTCCACCCGATAAACGAATGCCGCGCTCGCCGATGACGGTCCGGTAGCCTTGCGGCAATTGCGCCACGAATTCATGCGCGTTGGCGGCACGGCAGGCTTCTTCGATTTCATCGGCCGTCGCATTGGGCCTGCCAACACGTAGATTGTCCTCGACCGTGCCATGGAACAGGTAGGTGTCCTGATTGACCACCGCGATTTGGCTCCGGATTTCAGCGAAGCTCAACTCTCGCAAATCCCGCCCGCCAATCCGTACCGCACCTTCGGTGGGATCGTAGAAGCGCAGGAGCAACCGCACGATGGAAGATTTTCCGACACCGCTGGGCCCAACGAATCCGATCCGCTCGCCGGCTTCGACACCAAAGCTCAAGCCTTCATGCGCCGTGCGCCGGCTGGTCGGATAGGCGAACGTCACGTCGTCGAACGTAACCGTCGGAGAGAGCGTTCCAGGGGACGCGGCATTCGCGACCTCGGCAACAATCGGCGTCGAATCGAGAAGATGGAAAATCGTTTGGGCAGATGCCTGGGCGACCATGCCGTTATGCATGAGCGAACGCATGTCGCGTAACGGGCGATAGACCTCGACACCCAGCATCAGAACCATGATCAGCGCGGCGAGGCTCATATCGCCGTCGACCACCCGGTAGGCGCCGAGCGCCAACGTCGCCGCCGCACCGACCGCGATACCGGTGTCGGTGATGCCACGGGCCAGGGAATTCGTCGCCAACACCCACATCGTCGATTTGAAAACGTTATCGGCTTTGATTTTCAGTGTTTTCGCGCGGGCGCCACTTTGCCCGAACGCCTTCAGCGTCGCCAAACCTTGCACCGAATCTAGAAATTCGGCGGCGAAGGCCTTGTAAGCACGCGAACGGCCCAGGCTGCTTTTCTGATCCCAGCTGTGGAATATTTGCGGCGCGAAAAGCGTGATCAGCGCCGCCCCCAGCATCACGAAGGCAACCGGCCAATCAAGAAAGGCGACGAAACCGAAAATCAGAAAAGGCGTCAACATCGAGATAAAGAGCTGCGGCAGATATTGCCCAAAGTATATTTCCAGCTGCTCGACGCCATCGATCATCGCCATGATCGCATCGCCTGTACGCTCGAGTCCAAAATGCGCGGGGCCGAGTTCCGTGACCTTGTCGAAGATCACCGTTCGCAAATGTACCTGGACCTTCGCTGCCGTATCGTGGGCAACCATCGTACGCAGATATTCAAGTCCCCCGCGTAGAATCATCACCATCGCAACACCGACGAACGGCCAAATCAGCTCGTCGACAGGGGCGCCTTGAAAGACCCTGGCGATCAGCCACCCCAGCAGCGCCAAACGCGCGATACCGAAGCCGGTTGCCAGAATACCGATCGCGACCGCTGCGAAAATCCGAGATCGGACTCCCGTCGTAAAACCCCAAAGCCGTGCGTCGAAATACATTACTGCTGCCCCAAAACCATCGTAAACTTTAATTGCGAATAATTCGCATTCTTGATATACCCTAAATATTTATGTTGTGCCTTACATAAAATCGCATACCATCCATTAATTAATGTATAGGGCAATTCGACGCAAAAGGAACCTGTTATGGCGTTAAATTGGGACGATATGAGGGTCTTTCTCGCGGTTGCGCGGGACGGCAGCCTGTCCGCCGCCGCGCGACATCTCAAGGTCACACAGCCGACGGTGGGCCGACGCCTGACGCAGCTTGAGGAAACGCTTTCCGCGCGCCTGTTCGACCGGCTACCCGATGGGTTTGTCCTAACAGCGGCGGGCGCCGAGCTTCGACCAATCGCGGAAGAAATGGAGAGCGCGGCGGAAGCGCTGGAGCGCCGCAAGCCGACGCTCGCCGACCAGGTGAGCGGCACCGTACGGTTGTCCGTGTTCGAAACGCCGGCGCAATTTTTGACCGAACATTTGTCCGAAGTCCGGGAAAAATTGCCGGAAATCGAAATCGAACTTTCCATGGCGCATATCAACGCCAACCTTTCGAAGCGGGAAGCCGATTTGGTCGTGCGCGCCTGCCTGCCGGAATCGCCAGAATTGATCGCGCGCAAGCTCGGCACTTTATCCTACGCCATATATGGTTCGGAGCGTTATGTCGAAAACCACCCCTGCGCCCGCGGACAAAAACGCTATTCGGAATGCACCTGGGTCTCCTTCGACGACGACCACACCTATTTCCCCGGCCACGCGTGGTTGCGCGAGAACTTGAACAATCGCCCCCCCGCCGTCCGCGTCAATAATGGCTTAGTACTGCACGACGCGGTGCGCAAAGGCGCGGGCCTCGGGGTCCTGCCCTGCTTCGCCGGTGACGCGGACCCGTCACTTGTCCGGCTGACACCACCGTTGAGTGGCATCGAAAGCGACATGCACATCATCGTGCATCCCGATTTGCGGCAACTGCCCAATGTACGCGCTGTCATGGACGAGGTAATCCGCCTCTTCAAGCAGGAAACGGCACGGCTTTCCGGCCGCACCCAAATTGCCGCGTAACGCCCGCGACGATTCGACATCTACATTCTTAGTTGTCCGAGCCTGCCGCGATGTGCGAAGGATAGGCTTAAATTAAGTCACACCGAGGGAGAACATCGTCATGCCGGATACAGGGGCACCCGCCAATGCTGCCAAATCGGAACTGAAGGGTGGCAAATCGATCGTTGATTCGCATCTGGTTGGCGAAGGATCGTCCAATGTCCAGCCAGGCGCCGACCCCGTCCTTTATGGCCATGTCGATATCACGCCGAAAGGCGCCTTCGAGGTCCGCAGCCTCCAGACATTTACGCTAACTTATACCGTCGGACGTTTTGGACTCGACGATAGCGGTGCCATCCGCGTGGTCTTCCGGGCCATGGGCGACTCCGGACGTTTGCAAACCTCAGACCCGTCGGCGCCGAACTATGTCACCGCGGTAGCGAGCAATGGCGCCACCTTGTCGGTCGACTACAGCCGCCGCGGCGTCAGCGCCCGGCCGCGCTGGAAAGCACTCAGCATCGGCGTGTCGGGCGGATATCTCAGCGAGGGCGACACGATCACGATCGTCTTCGGCGACACGCGTTTCGGCTCTCCCGGCATGCAGATGCAGACCTTTGTCGAGACCGGGTTCGAATTCAAGGTCATGGCCGATGTCTGCGCCGTCGGCCATTTCACGCCAATCCCGAACACACCCAGCATCGCTATCGTGCCGGGGCAACCAGCCGTTTGGCGTGCGGTGTTGTCGAGCCTGCGACGGCCCGGCGAAAGTTTCATTTTTGGCCTCAAGGCGGAAGACAAATGGGGCAATCCGAGCGAGCATGCCGAAGGTAGCTTCGTTTTCGAAACCTCTGTACCTGTCAATAATTTGCCGGAACGGTTCGACTATCCCTTGGGCGAACGCGCGGTCACCTTCGAGGGACTGAGCGTCGATGCACCGGGCGAGTTGCGTATCACCGTGCGGGACACGGATAGTGGCGACGTCGTCGCTGAATCCCATCCGATGATGATCCGCGAGGGCCAGTTCAGCGGATATTGGGGCGATTTGCACGGGCAAAGCGGCGAGTCGATTGGTATTGGCACGTCGCGTTCCTATTTCGATTTTGCCCGTAACAAGGCATTCCTCGACGTCACCAGCCATCAGGCAAACGACTTCCAGGTCAATAACGCCTTTTGGCAGTTTTTGAATGAACTAACCGCCCACCACCATGAGCCCGGACGCTTTGTCACCTTCCCAGGCTATGAATGGTCGGGCAACACCGCCGTCGGCGGCGATCGCAACGTCTACTTTCGCGAGGAAGGACGGCAGATCCATCGCTCATCCCATGCTCTGCTGCCGGAACGCCATGATCTGGATACCGATGCACCGAACGCCAACCTGCTGTTCGAGGCGCTGAAGGACGAAGATTGCTTGATCTACGCCCATGTCGGCGGCCGCTATGCGGACATCAAATACGCGCACGATTCCAAGCTCGAAACGGCCATGGAAATCCACTCCGCCTGGGGTACCTTCGAATGGTTGCTGACAGATGGGTTCCCGCTTGGGCACCGTAGCGGCGTCGTCTGTAATAGCGACGGCCACAAAGGTCGTCCCGGTGCCAGCTATCCGGGGGTTTCGATGTTCGGCGCCTATGGCGGCCTGACTTGCTTCTATGCCGACGAACTAACCCGCGACGGCATCTTCGATTGCCTGCGCAAACGCCACCATTACGGCACCACGGGCACGCGGCTGCATCTCGATGTTAAAGCGACACTCCCAACCGAGGGACAGCTATTCGACCTCGATCCGAAAGCGTTCGACAATGCGACGTCGCAAACCGTCAGCGAGGTCATGATGGGCGATATCGTCCAGACCAATGACGGTTCGCTCACACTCAATGTCGAAGTTGCCGCGCAAGCGCCGATCGAGCGGGTGGAAATCCGCAACGGCATGGAGGTTCTCAAAACGGTGCGCCCCTATGCCGAAAGCGATCTTGGCGAGCGCATCCGAGTGATCTGGAGTGGCGCGGAATACCGTGGCCGCGGCCGCGAAACCAGTTGGAAGGGCCGCGCCCGTTTCAACGGCGCCGTCGTCAAACGCATGGCGAAAATCAATGCTTGGAACCATGAACGGTTGCTGGAAACGCAGGGCTCCGACATGGTCGTGTTCGATGCGATCACGACGGGCAATTTCGGCGGGTTCGACGCCTGGATCGACCCGCGCCAGCCTGGCGACATCGAAGTTACGACCAATCACGGCACCTTACGCGTACCCTTGAAGGACATCGGTATCGAAGATGCCGTCATGGAAGCCGGTGGCCTGGAACGCAAGCTGCGCATCTTCCGCCTACCGAAAGAAAACCCGCACAAGGCGCTATCGACGGAGCTGAAGATCGACCTGAAACCGACCGGTGACAACCCGATTTGGGTGTGCGTGACAACCGAAGACGGCTTTCAGGCCTGGAGCAGCCCGATCTACGCCTTCAACAAGGACTGAAAGCTAGACAGGATCAGGATTGACGCAGCTCATCAATCCTATGAATCCGCTCGCTATTAATGGACAAAGCAAAGCTACAGAACGAATGGCAATCGCCTTAGGCGATTCCCTTCAATCCTGATTTGCTTTAGTGCAACTGCGGCGACTTAAGCAGGTCGGCGCGGTTCACGGATTGTACGGTTAGATCGAGCATCTCGCCATCGCGAGATAAAGTGAGCGGGATGCCGACGCCGGCCTCGCCGGTCGACCAAATTTGCCGGAACATGTAGGCGAGTTCGTTGACCGGTTCACCGCCAACGCTCAAAACGAAATCGCCGAC
>JAJFJC010000223.1 GCA_021774385.1 Alphaproteobacteria bacterium
GACACCGAGTGATATTCCCCGCGACACACCGGTCATTCCGGGTACCGGCGTTTGCCCTTCCTCCCGTGGCTCGCAATCTTGGGCCGTGGAAGGGCATGCCGCCTGTCTCGCCCCCGGTAAGCGGTCCCGATTGTCCTCGAACCCGATGATGGCGTTGAAAGACGGCGAACCCTACATGGTTTGGGCAACGCCCGGTTCCGATGTGCAGCCGCAAGCCACCTTGCAAGTCTTACTCAACCACGCCGTCTTCGGTATGGACGTGCAGGAAGCGATCGAAGCGCCGCGTTTCGCGACCTATAGTTTCCCAGGCTCGTTTGAGCCGCATGATTATTATCCAGGACGGCTTAATCTTGAGGGCCGCATCCCGGCGGCCACCGGTGATGCCCTCTCGGAACTGGGCCACAAGGTGGAATGGTGGCCTGATTGGATTTTCCGGGCTGGCGGGGTTTGCGCGGTGCAGGTTGATCCCGAAACCGGCATACGCAGCGGCGGCGGTGACCCGCGCCGTCCAAGCTATGCGCTCGGTTGGTAGGGGGTGACGGAATGGCTCGGATAGCAATTGGCGGATTCCAGCACGAAACCAATTGTTTCGTACCGGAACCGACGGATTTCGCTTATTTTGCCGCCCACCGCGACCGGCCGCCGCTGTGTCGTGGCGCGGATGTGATCGACTGGCTCACCGGCGTCAGCTTTGCGATGTCGGGGTTTATGGATGAAATGGCGGAGCCGCACGACCTTGTGCCCTTGTTGTGGACGAGTGGCGGGGCCGGTGGCATCGTCACGCGTGATGCCTATGAACGTATAGCGGGGGAACTTGTCGGTGGGTTATCGCAAGTCATGCCCGTTGACGCCGTTTATCTCGATTTGCATGGCGCCATGGTCAGTGAGGACTTCGAGGATGGCGAAGGCGAGTTGCTGCGCCGCGTGCGTGCCGCGGTTGGCCCTGATATTCCCGTTGTCATTAGTCTCGATTATCACGTCAATTTGACGGAGGCGATGGTCGAGAATTGCGACGGCATGGCGATCTATCTGACCTATCCGCATATCGACCGCGCCGAGACCGGGCAGCGGGCGGCGCATATCCTGACAACGGTACTGGAACGTGGCCAGCCGCCTGTCCGCAAGTTCGTTAAACTACCGTTTCTGATTCCGCTAAATTTTCAGTGCACCATGGTTCCTCCATCGTCGGACATCGTGGCCGCTTCGGTCGCCGGAGAGGGCGGTGCGGTATTGAACCTCAGCTATGGCGCCGGATTCCCGCCTTCCGACCTGGCCGAGTGCGGGCCGGGTGTTGTGGCTCACGGTTACGACCGGAATGCCGTCGATGCGGCGGTGGCGAAACTCGTGACGGAGATCGAATCCCGCGAGGCGGAATTTTCCGAACCGTTGCTGACACCGGAGGGGGCCGTCGGCGAAGCGAGGGCGATTTCCACCGGAGCATCGCGTCCCGTGGTGCTGGCGGACACGCAGGACAATCCTGGCTGCGGCGGATCCGGCGATACGACGGGGTTGTTGAAGGCGCTGGTCGAAGGCAACGCCCAAGGCGCGGTTCTCGGCGTGATGGCCGACCCTGAAGCCGCCGCCATGGCGCATGATGCGGGTGAAGGGGCGGAAGTCACATTGGCCTTGGGGGGGAAATCCGGGCCAGAAGGTGTCGAGCCGTTCGACGGTACGTTTCGCGTTGCCAAGCTTGGCGATGGAAAGTTTACCTGTACGGGACCCTGTATCCGCGGCCGCACGGTTGATATCGGTCCGACCGCGTTGCTGGTGGTCGGCGGGGTCAGTATCGTCGTCGCCAGCAAACGGATGCAGGCTTACGATCAGGATATCTTCCGCCATCTCGGCGTTGAACCAAGTGAGCAAAAGATTCTGGCGCTAAAAAGCACCTGTCACTTCCGCGCCGATTTTGAGCCGATCGCCGAAAAGGTTTTGATCGCGATCGCGCCGGGCGGTCACATCGCCGACTCAAAACAGTATCCTTATCAAAAGCTGCGCAAGGGCGTGCGGCTCGAGCCGCTCGGCCCTGAATTTGAAAACTGGTGGCGCAACGAGCCTTGATTTAATTGGCTAACGGTTGTTACGAAATCGCTCGACCTTCCCGACCGACGCCAGTGCGCGGGCAGCATTGGCCAGTTCGTCATAGACGGGAATTCCGGCATCATTGGCGCGGGTACGGTAATTGCGCTTGATCTCGTCGAGCGCCGCTTCACCATCCGAGCGCAATACCAGCATGAAATGCGCTTGGCCGGGATAGCGCTCTTGGGCCCGCACCGCGGCCTGGATTAGATTTTCAAGCGGGTCGACCGGGCCGCGTCCCTGGAACGACGCCAGGTTCAAATGCATGACTACCGCGTCGGCTTGCCCCGAGGCGTAGACGGCATCGAGAATTTTCTCGGCGATCCGACCTTCGTCGGTTTGCAGGGTCATCACCGGTGTATCGATTGGGTTTATGACGCTCGTGCCCGGTGGCAACCCCAATGCGTCGAGCGTCGCGAGCGTGACCTCGTCGAGTGGATCGATATCCAATCCTAGTCGGGCAAAGTAATCCGTCGCCAACACGCTGGTACCGCCACCATTGCCGAATAGGACGACCCGCCGCGTCGGCCGTTGCGGTCGCACCACAAACATCTGAAAGGCCAGTAGGGTTTCAAGGAAATCGTCAAGCGTTTCCGTTAATACACAACCGGTCTGCTTCTCCAGTGCATCCCAGACCCGGTCGTCGCCGGCAAGCGATCCGGTGTGGGAGGCCGCGGCGGCCTGGCCGGCTTGAGTGCGACCGCCTTTCAGGATGACAATTGGTTTCTTCGCGTCGCGCAATATCCTCGCGAACCGGCGACCGTCCTTCGCATCTTCAAGATACATCCCGACGACCTTGGTCTCCGGGTCGGCTAAATAGAATTCCAGTAGGTCATTCGGTCCAATATCGGCGCTGTTGCCGACAGTCAGCAATCCGCTGTAGCGGATGCCACGGATCTGGCCGCGCCGTATGATATCGGTGCCGAGCCCGCCGCTCTGCGATATGATGCCAACGCACCCCGCCGTCATCGAGGCATTCTTCGCGAAAGAGACACGGCCGCGCGGGGTATGCAGCCCGAGGCAGTTCGGACCGATTACCCGGCAGCCGCCCTCACGGCCGGCGTCGACCAGTTCCTCCTGCAGTGCTTCACCGGCGGCGACTTCGCCGAAACCGGCGGAAATGACCTGGGCGAACCGTAAATGACCATTTGCGGCCCGCAACATCGGCGGGACACGCTCCGCGCCCACGGCGATGAATGCATAATCGATGGGCGTTGGCGTTTCGGCAAGCGACGGGTAGGCATCGAGTCCGGCGATGGTCTTGGCCTTGGGATGGATCGGGTAAATGGCGCCGGGAAATTCCGTTTCCCGCAAGCGGTCGATGAAGGTGTTGCCGATGCTGACGCTGGTCGAGGAGGCGCCGACGACGGCGATCGATTTAGGCTCGAACAGCGGGTTGAAGAGCGCACAAGGATCATCGAGCTGGTCGCTGGCTTTGGGCGCCTCGGTTTCGGCAAGAATGAAGCGGGCGTCAACTGCAACGGCGCCATCGGTGGAAACGATCAACGGGTTAATGTCGAGTTCATCGATGGCGTCGCCATGCGCCATCAAAAGTCCATCCGCGCCGCCGACCCGAAGCAGCGCATCGACGATTGCGTCTTCAGAGACCGCTTTACGGCCGCGCGCGCCGGCCAGAAGGGCCGCACCCCGTAATTCGTGGAGCATCTCCCGCGCATCTTGACCGGTAATGGGACAGAGCCGGAACGCTACATCCGCCAGTACTTCGACGAAGATGCCACCCAAGCCGACCATGATCATGGGACCAAATTGTGGATCGCGTACGGCGCCGATGACGACTTCCCGACCGGGCGGCTCCATCTCCTCGATGAGAAATCCATCTCGGTTACTGTCGGCGATCGCTGGAATGGCGAGCATCGTTTGAATGGCCGCGGCGGCCTCCTTTGCCGACGTCAGCCCCACTGCGACACCGCCAGCATCGGATTTATGCAGGATATCGGGCGACATGACCTTGACGGCAACCGGCGGTGTCAAGGTGGAGGCGGCCTTGGTGGCCTCTTCCGCAGTGGTGACAATTATAGATTTCGGAACAACGAGACCGTAGGAGGCGAGCAATTGTTTGCCCGAGTACTCATCAAGCGACCGCCGGCCATTGGCTCGGGCATCCGCGAAAACTTTATCTGTGTTCATTCACCATATTGCGGCAACCCCCTTACCCCGGCCCTCTCCCCCAAGGGGGCGAGGGAGCGAAAACCGCGCTGCTCGTCCTCCCTCTCCCAGGGGAGAGGGCTGGGGTGAGGGGGCTTACCGCCTCCGTTAATAAATTATTCTAATAACTCGTTGGCCAAGTGCGCATCAGATGTTTTCCGACGCCGTTAGTCATCCGCAGGCGATGGACGTCGAGCATGCGGATCAGGAAATCGCGGGTCTCCGCTGGTTTGATGACGTCATGCACGCCGTAGCTCGAAGCCATGTCCCAGATCTCGGTATCTTTTTGTACGTCGGCGAAGGCTTCCTCGAATCCTTCGTCGCCTTCTTCCAAACCGTGCACGATCATGGTCGCGAAGCGTGGGTCCATGAAACTCACCTCGCCGGTCGGCCAGGCGGCAAGCGTGTCGGAATGCCGTCCCCCGCCCATACAGACATAGGCACGCCCATAACTCTTACGCAGAATAATTGCCACACGCGGCACCGTGACCAGAGTCATGGCATTCATAAAATTCATGATCCGGCCTGGCGCCCGCATACGTTCAGCATCGGTCCCGATGGCGAAACCCGGTGTGTCGACTAGCTGGACGATTGGGATGTTGAAGGAGTCGCACATGACGAGGAAGTCGACGATTTTCTCACACGCCTGCGTGTCCAACGCGCCGCCCCGTTGTTGCGGGTTGTTGGCGATGACGCCGACGCTCTTTCCATCGAGCCGGGCCAGTGCCGTGATTGCCGGTTTGCCGAACCGCGCCTTGAGTTCGAATATGCTGTCTTTGTCGAAGACCGTCTCAAGGACTTTTTTCATATTGTAAACCTGGGTGCGTTTCGGCGGCAGGATCTTGTGCAGATCCGCCATGCCGTCGCCGGATCCCGGGGTAACATCGCGCACCGGTGGCGCTTCCATATGATGGCTTGGCAAGTAGCTCAGGAAAGTGCGTATTGCGTCGAGCGCTTCCTCGTCGGTATCGACGACCATGTCGATTTGACCGGTGGTTTCGGCGTGTAGTTTCCAGCCACCCAACTCTTCGAGGTCGACGGCTTGGCCAATGGCACGGCTGACGAGCCGGGGACTCGATACCGCCATTGTCGAGCCTCGGCGCATGACCGCGAAATCGGAGCAGCAGACGAGCCAGGCGGAGGAGCCGAACGAAAACCCGAGCGCTGCCGCCGTCCAGGGTGTTTGCCGCATGCGTTGGAATTGCGTGATGTCGTTGCCAAGCAGCGAGCCCATGCCGCGTGAGCCCATCGCGTCCGGCAGCCGCGCGCCCGTCGACTCGCCGACGAAAACAACCGGCATGCCGCGTTCGGTGCCGGTCCGTTTGACCTGCCCGACCTTCTTGCTGTTCGTCGCGCTGGTCGACGAGCCCTTGACCGTGAAATCATTGACGACGAGCGAAATATCGCGGCCGTCGATTTTCGCGTAGCCGGCGATTTTGCCATCCGTTGGCGTTACGTCATGGTCTTCCGGATAGACGCCAGATGTACCGAGTAGTCCGGTTTCAATGAAACTGCCATCGTCGACGAAATATTCGATCCGTTCCCGGGCGTTGAGTTCGCCGGTATTGCGGCGCTTGGCCAGTTTCTTTTCGCCGCCCATAGCCAGCGCTTTGCGACGGCGGTCTTCGAGTTCCGCAATTTTTGCATCGATATCGGTGATGTCGTCGGTCATTTTTTACCGCGAAGTGAGTACTTCGCCTCCCATCTCAACCTTCCCCCAACGAGGGGGGAAGGGATTATGTCGTTCTACTTAATCTAGGCTCTTCTTAAACGACGTTGCGGCTCCTAAAATCGGCGATTTCCGCGGCGCTATAGCCGAACCGTTCCAGAATTTCGTCGCTGTGTTCGCCGCGTTCGGGCGCCGCTGCGGCGATTTTGCTCGGCGTGCGCGTGAGGACGACGGGTTGAGTGTTCACTTCCAACGGACCCAATGCGGCGGACTCCGACGTTCCCGTTACGCCAAGCTGTTGGATATGTTCATCCGCGAAGACCTGGTCGATGCTATAGATCGGTCCGCAGGGAACGCTCGCATCCGCAAGCAATTCGATCCAATGTGCGCTGCTCTTCAGGCGCGTATGTTCGGCGATCGCCACGTTCAAGGCATCGCGGTTCTTGGAGCGCGCGTCCGGTGTCGCATAGTCCGGATGACCCATCCACTCCTCGGTGCCCAGCGCCTTGCAAAACCGGCCGAAGATGACTTGGCCCGCGGCGGCGATGTTGATGTGCCCGTCGCTTGTTTCGAATACGCCTTGGGGTATTACCGTCGGGTGATTGTTGCCGGCCTGCGGCGGGACTTCCTTGTCGATCAGCCAACGCGCTGCTTGGAAGTCGAGCATGAAGATCTGCGCCTGGACGAGGGATGAATGCACCCACTGGCCTTCGCCGGATTTCTGGCGCTCGTAGAGCGCGACCATGATACCGTGCGCCAGGAACATGCCCGCGCACAGATCGTCGATCGGAATGCCGACACGCATCGGCCCCTCGCCGGGTACGCCGGTAATCGACATAAGGCCGCCCATCCCTTGGGCGATCTGGTCGAAGCCCGGGCGGTCGCGATAGGGCCCCTGTTGGCCGAAACCGGAAATGCTGCCGTAAATAAGGCGTGGATTGAGTTCCTTGAGCGTGTCGTAATCGATGCCGAGGCGATGCTTCACGCCGGGCCGGTAATTCTCGATCACGACGTCGGCATCTTTCACCAAGCGTTTTAGGATTTCGACGGCCTCGGGGTCTTTCAGGTTAAGCGTGAGGCTTCGCTTGTTGCGCTGCAGGTTCTGAAAATCGGATCCATGCCGCGCGCTGCCCATCACATCGCCGCCTTCGATCGCCTCCGGAATCTCGATCTTGATGACGTCGGCGCCCCAATCGGCAAGCTGGCGCACCGCGGTCGGTCCGGCGCGCGCGCGGGTCAAGTCAAGAACCGTAATATCCGAGAGGGCCGTGGAGGCCGGGTTGTGCGCCATGGGGATCTCCTTTTCGTTCGTCGCCGCGTCGATTTAGCATGCGCTGGAGGCAGTTGGGAATGTCCCCAGCGATCCGGCGACCGCCTGAATTCGCTCTACCTTATTGACTGTGAACGGATTCACAAAATCATCTGGACCTTCGCAAAGAGAGCCGAGCGATTTCGATTCGGCCTAGTAGAACATTTGCGGCAGGAACAACGCAATTTGCGGAAATAGCACCAAAATGCCGATCATGACGAACATCGTGATGACGAAAGGCGCGGCGCCAACGATTACGTCATTCATCGTTCCGCCGTCACGTACCCCGTGGACGATATACAGATTTACGCCGACCGGTGGTGTAATCAACGCGGTCTCCAGAAGGATCGTAATCAAGATACCGAGCCAGACCGGATCGAAGCCCATGCCGATCAATATTGGCGCGATCAAGGGCGTCGTCGTAATTAGCATCGACAGGGTTTCCATGAAACAGCCGATGACGATGTAGAATGCGATGACCACCCAAAGGGTCTGCATCGGCGATACGCCGAGACCTTCGATCACGGCGAGCAGTTTGGCGGTCATGCCGACGGCGGCAAGAACGAAGTTCAAAAATAGTGCGGCGAAGATGATCAGCATGACCATCGCCGTGGTGCGTAAGGTGCCTTCGACCGCTTCGCGCAGCATGTTCCAATTCAGTGATCCGAACGCCGCAGCCAAGGCAAGCGCGGCAACAACGCCGACTGACGCGGCTTCGGTCGGTGTCGCGAAGCCGGCATAGATCGAACCGACAACGACGACAAATATGCCGAGTGGCGGCAACAGGTGCGGCAGTGATTTCCAGCGCAAATCCCAACTGGTTGCCACGGGTGTCCCGCCCCATTCGGGCCGGAACAGAACCGCTATCAACACGGTGAGCATGAACAGGCTGGCAAGGATGAAACCGGGAATGAAACCGGCGAGATAGAGCTGTGGGACCGAGGTGTCGGTGAGCAGCCCATAGATGATCAGATTAATGGACGGTGGGATCAGGATCCCTAGTGTTCCGCCCGCGGCGAGTGTGCCCAAGAAAAGCGGTTCGTTGTAGCCGCGGCGCGCGATTTCGGGATAGGCGACCGTTCCGACGGTTGCTGCCGTTGCGACGCTCGATCCGGAAGAGGCGGCGAAGATCGCGCAGGATCCGATATTCGAATGCATGGTGCCGCCGGGAAGCCAGGACAGCCACTGTACCATGGCGCCGTACATGCGTTCGGCGATGCCGGCGCGGAGCAGAATTTCGCCGAGCAGGATGAATAGCGGGATCGCGACGAGAACGTATTCGATCGCATTTTGCCAGACAATTTCACCTAGCGCCAAATGCAATGGCATCGGCGAATAGAATGTTTCGAGGATTATGCCGAGCCAACCTAAGGCCGCAGCCACCGGCACACTCAGCGCCAGCAGCGATAATAATACTACTCCGGTCCAGCCCAGCATGCTCAGTTACCTTCTTTCTCTTCCTTGAGCGCCTGCTCGCGTTTGATTTCCGCAAGCGCGTGTTCGCGTTCCTCTTCGACCTCTTCCTCGACGCCGCGCGGCCCGACCAGCGCGGCAATACGATTCCAGTCGCGGCTAAATGCCGCGGATATAATCCTGAGCAACATCACGACGAAGACGAAGAAAAAGAACACCATGCCGGCGAACCAGAACCCTTGCGGTAGCGCCAGCGGCGTCACCAAAGGGGTGATTGAAACGGAGGAATTTTCGAAACTGTTCCACCAAACGTCGTAGGAACGTTCGGCCATCAACAAAAGGAAGCCGCCGAGCAATAGGAATCCAACAATATCGAGGATTAACCGGACTACTTGCGGCAACCGCAAATACAATGCGTCGATACGAACATGCGCCCTATGCAAAGTGGCGAAGGCGAAGGCAAAAGACGTCGAAATCGCGAAAATATATCCGGCGATCTCGTCGGCGCCGCCGAAAGACCAATTTGCGAATTTTCGGAGAAGAACTTCGAGCGTCGTCATGAAGGCTGCGAATATCAATAACCCGCCGCCAATCCAGACGACGATTCTTGACATTTTCTCCGCCACTACGAGAAGTCGATCGAGCATTTTACCTATAGGGGCTGTTGCCTGTCGCGGAAGGACGCCGCTCCCGGAGGAACGGCGTCCGCCGCGATGGACAAGTTGGTCTTATTTGACGGCTTTTACGCCAACGACACTAGACGCTGTTGCATTCCAATCCTTGATGCAATCGGCGCTGCAGCGTGCGGCCCATTTTTTGAGGACGAAGTCACGCAGGACGCGTTCGCGTTCTTTAACGTCAGAGGCTGACGGCTGCGTAAGTTTGACCGTGCCCGGTGTACCCTTGCCGCAAGGACCGCTGCCCGACAGACAGTTGAGGGCTTCTTCATCCTCTTTCTGTGCATTGGCCCACTGACGTTCGGTCAGGTCGTCATACTGCTTTTGGATGAACGTTTGTGTTTCCTTGTTCAGCTTTTTCCACATTTTATTGCTCATCGCAATAAAGCCGAGGCCTGCGCCAACCGGCATCACCATGGCGTGGGTGATCACTTCGTGCCATTTGGCTTGATAAGCCGGCATGGATCCCGTGATACCGCAATCCGCGACACCTTTCTGCAGGGCTGGTACGACTTCCGCGAACGCGATCGTGACGCTGGTACCGCCAACACCCTCCACGAAATCGCCAAGCGTGGTGCTGTAAACGCGGATCTTCTTGCCCTTCAGGTCGGTGATCTTGTTGATCGGCTGGTTGCACCAGATGAACTGGCTCGGCCAGCGGAAGGTGCCAAGATAATGCGCGTTGAAGACCTTGTCGAAGCGCTTGCGGATAACCGGTTCGTAAGCCTTGACGACTTTACGCGCCTGTTTGAAATCCGCCGACGCGCCGGATAGATCAACGCCCTCAAGGGCAGGATCTTCAGACGCGACATAACCATAGACACCGTGTGCCACGTCGAACACGCCGAGCTTAAGGAGGCGCATGACTTCCCAGCCCTTCAAACCAAGCTCGGTAATCGGGTTGATTTGCGATTGGATCTTGCCACCGGAAGCCTTAGTCAAGTCGCCGCCATAGAAGGGTTTTTCGTAGTCGTAATAATTCGTCAAGTTGGCCCAGGTACCGACCGCCTTGATCTTGAGATTTTGAATCTCCGCGGAAGCGGGCATCGCCGCTCCTAAAGCGACAACACCGGCAAACGCCGCAGCCGTAGCCAATTTATAACTGGTTTTTAACATCATATAGTCTCCCTGCTTTCCTTCTTCGGAATATGTTTGCCTGCGATATTTTGGGCAAACTCTTTGTTGTTGAAGAAAATTTACCTCAATCGATTTAACGCACACTACTCCCATAGCAAGCGAGCCAGATCGCGCGAAGCTGTAGTTAAACGGACTCAGGTGCTAACAGTCAAACACGGAATCCAATATGCTATTGGACAAGCAGGCGGCGTGTTTGGCGGCCGATGTGAAATTTCGCGAATTGAGGGTGACATATGGTCTGGTTTGTTGGGGTTGATGTCGGGGGGACGTTCACGGATTTCTATGCTTTCGACGCTGAGAACGGGCTGGAACATGTCTTCAAAACGCCGTCGACCCCGTCGGATCCCGCCGATGCTATTTTGAACGGGCTTGATGCGTTTTGCAGAGTGGCGGGAATCGTTCCGGAGGCGATCACCCGTTTCGCGCATGGGACGACGGTTGCCACCAATGCATTGCTCCAGCGAAAAGGCGCGCCGGTCGCTCTGATCACAACCGACGGTTTTCGTGACTTGCTGGAAATTGGTCGGCAGATTCGGCCAAAACTGTATGATTTCAAAGCTGACAATCCGCCGCCGTTGGTGCCACGTCAGAATCGATTTGAAATCAGGGAGCGAATAGGCTCACGCGGCGAAGTCGTGGAACCTCTCGACGATGCGGACATCGCTGTTGTGCTTGAGGCAGTCAAAAGTTCGGGCGCGGAGGCTTGCGCGGTCGGGTTACTCTTCGCGTTTCTCAACCCCGACCACGAACGCCGCATTGGCGCGGCGTTGCAAAAGGCCCTACCCGACGTTTTCGTTTCTCTCTCCTCGTCCGTCCAGCCAGTATTTCGCGAGTTCGAACGGCTCTCGACGACGGCATTGAACGCTTACTTGCAGCCGATCGTTGCCCGATACATGGAACGCCTCAAGGCGGGATTGCAGCCACGTGCACCGAATGCCGCGATCGGTATCAACCAATCTTCCGGTGGCCTTATGTCTATTGAGCGCGCGGGCGCGTTCCCGGTACGCACCGCGCTGTCGGGCCCTGCGGCGGGAGCTGTAGGGGCGGTGCATACGGCGGCTCTCGCGGGACGCCCCAACATCATCACACTCGACATGGGGGGGACCAGTGCCGACGTCTGTCTGATCCGTGATGGCGACGCCGGTATCGGGTACGATCAAAAGATCGCCGATTTTCCGGTGCGCCTGGCAATGGTTGATATCAATACCGTTGGGGCGGGAGGAGGATCGATTGCCTGGTTCGACCGCGATGGACTGATGAAGGTCGGCCCCGTTAGTGCGGGCGCGGTACCGGGTCCCGCCTGTTATGGCAAAGGCGGAACGGAGCCGACGGTGTCCGATGCCAATCTTGTGCTGGGACGCTTGTCTCCGGCGGGCCTTCTCGGCGGTTCAATGGCGCTTGACCAACAAGCGGCTCGCGGTGCCTTCGAGCCGGCGGCGGCCCAGCTTGAATTCACTGTCGAGAAAACCGCCCACGGTGTTTTGGGAATCGTCGTTTCAAATATGGTCCGCGCGATACGGGCGATTTCCGTGGAACGCGGTCACGATCCGCGCGAATTTAGTCTCATGGCCTTCGGCGGGGCGGGGCCCTTGCATGCCATCGACGTCGCTCGTGCCCTCGATATGCGTGAGGTTATTGTTCCGCCGGCGCCGGGTATCCTCTGCGCGCAGGGGCTTGTCGTTTCCGACCTGAAGGAAGACTTTGTCGTGAGTGCCCGTATTGTCGCCGATGTCGCGGGGATGGCGGAATCGGCGAGGCATGTTGCGACATTGATGAACGAAGCCGAAACGTGGTTCTTGGAAGAAGAGGTGGTGCTTGACCAGCGGGATCTGCGACTCAGTTTCGATATGCGCTATGTCGGGCAGAACTATGAATTAAACGTCCCTCTGGAAGGAATTGCCAACGCCGAATCCGCGCAAGAAGGCCTTGATTGTGAAGACCTTAAGAAACGTTTCTTCTCGGCGCATGAAATGAATTATGGCTATTTCAATCCGGACGATGCGGTGGAAATCGTCAATTATCGCCTCACCGCGCGGGGCCGGTTGCCACGACCCGAACGGTCCCAAGGTGACAAAACGCAGCGCCCGCCGGAGCCGGTTGGGAGCCGCGCCGTCTATTTTGATCGTGACAGTTTGGTTGAAGCGGCGTTGTACGATCGGGAGGGACTTCTGCCGGGGCAGGAAATCGTGGGCCCTGCGGTTATTGACCAACTTGATTCGACGACACTCGTCTATCCTGGCGATACGGCACGGGTTGATGGCGCGAACAATCTCA
>JAJFJC010000224.1 GCA_021774385.1 Alphaproteobacteria bacterium
GCCACATCGTTTACTGCTTGGCTCTAGAGGCCGATGGCACGCTTTGGTGAGGTACGAATCGCGGTCTATCGCGGCTCGATGGTAAGCGCTGGACGAGCTTCGGTGACAAATTGCCGTCCAGTGACATTTATGCGATCGCCATTGAAAAAAGTGGTGTGGTTTGGCTTGGAATGAGGGGCGCCGTCGTGCGCCTGCGCAGCAACGGAGAAACAGCGCGATGAAAGCATGGACGCGCATCGGCGCTGTGGTATTCGGAGCCGCTGCTCTTGCGGCGGTTGCCTTCGGTCTCGGCCGCTACGGCCTTCTCGGAGAGAAAACCGTGCCTCCACCAAAGGTCCTCCCACAATCTAAGTCAATCGAAGCCTCGGAAAAATCTCTACCGGCGGGGCATCCGGTGCAGCCCCGCCACTTGACGCCGAAAACCCAAGAGTCACGCCCCAAAGATCCGGTACAGTTTGCCGTGGGCAAGCGTAATGTGAAAGCGCTGATGGCCGGCGAAAAAGTTAGCTGGATTGGCACCTCCGGCGGGCTGATCCGCTACGACATGGTTCGAGATAAGTATCATACCTACGACAATGCCAGCGGTTTGCTGTCCAATGGTGTCTTCTCGCTGGCCAAGATGGGCCAAGAGATCTGGGTTGGGACCTATGGTGGCGGCCTTTCCGTTCTCGATCCAACGAAAGAGACATGGCGCAACTACAATATACCCAATGGCATGGGCGATGCTTTCGTCTACGACATTCTCCGCATGCGCAACGGCAACATTTGGATCGCCACCTGGTCGGGAGCCAATCGGGTAATTAATGGCAAAATGGGCGATGTCCGGCAATGGCAGCTGTTCACCGTGGAGAGTACGGGCGGCGGTTTGCCCAACGACTGGGTCTATGGCCTCGCCGAAGGCGCGAACGGTGAAGTCTGGTTGGCGACCGAAGGCGGCCTTGCTCGTTATCACGAAGATAAATGGTCGCACTGGACACATGCAGAGGGTCTCGGCGCACCCTATGAGCTCGTCAAATCGGACATGCCGTTCAAGAACGACCCCGGCAAACATTCCGCTCATCATGCGCGCCAAAAAGTCGAACAGGGCCTGACCGGCGTCAATGTTGCCTACAATCCAAACTATGTCGTCGCGCTAGAGGTCGACAACGCCGGGGAGGTTTGGGTCGGAACCTGGGGTGCCGGACTATCGCGCTTCGACGGTAAAAAATGGCGCACCTACACCGTAGCGGACGGTTTGCCAGGTAATCACGTTTTTTCGCTTGGTAAGGATCCGAACGGACAGATCTGGATTGGTACGAGCCGCGGCTTGGCCCGAATGCAGAACGACCGGTTCGTGCGATACGGTGCAGCCGAGGGTCTGGCTTCCCAGGTCGTGTTCTCGATCTCATTTGACCCGGGCGGCGGCGCTTGGGTTGGTGGACTTGGCCGTGCCACCTGGTTCCCACGCGGCATAAAGGGAGGAGGATAATCATGCCTATCCGGCTTTCACCGATACTCCTAGCAATTATGATTTTGGTGTCACCGTCATTTGCCGCTGATTTACAGAGCGGCCTCACCAACTTGGATCAGGGCAATTACGAAGCCGCCGAGAGTCAGCTTTCACCGCTCGTCGAGCAAGGTAACGCCAAAGCACAGTATGCGCTTGGTATCATCTATTTGAATGGGTTCTTGGAAGAGCCGAAAACCGGTACCGCGACACAGCTCATACGGCGCGCGGCCGAGCAAGGTTATCTGCCGGCACAGACCGAATTAGCCCGAATGTATAGGACAGGTGAAGGTGTCCCGCAGAACTTTGCTAAAATGGCCGATTGGTATAGCAGAGCCGCGGAACAAGGTGACGTCGGCGCTCAACTCTTCTTAGCGGACAGCTTCGCATATGGCTATGGTGTCGACCGCGATCTAGTGAAAGCCTACATGTGGTATGAAATTGCGATACAGTACTGGGGACCACTGGCGGTTCGCGCACGTGACATCATAGGCGGACAGATGAAGCCGGAGGATATCGCCCAAGCGGTTACTCTGGCGGGTAACTGGCTGCATGAGCGTAACCGATAGCGACCGTGGCGTACCCACAGCCGCCACTGTTTAGGGTTCGGGATGCCGTCATTCTAGTGGCAGCGCAGCCGTGCGTGTCAGTTTGGAGTGCTTGGGCTCGCGTCTTCCGTCGCATCCGGCATCAGCATATATCCGACCCCGTGCACGGTGTGGACCGACACCCCTGCCGGTACTGCGGCTAACTTCTTGCGCAGGCGATGGACCAGAACTTCGACAGAATTGGAGGAGATGTCACCTTCCAGACCATAGAGGCTTTCTTCCAAACTGGCCTTCGGTGTCACTTTGCTTTCCCTACGTATCAGATGTTCGAGTATCTTCATCTCTTTTGGCGACAGCGACACGAAAGATTCGCCGGCCCTTACTTCGCGGCTGCTGACGTCGAAACTGATATTGCCGCACCTCAGGATCTGATCGAAGACATCTTTAGGCCGTCGCAGCACCGCCAGGATTCTTGCGACCAATTCCTCCATCGCGAAGGGTTTGGTCAGATAATCGTCGGCACCGGCATTAAGGCCAAGCACGCGGTCGGCAACTTGGATTCGCGAGGTGATAATGATGACCGGAATTCCGTTACCGGATGCTCGAATCCTTTTCAGGATGTCGAAACCATCACCATCCGGAAGTCCAATATCCAGCAGCATGGCGTCGAAGTTGTGAGCCGCGAGAGACGCTTCCGCAGCCTCGACGGTTGCCGCGCGGTCGACATCAATCTGCGACTGCGTGAGCCCCTCTTGGATGAACGAGGCTAGCCGGTCATGATCCTCCACCAGCAAAACACGCAAAATATACTATTCCTCTTCCATCAATTGGTGCCCGTAACGTACATCTGGAGAAAGCGAAGCCGTCTCCATGGACATGGAATGAAATCCAGCTTTAGGGATCGCTTCCACAACAAAAGCCCGGTGTGAGAACTTGTTCAGCATAGGTACTTTTATAAGTAGACGGTCTTCGCTGGTCAATTTCTGCCAAACGGAGATACGGGAAATCGCCACTACTTTTACGCTATTCGGATCCTCCCGGCAGTCTGCATTTCCTACCTCATCGACTGTTGCGATCAGTTTGCGATCGTTCATTTTTATAATGTCGCTACTCATCTTTGTCCTTGCTGGTTGCGGCGATGAATCGCCGAAAACGTCCGCGCCAAGCAGCACGGCATCATCGGCCACGAAACCGGCACCGGCCACGAGATCGTCGGTATGGCGTCCGCTCGCCAACGATGCCTTGCATGACCCGGCCAATCCGGCTCTGGCGTTGTTGCAGGAACCCGCCGATGCACTTTCTCATCTACCGGCAGCGCAAGAAGGCAACTTCGTTGATTGGAACGCGGCGGTGCGTACCGGCGTGATCGCGCCGCGCAGCAGCCTGCACCCTGGCACCAAGGTCAATTTGCTTGATCTCGATATCATTTTGCCCGATACCGCCGGCCAGCCGATGGTACGCTTTCCGCATCGCGAGCACTCCGAGTGGCTGGACTGCAGCAACTGCCATGACCGGATATTTGTCGCCAAACGTGGCGCGAATGACATCAGCATGCTGGCGATATTGGAAGGACGGTTTTGCGGGCAATGCCACGGCGCCGTTTCTTTCCCGCTCACGCAATGTCAGCGTTGTCACAGCGTCGCACGGCCTCAAGTGCAAAGGGGACGGCGATGACGCGGCGCCCCCTTGTATTTATCATTTGGAGCATCGCCACCTTCCTGGCATTGGTCCAATTTAACAGTGAACCGACCTACGCCGAGTACGGCGATGTCGTGTTGAACCGTTATTCGGACAAGGCTGGTGTGCGGCCGGTGGTCTATCCGCACTGGTTCCATCGCATCCGTTTCCGCTGCAAGGTCTGCCATCACGAACTAGGTTTTGAGATGCGGGCCGGTGCAAATGATGTGCGAATGAATGACCTCGCCGAAGGAAAGTTTTGCGGTATGTGTCACAACGGCGATATCGCCTGGGGTTTGCAGAATTGCGATCTATGTCACAGCGCACGGCCGGGCCTACCTGCGGGCATTCGGGGCGGCCACAAGACACTCGGACCGGGTCGCTGGTAGGTCCGGCAAACGACACTGCCTCGCGTTGACGTAAATCAATTTCAACACAGGACGAAAACTGTAAGGTTTTTGTAAGTATTAGGCGATCGCGGTTGTCCGCGATTTCAGTGAGTATCAACGTAGTGAGACACCGCAATCGAGCGGTTCGACGGCTGATGTTACCGGAGGAGATGGAGCGATGGATTATAGCGCGTACTTTGCCGAGAATCTCGAAGCACTGAAATCCGAGGGCCGCTATCGTGAATTTGCAGAACTTGGGCGGCGTGCCGGTTACTTCCCGCACGCACGGGCCTTTGAAGATGGCCGCGATTTGCACAATGGTGTGACGATATGGTGCAGCAATGATTATCTCGGTATGGGCCAGCATCCCGCGGTGCTGCAAGCTATGAATGAGGCCTTGGCGACATACGGCGCCGGCGCTGGTGGTACACGCAACATCTCGGGAACGTCGCATCCCCTGGTCTTGTTGGAGCACGAGCTGGCCGACCTGCACTCAAAACCAGCAGCGCTTGTTTTCACCTCCGGCTATATTGCGAATGAAGCGACGTTGAGCACGCTTGCCGCGATGCTGCCGGATTGCATCGTTTTCTCCGACGAGAAGAACCATGCGTCGATGATCGCCGGTATCCGCAACAGCCGAGCAACCAAACAGCTGTTCCGGCACAATGACCCGGAGCATCTGGCGCAATTGATGCGAACAGCTGTTCCCGAAGTACCGAAAATCGTCGCTTTTGAATCCGTATATTCGATGGATGGCGATATCGCGCCTATCGCCGAAATATGCGATGTCGCGGACCGCTATGGTGCGATGACCTATCTCGACGAGGTCCATGCCGTCGGGCTTTACGGCCCAACGGGCGGCGGGGTCGCGCAAGCGAGAGGATTGAGCGATCGGCTGACTGTCATCAACGGTACGCTGGCCAAAGCCTTCGGCGTGATTGGTGGTTATATCGCTTCGACGCCGGAAATCGTCGACTTGATACGCAGTTTTGCGTCGAGCTTTATCTTCACGACAGCGCTGCCGCCTGCGATCGCCGCGGGCGCACTTGCATCCGTGAAACATTTGAAAAGCAGTTCCGTGGAGAGAGAGAGCCAGCAGGAGCGGGCTGCAACGTTGAAGCAGCGTCTAGTGGCCGCCGGTATTCCCGTGATGCCATCTGAAAGCCATATCGTCCCTGTGCACGTTGGCGACCCCCGCATGTGCAAGCAGGCCTCCGATCGGCTGATAAACGAATTCGGAATCTATATTCAGCCTATTAATTATCCGACGGTACCACGCGGAACTGAGCGGCTGCGTATTACGCCAGGGCCGATGCACAACAATCATCACATGGACTCGCTGATCACCGCATTGTGCTCCATATGGGACGACC
>JAJFJC010000225.1 GCA_021774385.1 Alphaproteobacteria bacterium
CGATGCCCTCGTGGCGAAAGGACATGAGATTGAAGTCGTGCCGCATGTCGGCGGGGGAATGAATGCCGTTGGGTTTGAGGAAGACGGAAGATTGACCGGTGCCGCCTGCTGGCGCGCGGACGGCACACCCATCGCCTTGTCTGGTGGCCTTGCCCGGGCGGGCGTGCGGTTCTGGCCGGATAAGCCGAAAAGCTAGGAGCCCGAGGCCTCCTTGAGTTCGGTTTCGCGTCAGGCGGGAAAGGGCGCTGGTTGCGGCGGGGCTGGCAATTGCCGTTGGATGGTTTCGATCAATTCGTGCCAAAACGCTGCGAGATCGTACTTTTCCTCGGTCCTCCCGAATTTTCCTGGGGTAACCGCTAACGGCTCCGGTTCTTTCGGCGCGGTGGCCGCCGGTAACGGGACATTTACGGTCGTCAGGCTTATCGCGATCGCGGTGGGATCGAATCCGGAATCGGCAATCCGGCTATCCATGGACCGTCCATCCGGAAAGAAGAGTCTTTCGCAATGGCGATGTTCGGCATTCGACCAGTCGACAAGATTTGGGTCGATGGGATTGCCGGCCGCCGTGGCGCGGTACTGCCGATAGGCGCCGTTTAATGAATAGCCGCCTTTCTGTGCTGTCTTGAATGTATCGAAGGATACCGGTCGTCCCGCTAGCATATCGTCCACGATAAGGAATGTTGTCCGGGCGGCATTCAGGGCGCCACGTTCCATTAGGGTTCTTAAGGTCGCGATACGGTTCGCACCTTCTTGCAACAGGTAACGCCGAGACAGTGAGCCCAATTCCTTTTCACTTGTTCCGATGTCGGTGCAGGAGAGGTTGAAGTTCTTCAATAGGACTTCGCTTAGTTTCCACAGGCATTCCCAAAACCCGGCGCCTAAATTCCGGTCGCTGCGAACCGAACCGCGGAGCATTTCGACCGTACGCCGTGCCCTATCGACCATACCCCGTCTGTCGGCGGCGCGAATCCAATCCAAGGTAATATTCAGGCCGGAAAAATCTTGCGAGAGACTACCTGAGAGCGCGGAAAGAAAAGCATCGAAGCTAACATTTTCGTGCGAATGGTAAAAATTATAGTAGTAGCGGGCCTCGGCTTCGAGCGGCATACCCCGAGTCGTTGCCCCGCCATCGGAGGCTTGCCGCAGTGATTCATTAATTCTACGAAACATGCCCGAACGCACCGCGCCGTGTATGGCGCATACTGGATCTCGGTCTAAAATTGGTCCTACCCCCGAATGTGCCCTCATTTTGAAGGCGTTGTTTTGGCATTCGGTTTCGCGTTGCGACCCGGTATCCAACGTTCACTGACAAATCACAACGATTGCCAGGAACCCGGAACCGGTATCGGCGAGAGATCGTTGAGCGCTTCCCTCCATCACACTCGCGGACCGAATTTTGCCGTACAGTTCTCTTTTGAACGAACTGCAAAAAACGTACCATGGTATGGTTAAAAAGATGTTAATATATCAACGCATTATTTTGCGGTTATTTGACCAGCGCAAGGGCTCGGCAAAAATGTATCCAGGCGGCGGCAATTTCTACAGTGTTGAACGCGGTGAGTGTGCTTTATCCAAGTAAATAAAATACGCGGGTAACGGGAATATTACTGAATACTGCCCCCGGTTGGCTGTTGCCCGTCTACCTTATTGTTGCCGCGCGATCCGCCGCGTTCAGTCAGGTGACTGATCGTGGCGTAAAGCGGTGGTATGAAAAAGGTCCCGATAAATGTCGCCGCGACCATGCCGAAGAAAACGACAAAGCCGACCGATACGCGGCTCGCGGCACCAGCGCCGCTCGCGAAAAGCAACGGTGAAACGCCGAGGATGAAGGACAATGCCGTCATCATCACGGCGCGGAAGCGCAGGCGCGCCGCCTCAAGGGCCGCTTCGTCGATGCCGAGACCCGCTTCTCGTCGAACCTTGGCGAACTCGACAATGAGAATGGCGCTTTTCGCCGACAGACCGATCAACATCACCATGCCGATTTGGGCATAGAGATTGAAGGTCAGGAAGGGCAGTACGACCAGCGGCAACAGGGCGCCGGCCATTGCGATCACGACCGACAACATGACCGAAACCGGCGTCGTCCAGCTTTCGTATTGCGCGACCAAAAACAGGTAGGCGAAGACGACCGCAAGGCCGAAAATCGCGGCAACCAGGGTGCCCGCTTCGAGCTCTTGACGGGCTGTGCCGGTCCAGGTCATCCGGTAACCCGGAGGCAAGGTTTCGCCGATCTTGGTCTCGATTGCCGCGATGGCATCACCGGTCCCGATGCCGCTTGCCGGGGTCGCGATGACATTGGCGCTTTGAAATTGATTGTACCGCTTGATCGAGAGGGGCCCCAGGATCGGCGTAACGCTGACCAAGGTCCTAAGTGGCACCATATCGCCTTGGCTATTGCGGACATATAGGCGGTTGATATCCTCGATGCCGGAACGGAACGACGGTTCGGCCTGAATTTTCACCCGGTAGACCTTGCCGAATAGGTTGAAGTCGTTGATGTAT
>JAJFJC010000226.1 GCA_021774385.1 Alphaproteobacteria bacterium
GCCCGGAACTTGGCGACAATCCACGGTCCGTCATCGAAACGGCACTGGCAAGCGCCAGTGTGGAACTCAGGCTAGGCGTCGGCGTTACCGCCATCGATGCGGCGGGACTCACACTCGCGGATGGCGAACGCGTGCCGGCGGATATGGTCGTTGTCTGCGGTGGCATGGTCGCGAGCCCCCTTACCACGCAAGTCGAGTCGGCCCGGGACGAGCGTGGCCGCCTCGTGGTGACACCGGATCTTCGGGTAGACGGATATCCCGATGTCTTCGCGACCGGAGATGTTGCGCATGCCGAGGTCGATGATGCCGGCCATGTGGCGTTGATGTCTTGCCAGCACGCCATGATGATGGGCCGATTTGCCGGCTACAATGCCGCCCGTGACTTACTCGGCCTAACCACTCAGCCCTACCGCCAGGAACGCTATGTCACCTGTCTCGATTTGGGAAGCGCTGGCGCGGTCTTCACATCCGGCTGGGACCGGGAAGTTGAAAAATCCGGTGCCGAGGCCAAAAAGATCAAAGAGACCATCAACGGTGAAATCATCTATCCGCCGGCCGGTGGCCGCGATCAAATACTGGCTGCGGCGACACTGGTACCCGGTCACCATAAATCGCCGCCGGAAAAACGCTGATTGAGCCTGACTTAAAGATAACGATCTGATCTGGTGCGAGAATCGCCGCTTAGCCGCGATCGCGCGCCTTCTTGAACCAGGCATCCTCGTCGGCGAAGCGGTCGGCGTTCCAACTGAGCGCCGCCTTGAGCCCCTCCTTGTCTCGGATTTTGTTGAACTTTTCGATCTCCGGTGCGGTGTCGGCACTTGCCATGGCGATGGCTTCGAGTTCCATCGAACGCTCGATCACCTGGCGCACCCCCATCAGCTCGTAGGACATGTTGATGAGTTTCTTGTTGTACTCGACGGTTGCGGCGGGGAGCTTAGCGATGGTCAGGGCTTGGCGCTCCACCGCCGCGTCCAGCTCGTCGACCGGCACCACCTCGTTCACCAGGTCCAGCCGCTTCGCCTCCGCCGCGTCGATGAGGTTCCCGGTATAAAGAAGCTCGCGCGCCTTCGTCATGCCGATCACCCACGGCCACACGGCGGGGATATAGGGGCCGCCGGTGCGAATCTCGGGTGCGCCGAACTTGGCATCTTCCGAGCAAATCCGCAGGTCGCAGAAGGTAGCGGTGGCGAGGCCCCCGGCGATACAGAACCCGTGGATCTGGGCGATGATGGGTTTGGGGTTGTTCCAGAACACGTCCCACCACCCCGAGGCGCTGAATGTCTTTCCCTTGAGGTACCGGGCCCGCCGCTGGACCGCGTTGACCTTGGCAGACGAAGTGATGTCGAAACCGGCGCTGAAGGCGCGCCCGGACGCTTTGAGTACGATGGCCCGAATCTCCTCGTCCTCCCAGCCCGCGTCTTCCAAGGCATGGCGAACGTCGTGTTGCAGGTCATCCGACAGCGCGTTCAGCTTGTCCGGCCGGTTCAGCGTGACATAGGCAACTGGTCCGCGTTTTTCATAGATGATGTTCTCGTAGCTCATCTTTCCGCTCCTGATTTCTGCCCAATCAGCATACGTAGAATCCCCGATGGGGGAAGTCCCAACTTACGCCGTCAAGGGACCCGTGCCTAAATAGCCCTCGTTCGGCGGACAGTTTTTATGGTCCTTGGTGTTGTTTCAAATCGCAAAGGCCGGCGCGACCGAACGGCAGCAATAAACATTATTGTTGTCCTATTATCCCGCTGCGGTGGTACGCCCCTCCCCAGCCGCAGCGGGATAATTTTTTAACCTCGGAAATCTGTTGTAGGCTCCGCATTCGGTGTGCCGGTCTTGGCCCACGCCAACAGCTTCGAGGGTGGAAAATGCCGGAACTTGCCTTTAAATCCGCGACCGAACTCGCGGCCATGATCCGCACCAAGGACATTGGCGCGCTGGAACTGCTCGAGCATTATCTCGACCGGGTCGAACGCTACAACTCCGCCCTCAACGCCATCATCATCCTCGACGCGGAACGGGCGCGGAAGCGGGCGCGCGAGGCCGATGCGGCGCTGGCGAAAGGCGAAATCTGGGGGCCGCTGCACGGCGTGCCGATGACCATCAAGGAATCCTATAACGTCGCCGGTCTGCCGACCACCAATGGCCGCCCCGACATGAAGGACAATATCGCCGAGAGCGACGCCCTGGCGGTCGAGCGCCTGAAGGCCGCCGGTGTGGTGTTGTTTGGCAAGACCAACGTGCCGCTCAATCTGGCGGACTTCCAGAGCTATAACGAGGTCTACGGGACGACCAACAGCCCGTGGGATCTGAAGCGCGTTCCGGGCGGCTCGTCCGGCGGCTCGGCGGCGGCCTTGGCAGCCGGGTTGTGCGGCTTCGAAGCCGGCTCCGATATCGGCGGTTCGATCCGCAATCCGTCGCATTACAGCGGCGTCTTCGGGCACAAACCGACTTGGGGCCTGATCCCGCCGCGCGGACATGCCCTGCCGGGCTTCCTCGTTCAGCCGGACCTGTCGGTGGTTGGGCCCTTGGCGCGCGGCGCCGCGGACCTCGAGGCCGGTGTGCTGGCGATGGCCGGACCGGACGAACTCGATGGCGTCGGCCTCAAGCTTGACCTGCCGAGGCCCCGCCATACGTCATTGGGCGATTACAAGGTCGCGGTTTGGACGAACGAGGCAATCGCGCCGGTCAGCGAGGAAGTTCAGGGGCGGGTCGCGGCGGTGGCGAAGACGATTTCCGACGCCGGCGGTACGGTTGATTTCGACGCGCGGCCAGAGTTCGACGCCGCTGAGGCGCACGATATCTTTCAAACGCTGCTTTGGTCGGCGATGGCCGCACGCACCCCGGATGCGGCGTTCGCCGAGATGCTGCAGGCGGCGTCCGAACTTTCACCCGACGACCACAGCGCAGGGGCGAATTTGCTGCGGACGCAGACCATCACGCATCACGACCACTACACCGCGCACAACAGGCGGATGTTCCTGCGCTGGGCCTGGGATGCCTTCTTCAAGGATTACGACGCCCTCATCGCGCCGATCATGGCGACGCCCGCCTTCGAGCACGATCATTCACCGATGGGCCGGCGCACGATCATGATCGACGGCGCCGAGCGGCCCTATTTCGAGCAGCTCTTCTGGGCTGGCATGGCGGTATGCTGCTATCTGCCGTCGACCGTCATCCCGACGGGGCCGAGCGCGGACGGCCTGCCTATCGGTCTGCAGATCATCGGTCGCCAATACGGCGATCTCGAAACCATCGGCCTCGCCAAGCTACTGGAATGCGAGGGCTACGCCTTCACCGCGCCGCCGGATTACACCGTTTAGGTCTAGGCGATCTCCGCCGGGTCGTAGGCAAGGCCGGCGGCGGCGTAGCCGCCATCGACGTTCAGCACATGCCCGGTGATCCACTGGCATTCGTCGGAAGCCAGGAACAGCGCCGCGTTTGCGACGGCCTCGACGGTGCCATAGGCGGCGGCGGGGATGCGGTCGATATAGCCCTGCTTGCGGGTTGGCCCGTGCACGCTGAGCCCGGTCTCGATCGGACCGGGGGCGATCGCGTTGACCATGACGCCCTGGGCGGACAACTCCACCGCCAGCACCTTGCACACATGCATGGCGGCGGCCTTGGACGCGCCATAGGCGATCCCGCCCATATTGCCGCGCTGACCGGAAATCGAGCCGATCTGAATGATGCGCCCGCCACCCTGGTCGACCATGCGCCGCGCCGCAGCCTGGGCGGTCAGGAAGGAGCCGGTCAGGTTGATGCGCAGCACGCGCTCCCAATCCTCGGCGCTCGTCTCAAGCGCCAGGCGGTGCAACCCGACCCCGGCATTGTTGACCGCGATATCGATCCGGCCATAACGCTCGACGGTCTCCGCCACCTGCGCCTCGCAGTCCGCTGCATGGGCAATGTCGGCCAGTAAGGCGCTCGCCGCGCCGCCCGCCTCCTCGATCGCCGCGACGGTCGTCGCCGCGCGCGCGAGATCGCGGTCCGTGCACAACACCGACGCACCTTCGACCGCGAACCGTTTCGCGATAGCGCCGCCAAGCCCGCCGCCGGCCCCGGTGACCAGCGCCGTCTTTCCCGATAGTCGCATTGTCATCCTCCCTTATGCAGACCCCATCATATCGCCCGCCGCCTAGCCGGTCGAATGAAGGGCCGGTGCCGTAGGGGCCGCCGCCGCGCGAAGCCGGTTGCGGCGCGCTGGAAAATGGCGCCGCAAAATAGTTAAGTGTCGTATCACTGGGGTTCTTGGGATGACCAGAGAAGGAGATGACGCGATGACACCGCCGATGGTCGATTTGTCCGACGATGCGAGTTTCGCCGGCGGGTTTCCGCATGCCGCCTTCGACTGGCTGCGCGATCACGATCCGGTGCATTGGCACGAACCGACCGCGGTGACCCCCGACGGCGAGGGCTTCTGGGTCGTTAGCCGCCATGCCGACATTAATACCGTGTTCCGGTCGCCGGACCTCTTCTCCTCCGACAAGGCGGGCGCGCGCACCGGCGGCGGCACCACGCTGAAGGACGAGCGCGCCGCCGGCAAGGTCCTGAATTATACCGACGATCCGCATCACCGCATTCTGCGTAATCTGGTCAACAAGGGCTTCACCAATCAGGCGCTGGCCACGCTTGAAGACGAACTACGTCGCCGCGCCAACCTGCTGATCGACGCCTTCCCCGAGAACGAACCCTTCGACTTCGTCAGCCACTTCTCCCGCGAGTTGCCGCTGCAGGCGATCTGCATCATCCTGGGTGTACCGCAAAGCGACCGCACCAAACTCTGCGACTGGATCGACAAGGGGCTGGAGGCGGACGGCCAGAACGTTATCGCCATGGATTATGTGAAGAGGATCGCCGCCTATGCGCGCGGCATCATCGCGGAGAAGCGGCAAAACCCGGCGGACGACATCCTCTCGAAGATCGTCCATGCCCGCCTCGACGACGAGGACGGGCGGCAGTTGACCGACGAGGAACTGGTCAATTTCTTCATCCTGCTCTTCCCCGCCGGCGCGGAAACGACGCGCAGTGCCATCGGCGGCGGCTTGCGCGCGCTGATCGAACACCCCGGCCAGCTTGCCCAACTGCGCGCCGACCCCGGCCTGCTGCAACCCGCGATCGAGGAAATCGCCCGCTGGACCACGCCCTCCATCTATAAGCGCCGCACCATCACCCGCGACACGGAGCTCGCTGGAAAATTCCTCAAAGAGGGCGACAAGCTCACCATTTGGGAAATGTCCGCCAACCGCGACGCCCGCGCCTTCGACGACCCGTTCCGTTTCGATATCACCAGAAGCCCAAACCCGCACTTAACCTACGGCAAGGGCGCCCATATCTGTCTCGGCTCGGGATTGGCGCGAATGGAACTGAACATCAGCTTCGAGGAACTGTTCCGGCGTATCCGGGATTTTGAGGTGGCGGGCCCGGCGGACTGGATGCCGAATAACCGGCTGCTGGGGTTGCGGCGGTTTCCGCTGAAGATCATGCGGCATTGATGCGAAGTGAGGCTGGTCCTCATCGGCGGTAAGGTGCGTTGAGTGGGTCACTTTTCTAGGGCGTTGCTGCTAGAAATTTAAATGCCCGCTTAGATAATCAGAGACGCCTCACAAGCGCTTGTCGGAAAAACGGGTTACGGTTTGCATTCCCAAAATTATGAAGCCAAACTCTATCCGTGCAAAATGACGATGGGTCTACTTGGCGACATTGACGAAAATCGCAGTCATTTTGAAAACTAAACTTCAGGGAGGAAGTGCATGCGAAATTACAAAACAGCTATTCTTGCCGCTGGTGCGGCGGGATTGCTGGTAACAGGCGGTTTAACGCCTGTATCCGCGGGTGATTACAGCGGCAAAACCTTTACTATGATTGTCGGTGCGTCCCCTGCTGGCGGCCAAACACGAGGGGCCCGAGCTTGGGCGCGGCATTTAGGAAAATTTATGCCCGGCAACCCTAAGTTTATTGTCAAAAATCTGCCTGGGGCGGCTGGCAACAAATCCAAAAACTTCATTTACAACAAAGCCAAAAAAGACGGCATGACGTTGCATTGGGGCCCCATGAATCAGATGGGCCACTTGCTCAAACTTAAGGGCGTTAATTTCGATCCGGCGAAATTTCAATTAATCGGAGCCGGCGATGTTTCATACTACTCTTTGATCATGGCCAATACGGGTAAGGGTCTAAAATCCGCCGCCGATTTTCCTAAAACAGAGGGAATTATCTTTGGTGGCCGCGCGCCGCATTCAAATCTCGATATTTATGGCCGGGTTCCCTTGGAACTTTTTGGCATCAAGTATCGTTATGTCGTCGGGTATAAAGGGTCGTCCAAAATCAGTCCGGCTCTCCAAGCGGGAGAAATCAACATGGCGTCCGCCGGAAACCCCGGCTACAACGCGTTTTACAAAAACGGCATTGTGAAAGAAGGCAAAGCAATCGGCCTCTTTTACCATTCGGCGATGAATGAGAAGGGCGAAGCCACCCGTTTCCCGGGGTATTTCGGCAAGGCCAAGCACTTCATCGACTACTACAAGGACGTAACCGGAAAAGAGCCTTCGGGTGATCTATGGGAAGCATACAAATGGGTCAGCAAATTCGCCATTTGGCCATTTTCCTTTGCAGCACCTCCGGGCGCGCCAGCCGATGTCGTTGCGGATCTTCGTAAAGCCTATCTCTCAGTACGCGATGACGCGGCATTCAGGGCTGACTGGGAAAAAACCGTTAGCCCGATCCACAATTTCGTCGGCGGTAAAGAGGGAAGTTGGATTTTGACCGACTACAAGAATGCCTCTCCGGCTACGATTAGGGGCATGAAGCAGCTGACCGGCCAAAAGGCCAGAAAGTTAAAGAAGAAAAAGAAGAAATAGACCATCGTCGTAAATTGAATCCGGCGAGTCTTTTCTAGTGTAATCTGGCCAGTGTGAGTTGGCCCGTGTGACCTAGATAGACTCGCCGGACCTAATTTTAACCCTCATTTTCAAAACTTACGCATATCGTAAGCCGCAAGGCCTGACATGTTTGAAGCATTGATCACCGGGTTGTCTCTTGTCTTTGAATGGCCGGCTATCGGCTTTTTAATGCTTGGTGTATTCATTGGCATTTGGATGGGTGCCATCCCTGGTTTAGGCGGCGTTATCGGATTGATATTATTACTGCCGTTCACTTTCGGCATGGAACCCATTCCGGCTTTCGCGCTTCTCCTCGGTATGTTCGCCGTCACATCGACCAGTGACACCATCGCTTCGGTGATGCTCGGCATTCCGGGCACCGCGGCATCTCAAGCAACCATTCTCGACGGTTATCCCCTTGCACAGAAGGGACAGGCGGCACGCGCATTAGGGGCCGCGTTTACCGTTTCGGCTTTTGGCGGGGTGTTCGGCGCGCTTATCCTGGCGGTATCCATACCTATTATCCTGCCGGTCATACTGTCATTTAATTCGCCCGAACTTTTTATGCTGGGCCTTTTGGGGCTCGCCATGGTGGGGTCTTTAAGCGGCGGATCGGTTGTGAAGGGCCTTGCCGTCGCCGCGTTAGGCATCTTGCTGGCGACCGTTGGCGAGGCCGTAACGGTTTCCATGCCCCGATTTACATTCGGGACGGATTACTTGTCCGACAATTTACCGCTTATCCCCGTGGTGATGGGGTTGTTTGCCATTCCGGAAATCATGGAACTGGCGATCCGCAATACCTCCATCTCGAAAATTCCGCAAAGCCAATCGGAAGGCGGCGGCCTAATGGATGGCGTGAAAGACGCCTTTCGGCATTGGTGGCTGGCGGTCAGAAGCGCCGTGATTGGCACCTATGTCGGCATGTTACCTGGTCTAGGAGCATCGATTGTCGATTGGATTGCCTACGGCCACGCAGTCCAGAGCGCCAAGGATAAATCTCAATTCGGCAAAGGCGATATCCGCGGCGTCATCGCGCCGGAAGCCGCCAATAATGCGACTCGTGGCGGATCATTGGTACCGACAGTCGCGTTTGGGATACCCGGTAGTCTGGGAACTGCCATCCTGTTGGGGGCGCTGCTCATTCAGGGTCTCAAGCCTGGCCCCGAGATGCTGACGGATAATCTGCATATTACCTTCAGTATGGTGTGGTCCATCGTGGTCGCCAATATCGTCGTTGCCGTCCTGTTGATGTTTCTAAGTCAACAAGTGGCGAAGGTAGCCTTCTTGCCCGGCCACATGCTGGTCCCCGGTGTTGTTCTCTTTGTTTTCATGGGGGCTTGGATCGGCGGCGCATCATTGGGTGATTGGATCGTTTGCTTGGTAATGGGAATCGTTGGATTCATCATGAAGCGAGGCGGTTGGCCACGCCCGCCACTCATTTTAGCGCTCATCCTCGGCTCCATCATGGAGAACGCCTTTCAGATTAGTATTAACGCCCATGCCGGTTTCGGTTGGGCCTGGGAGCGCCCGATTGTCGTCACGATTTGGGCCCTGATCGCGATCACAATTTTTTTGGCCGTCCGGGGGATCATTACCAATAAAAAAACCAACGAAGGCGACGGCGCGGACGATGCCGACGCCGCCTTGGGAGAAGGCGCGGAACGCAGTCCCCTGATTTCGCTGCCGTTCGCAACTATTCTCTTGGCCGTCTTCTCCCTGGCATGTTGGGAGGCCTTAAGGGCACATGATGTGGGGGCGGAATACGAACCGGAACCTTGGCCCATTGAAGTGAGCCAGTTTCCTCTGGTTGGCATTATTCCCGGCATCCTGTTTGCGTTTCTAATCGTTATCCAAGATGCGCGGGCCTTTCTCGGTACGCTGCGAGAGCACAAGGGGTTGGGTGCCGCCTGGGCGCACGCTTCCGAGGCAGCCGCCTGGAACGGGGCAATGCTCTTCTTTGGCTATTTGATCGCCATGGTTCTTATCACACTCTTGATAGGACAAAAGTTGGCATTACCGCTATTTATCGCTGCCTATTTACTGCGCTGGGGTGAATATAATTGGCGAATCGCGTTGGGCTATGCCGCCTGCGGTTGGCTGGTCCTAATACTATTCTACGACCGGATCATGGATTTATTTTGGCATCCATCCTGGCTCGATAGCTGGCTGCCTCAATTATTCCCCAGCTGGCTGCCGACTTGGCTGTTTTTTTAATTTTTGGGTTTTACTCAAGTACTTGGCATTGCGCCTTTCAGCTGGCTGAGTGTCGGATTAGCGTCGATGGTTACGGACTACCGTGTACTAAGCAGAAGCGGTGCGTTAGACCTTGAACCGGTCGAATACTCGGCCAAAGCGCCAGCGGTGATAGGTTACCTCCTTGTAGATTCCCGACTTGTAAAACGGATCGCCTTTCAACAACTCGCTGCCCGCATCCAGATCCGGCACGTCCAGTAGCCAAACGCTGCCGACAGGTTCCACACCCTCATCATCGAGCAGCGGGCCGCGCATCATCATCGAATGGCTGTTTTCGTTGAGATACGCCTCATGGGCCTCGCGGTGTTCTTTACGTTTTGCCACCCCACCTGCATGATCGAGCCCATGGAATAGCGCTTGGATATTGCCTTCCTTGCGCGGGCAGTCGCGCCAACTATAAGGCAGCGATTCTCTCCAACGGTGGACCTGCCATCGTTTCTGAACACCGCCAATGACGTAGGGCTCGTCAGCAATATGTTTTTCGGCTGCTGCGCGGTTGGGAAAATCAATGAGCCGCAGGCTCCCAAGATCGGCCGATTCATCATCGGTGGTAAAGGGTCCCGCAAACAGGGTCTGGGCGTCGAACGCCGCCAGATAATCAAGATGCGCCTGTCGGTATTCGTCCCTCAAGGCAGCAGAATTGGGCTCGTCGTAAATCAAGATAGAAAAAAGCATGGCTCCTCCGGCTGCGTTGAATCTGTGGAAGGCTTCGTTTTAATAACTAACGATTTAAGGGGATAAAAGATTTGGGGTCAAACCGGCTACCCCTTGTTCTGTCTGACCGTTGATCGCGCCAGGTCAAGGTGGCCTAGCTAGCCCCGTTTCGATTGCTTTTTGAAAAAGTCAGCGCCTTTCTGGCCGAGCATAGCTGGCACCAGCAGAAAAATAGAAAGCTACAATCGACCCGTTTGTCTTTTAAGAAGCTCCCCTCCCGGCGCCAAGCAACTTGTCCCTTCCGTTTTGACTATCGTCAACCCCAGTCCTATCATCGCTTCAGTTCATTTGCTCCCTTTTAAACCCGAGGAGATTCGGCATGGCCGAGAAATATCATCTGATCAGTTCCTACACCTGACCCTGGGTCCAGCGCGCCGTGATTCTTTTGCGTGCCAAGGATATCGAGTTCGAAGTCACCTATATTAACCTGCAGGACAAGCCCGACTGGTTCCTGGAAATCTCGCCGCATGGCAAGGTGCCGGTGCTGTCGGTCGACGGCGTGCCGCTGTTCGAATCGAACGCTATCGCCGAGTATCTCGACGAGATGGTCGAGCCGCATCTGCATCCCGCCGACCCAATCAAGCGGGCGCGCAACCGGGCCTGGACGGATTTCACGCCCGATTTCGCTAAGGGGCTGAGCGGCATCTACTACACCAAGGACACCGATGCGATGGCTGAGGGGCTGAAGGCGGCGCCGGCCAAGCTGGCCAAGCTGGAAGAGGCGCTGGCGACCGAGCGGGGCAATGACGGGCCCTATTTCAACGGCGATACGCTCTGTCTGGTCGACGCGGCCTACGCGCCATTTCTGCAGCGCTTCGCCTTCGTTGAGGCGAAATTGCAAACCGGCGTGATGAAGGACTTTTCGCTGGTGCAGGCCTGGTCCGACGCGCTGTTGGCCAGTGACACGGTCACCGGCTCGGTGGTCTCGCATTTCGAGGCTGAGTTCGTGGCGAGCTTGAAACGCCGCGGCTTCTATGTCGGCACCCTGTTCGACGGAGCGGCGGCGGCTGCCGAATAGCGGCTGCCCCTGCGTCAAATACGGAAGGGCCGTTCCCGCCGAGGTGGGAACGGCCTTTTGTGTTTTGGGCCTCGCGGTTTTGGCCGTTCGTGCCCAATACCGTCCGTTCACTTTCCGAGATAGACTAAAATGGTGGGATTGTTGTAGACCGACGATTGATAGCTGCCGCCATCGTATCACCCAACCGAACCGGTGCGGCCTTAAAGGAGCCTGCCCATGCCGACATCCGAGCCGGTCGCGACGGACGACATTGTCCCAAATCGAAGCCCCGAACACATCACCATTCGGGAACCCGATGACTGGCATCTCCATCTGCGCGACGATGCGATGCTGGCCCTCACGGCCGATTTCTCGGCACGTCAGTTTGCGCGGGCCATTATCATGCCCAACCTGGTGCCCCCGGTGACGACCGCCGCTGCCGCGGAAGCCTATCGCAACCGCATTATCGCCGCGTTGCCGCGGGGCCGGGGTTTCACACCGTTGATGACCGCCTATCTGACCGATGAAATCGATGCGGACGAAATCGGGACAGGATACGAGAACGGGATCTTCACCGCCTGCAAGCTTTATCCGGCGGGTGCGACCACCAATTCCGCCGCCGGCGTGACCGACATACGCAATATCCATGCGGTGCTCAACCGGATGCAGGCCATCGGCATGCCGCTGCTGGTTCATGGCGAGGTGACCGCGCCCGACATCGATATCTTCGACCGCGAGGCCAAGTTCCTGGAGACGGTCCTGGCGCCCATGCTTCGCGACTTTCCCGCGCTCAAGGTGGTTCTGGAGCACATCACCACGGCGGACTCTGTGCAGTTCATCCAAGCCGCCGGACCGGCCTTGGCGGCCACGATCACGCCGCATCATCTGCGGATCGACCGTAATGCGCTGTTCGAAGGTGGCATACGGCCGCATGCTTACTGCCTGCCAGTTGCAAAACGCCGGCACCACCGCACCGCGCTGCGCCAAGCCGCGACCTCGGGCGATCCAAAGTTCTTTCTCGGTACCGATTCCGCCCCGCATTTGAAGCAGGATAAGGAAAGCGCCTGCGGCTGTGCCGGCATCTTCTGCGCACCGGCTGCGTTGGAGAGTTATGCGCTTACGTTCGATGAGGAAGGGGCGCTTGACCGGTTGGAGGCCTTTGCGTCGGTGTTTGGTCCGCGCTTCTATGGCCTGCCGCTCAACGAAGGCACCATAACGTTGCACCGCGAGGCCTATACCGTGGCCGAAACGGTGACTCGAAACGATGTCAGCGTCGTGCCATTCCACGCCGGTGAAACTCTTGCGTGGCACGCCACCGAGCGCACCGGCCGCTGAATAGCGCCCACGGTTGTTACCGTTTGTTAGTTTAGCCCAAATTTGATTTCTGGCTAACGCCAACCCATTTGCGAACGGCGTCCGCTTGTTGAGATGAATTCGACCAAATAGCGGCCTATCCACGCGACCGGATTTGACCGAGAACCGCTTCCTCCCAGTAGTGAACCACTTGGCTCTATTCATTATTCAATGTTGAGAAGGGCCGCGCGCCGCCATGCCCGCATCTTCCCCTAAAAATACACGACGAAGGCCACATCCCCATCCCATGGCTTGCCGCGCCGGGATGGTTTGCTAGTCTACGCCGCAAATCAAACCATAACAGGGGAGCGGAGATGATGGCGCAGGCGATGTTGACGGAACGCAAGGGGCCGTTCGCCTTTATCACTTTGAACCGGCCGCGGCGCGGCAATGTCATCACTCATGCGATGATGCAACAGCTCGCGGCGCATGTGGACGAATTCGCCGCCGACCCGAAACTGCGCGCCGTCGTGGTGCGCGGCAACGGCAAGGATTTCTGTCACGGCCGCGATCCGAAGGGGCCGGGCGGGAAGCCGCCTTCCTCGGCCTTTGAAATGCGCGAGCGGGTGTTCAGTAAGATTCTCGGCGTCTATAAGGCGTTCCGCGATTGTCCGGCGCCGATCGTTGGCGCGGTACAGGGTAAGGCGCTCGGCTTCGGTTGCGCGCTGGTCGGTGGATCGGACATTGCCATTTCGGCGGACAACGCCCGTTTTGCCTTACCGGAGATGGCGCATGGCACGGCCCCGACTCTGGCGATGTCGGCTTTGGCGAAGGTCAACCCGAAGGCGCTGACCAATATGGTGTTGTCGATGGAGGAGATCGATGCACCGACGGCGCTTGCCGTAGGCCTGGTCAGCAAGGTCGTACCGGCGGACGGCCTCGACGCGGCGCTCGACTCCTTTCTGGAGACGATGGCGGGTTACGATGTCGCGGCGATCCGGACGATCAAGAGGTTTGCGGCCACGGGCCTGACCTTGGATCCGAATACCATGTCGGATCTCGCGGGCAATACCCTGGCAACCGTGAACACGCGCCCGAAATGAGCGGCGCGGCGGTTTCCGAAACGCCCTATGTCGGGCAGTCGATTCCGAGGGTCGAGGACCAGCGCCTACTGACCGGTAAGGGCGAATATAGCGACGATCTGAACCTGGCGGGACAGGCCTATGCCATATTCCTGCGGGCGGAAGTGGCGCATGGCTGGCTACGGCGTGTCGATACGGCGGCGGCCAAGGCGGCGCCCGGGGTGTTGGCGGTGCTGACCGGGGCGGATTACGAGGCGGATGGGATTGAGCCGTTGCGCCATCGCGGCAACCCGCCGGATGTCGAACTGAAGAACCGCAACGGGCAGCCGCTTTTTCAGACACCGGTCTATCCCGTCGTGACCGGCAAGATCCGACGGGTCGGGGAAGTGCTGGCCGTGGTCGTTGCCGAGACGCCGGCACAGGCGAGGGACGCGTCCGAGCGGATCGAGGTCGAGATCGAGGCGCTCGATCCGGTCATCACGATTGCGGATGCGATTGCCGAGGGCGCGCCGCGGCTGTGGGACGAAGTGCCGGGCAATATCATCGTCGATGCGGTGAAGGGCGATGTGGCGGCGGTCGATGCGGCCTTCGCGGCGGCGGCGCATGTCGCCAAGTTGGAGACCTTCAACAACCGGGTGACCGGCGTGCCGATGGAGCCGCGCGCGGCGATCGGCAAATACCATGCGGCGGCGGACAGCTATACGCTCAATGCCGGGGGGCAGGGGGTGAACCGGTTCCAGACCGAGCTCTCGGCGGCGTTTGGAGTCGCGCCGGGGCAAGTGCGGGTGATCAGCCGCGATGTCGGTGGTGGCTATGGGACGCGGAACTCGACCTATTCGGAATTCGTGCTGGTGCTGTGGGCGGCGCGGCGGGCCGCGCGGCCGGTGAAATGGACCGCCGACCGCTCGGAATGTTTCCTCAGCGACTATTCCGGGCGCAATTTGCTGACCCGGGCCGAACTGGCGCTTGATGCGGAGGGGCGGTTTCTGGCCATGCGGACGGAAAATCTCGCCGATCTGGGGTCGCATGCCGTGACTTATGTGCCGCTGGCGCGCGGGCCGTCGGTTGCCTCCAGCGTTTATGACATCCCGCTGGTCCATCTGCAGTCGAAGGGGGTGCTCACCAACAGCGCGCCGACCACCGCCTATCGCGGGGCGGGGCGGCCGGAGGCGGTCTTCGTGATTGAGCGGCTGATCGATCAGGCCGCCGACGCGATGGGCATCAACCGGGTCGAACTGCGGCGGTGCAATCTGATCCCGCCCTCGGCGATGCCCTACGCCAACCAGACCGGGATGACCTACGACAGCGGCGAATTCGAGCGCGGCATGGACATGGCGCTGGCGCAAGGCGATTGGGCCGGTTTCGATGCGCGCCGTGCCGAGTCGGCGTCGCGCGGGCTGCTGCGGGGCATAGGGCTGGCCAATTATATCGAGACGGCGACGGGCTGGCCGGTCGAGCGTGGTGAGGTGGAAGTCCTTGGAAAAGAAGAAATAATAGAACTCGTCATTGGCACACAGGCAAGCGGCCAGGGGCACGAAACCGCCTACGCCCAGGCTGTCGCCGACATGTTCGGCCTGCCCTTCGAAACCATCCGGCTGAAAACGGGGGATACGGATTTCGTGTCGATGGGGGCGGGGTCGCATTCCTCACGCTCGATGCGGCTCGCGGGCCATCTCTTTGGCCTGTCCGCTGACCAGATCATCGACAAGGGCAAGCGTATCGCCGCCCACGTCCTGGAAACCAGCGTTGCCGATATCGATTTTGCCGATGGTCAATTCCAAGTCGTTGGCACAGACCGCAGCTTGGGACTGTTCGATGCGGCGGCGATGGAAGATCTGCCCGAGGGTCTCGCTGGGCCGTTGTCCGGTTCGGCACAGGTGACGGAACTTATTCCGGCCTTTCCCAACGGCACCCATGTGGTCGAAGTCGAAGTTGTTCCCGATACCGGGGTGGTGCGGATCGCGCGCTATACGGCAATCGATGATGTCGGCCGTGTCGTTAACCCGATGCTCGTCGATGGCCAGACCCATGGCGGGATTGCGCAGGGTGTCGGGCAGGCGTTAATGGAGAACGGGCTCTATGATGCGAGATCGGGTCAGCTCATCGCAGGCTCCTTCATGGACTATGCCATGCCGCGCGCTGACGAACTGCCGTTCTACGATCTCGAATTCAACGAGGTGCCGGCACCGAGCACGAAACTTGGCGTCAAAGGCGGCGGTGAAGGGGGCACGACCGGTGCGCCGGCGGCGGTGGTCAGCGCCATCGTGGATGCATTGCGCGAATTCGGCATTAAGCATATTGAAATGCCCGCGTCGCCTGAAAGTGTTTGGCGTGCCATACGAACAAATGAGCGAAAAAAAACAATTGAGGATGTTGACTAACGCCCCAAGAAATTGACAATACCAGTCAGCTCTTGAAGTGCGCGCAACGCGTAAAGCAAAAGAAAAGCTCGTCGTAATCGGCGGGTTTTTTTTGCCTTCGGTGAGCCTTGCCGACAGGGTTGAATATCAGTACCGCACCTGCTTCCCCGGATGGAAACGCCAGCGCGATCAAACCAGACACGGCAATCGATTGCTGCGCTTCATGAAACATACTCCTTCTCCAACCTGTTTCAGGAGTCGGAGATTTCATCAACTGGTCCGCCTTCGCGCGGGCTTTTTTATGAGGAAATCACAATGACTGTGACGACAACGACCGCTCGTAAACTTTACGAGGGCGATGGGTCGACGACAACCTTCTCGACCGTGTTCAAGTTCGACCAGAATGCCGATATAGAATGCGTGCTACGTAGTACGGATGGGACCGAAACCGTTTGGACCCTCGATACGCAATACACCCTGTCCGGCGCCGGCAATGCCTCGGGCGGAACGGTTTGGTGATACGGATGCGAGGGCGCAAGGTGTGATCGAGTACGATCATGCAAATGATGCTTTAGCGTTCCAAACGCTCGGATCTGAACGAATTAGCATCGACTTCTCCGGTGATATTGGCATTGGTGTTACGTCACCCGGTGCGAAGCTCGATGTTGACGGCGTCGTCAAAGTGAAATCATACGCGGTGGCGGGGCTGCCGACGGCGGTAACGGGCGGCCTTATCTATGTCAGCGATGAGACTGGCGATGCCGTCCCCGCATTTTCCGACGGAACCAATTGGCGCCGCGTCACCGATCGGGCCGTGGTCGCATAAAAAATCCAAAGCTTTCTGGCTGGTCTGGGCGCCAAACGCCAGGCCGGCAATTCCATTCCAACTTCAAAAGAGGACGTACCAATGGCACGAAAGATTCCCCTGCATGCCGTCGATGTGGACGGCACGATGTTCGATTATCGCCAACAACTCATGCAATTCGCGACAGCCCCGACGGGTGAAGGTGGGATGTCGGCAGCCGAAATGTTTGAGGCTCACCCAATCGTTGCGAAGCTGAAGAACCATGAAGGCAAAGATGCCGTAATCTTCGAGGACGCCGAATGGCGTTTCATCCGGGAACGGGTCGAAGCCGGTAAGTTTCCCGGCTATCACGATGTTTGGCTCGATTTTATTGTCGCTGTTCGTGACGCTGAAACGGTGAAAATTACAGAAGCAGAGGCCGCCGCTGACTAACACTTCCTCCCTGAGAACTAAAGAGGGGCAGGCGGAAACGCCTGCCCCTCTATTTTTTTGCCTGCGAACAGGGTAGTTCGCTGTGGGAGAACTACATTATTTATGCGGCGTCCCAAGTGCCGGTGAAGTTGGGTACGCGGCGTTCCGACATTGCCTTTATACCTTCCTGGAAGTCCTTGGTGACACGCAGGCGGTTCTGGATTTCCAACTCATGATCGGTCGCTTCTCGTACTTTGTCGGCGATGCCATGGCGCATGGTGGCGCGCGTTTCGGTGACACCGAGCGGCGATGCTTCGGCAATTTCGGTTGCCAGTTTCACCGCCGCGCCGCGGACCTGATCTTGCGGGACGATAGCGTCCAATAATCCCATCCGGTAAGCGTCCTCACCTTTAATCCGGCGGCTGGTATAGAACATCAGCTCGGCATTTTTCTCTCCGATGATGCGCGGCAGCGTGTAGGTCAAACCGAAACCGGGATGGAAGCCAAGCCGCGTGAAATTGGCCGCGAACCGTGTTTCCGGACAACCAACGCGGAAGTCGGGCATCAAGGCGAGCCCGAGGCCGCCGCCGACCGCCGCGCCGTGAATGGCGCCAATGACCGGCTTGCCGGTACGGAACAGACGCACGGCTTCAACATAAAGATGGTTGCCGCTGTCTGAGTTTTCCGAGGACCGGCTGCGGTCACCGAAATTGGCGCCAGCGCAAAACGCCTTGCCCTGTGCCGCCAGTACAATCGATCGTACGCCTGTGTCCTCATCGAATGCCTCGAACGCATTTGCAATTTGCTCGATCAGCGCGTAATCGAAGAAATTGAATGGTGGGCGCTGGATTTCGACGGTAGCGACGAAATTCTCTACGGTGATTTCGATATCGTCAAACGGACCATATTTTGACATGAGCTTCTTTATCCTTCTTCTGTATTTCCGGACCTCTCGCCCGCGATCTCCCCGTGCTTATAACAGGCGTAAGCCCTGTCATCCAACCGCCGGAAACGGCAACTGCCGCCTTACAGGACGCCTCGTTTCGTGACATCATGACCGGAACTGCAATTTGGCCCCGGACGGTTGGTATGGACCGAGAATTCGCCGAAGACTTTATTACCCGTTTCGCGCGAACAGCTATAGAAGGGGATCACGCGGCACATATGGCGATGATTTCAACAAAGGTTTTGGTGCATGGCATGCCGGGTTTCGATGTGATCGGCTACGATGACTGGTCGCGGCAATGTGCGCACGAGTTCGAACAAAAACTGATTTTGTCGATCAGTTATGTGGGTATGGACGTTAAGATGCAGACCGACACACTGCTTGGTTTTGAGATACACGAAACGATCGAAGCCAAAGACGGCACCGTCAACAGTAACTGGCTCGAAGTGTTCATCGAGCCTGAGGAAGATGGCGTATGGCGGATTGTGCAAGAACGAATTCTTCCGGCTCGGATGAATTAGTTTGATTGGGAAGGGGGAGGCCGCGCCGTGAAAATCGTTATTGCCATGCTGAAACACGAGACCAACACCTTCTCGCCGCTACCGACCCCATTGGAGAGTCTGGGGCCTGATGGGGAACCGCTGAGGGGTGAAGCCGCTTATGCTCATTTCAAGGGAACCCGTATCCCAATGGGGGCGTTCATCGATCTGGCCGAGGAGATCGGCGCGGAGATTGTGATTCCCATCGCTGCACGGACCGCACCAAGCGGCCCGGTCGCACAGGCGGCATTCGAGCAAGTAACGCAGGTGATTTGCGATTGCGTCGCCGAAGGCTGCGACGCGCTATTCCTCGACCTGCACGGCGCGATGGTGACCGACGACTACGAGGATGGCGAGGGCGAACTGCTGGAACGAATTCGCAAAGCGGCGCCGGATATACCGATCGGCGTTGGGCTCGATTTCCATGCCAATATGTCGGCGCGGATGGTGCGGAACTGTGACGTTGCCGTGGGCTACAAGACCTATCCGCATATGGATATGTACGAGGCCGGATGGCGGGCCGGCGAGCTTCTCTTGGACATGATTGCAGGCAAGATTGCACCGCGTCTTTCCTTCGCGAATTGTCCGGTAATGCCTAATATTCTGCGGCAGGCGACCGACGAAGCGCCGATGAAGGATATCATGGCCCGGGCAACCGCGCTCGAAACAGGGTCCGTCCTGGCCGTCAGTGTTTTCCCTGGTTTTCCCCTCGCCGATACACCTCACACTCGATTGAGTGTTCTGACCGTAACGGACGGATCGGAAGGTGAGGGCGACAAAGTCTGTCACGAGCTGCTTGATCTTGCCTGGACCCGCCGCGAAGAGTTTATCTACGAGAATGAGTCATTCATCGATGGGGTGGCGCGCGCCAAAAAGCTGGACGAAGGTCCAGTCATTCTACTCGATATGGCGGACAATTGTAATTCAGGCGGTACGCTGGATTCGATGGCTTTGGTGCGGGAGGCTCTGAACCAGGGACTGGACAATATTCTGGCGGGTCCAATTTACGATCCGGAAGCAGCTGCACATTTGGTGAACGCTGGCATCGGTGGCGAGGTGACCGTACCGGTTGGTGGAAAATTCGATTTCACGGCGATTGAGCGGCCCGGGGAACCCTTAGTTTTGACGGGGCGTGTCAAAACGATATCCGACGGCCGGTTCATCGTTCAGGGTCCTGTCTTCACCGGAATGCAAGTCGATCTCGGCCGCACGGTCGTGTTCGATACAGGGCCGATGCGGATCGTGGTCTGCGAAGGCCGGGTCGAGCCGCTCGATTTGGATATGTTCCGCTTCGTCGGTCTTGACCCGCTAGGCTACAAATACATCGTGTTGAAATCGAAGATTCAGTACCGGCCGACCTTCGGGGCGATCGCGAAACATGTTGTCGAGTGCAATGCGGTTGGTGTCGGCAGCGCTGATTTTTCTCAATTTCCCTATAAGGCCGTGACGCGTCCAATCTATCCATTGGATAGGGATGCGTCGTTTGGCGATAAGCGTTAGTGGAAATTGAATCTGAAGTGTACCCAACCCTTGGTTTGGTTTAGGCGATAGCCGGCGGAATTGCATGCCGTTCAGCCGGCAAGCGTAAAATCATGCGTTTCACCAGCCGGTGCTCCGTCTCGGGGAAGGGATCGCGGCGATGAATGAGGGTGGCGTTATCCCACAGGACTAAAGCACCAACCTGCCACTTGTGATGATATATATTACCCGGGCGGGTCGCCGCCTCGAATAATTCGCTCAAAAGGTCTTCCGCTTCATCATCGGGCATGCCGTCGATCCCGGTTACTGTTTTCGGATCGATGTAAATCGATTTACGTCCCGTTGCCGGGTTGGTGTTTACGAGTGGGTGCCTGACATCGGGTGTCGACTTAATCCGTTTCTCGCGGGAGACGTTGTCGCCCTTGTATTCGTTGTGATAGGCGCGGCTCGCATAGCTGAATGTGCCGATCGCGCCGTCGAGAAACTTCTTCAATGTTGCCGGCAAGGCGTCATAGGCGCCGTAGAGATCGGCCCAACTTGTTTGGCCGCCTTGTTCGGGAAGAACGACGGCATACAGAATGCTGCCGGTAATAGGCTCGGCGTAAAAGGACTGATCGGTGTGCCAGATCAGTTCCTGGTTGGCGAGGCCGCCGATCTGATCGCCCGCGGCGTTGCGCATGTTCGACAGTAAGACCACTTCGCGATAACGGGACCGCCAACCTTGTTCGGCGTAAGGGACCGGGTCGCCAATTAAGGATGCGAAATTGAGCAGTTCGTCCTCTTCCAGCGATTGGCGGCGAAAGACGAGCAATGGGTTTTCGGTGAACGCTCGTTGGAGGTTCGCGGTATTGTCGGCGTTCATCGACTCCCAAAGCGGAAGCGCCGTCACCGTTTTTGCGAAGCTGCCCTCGATTGCGTCAATCTTCATCTTCACCGCGTGTTTCAACTAGTTGGAAAGAGTTAGTGCCGCAATCTTAGGCGTTGGAATTCGCAAGTCAAAATTGGTGGCGGTGATGCTACCATGGTGTCACATGGGATTTTATAGAGTGCGGGACTGGATATGGCGGAGCAGATGAATTTTGGCGAAACGGAAGGCGCGCGCGATAGGCCGCTCCATGAAGCTAGCCCAACTTTCGTGACGGGTGGCTTGGTCGCTGGATGCGCGGCGCCGGAGAACGAGGCGGTCTCCGTGTATCGCGGCCTGCCTTTTGCCGCGCCGCCGATAGGAGAGCTGCGCTGGCGCCCGCCGCAACCACCCAAGCCTTGGTCGGGTGTCCGGGATGCGACATCATTTCTATCGTCCGCGCCACAGCCGCCAGGCGGTGTCATTTCGATGTTTGGCACCAGGGATGGTGCGACCATCGACGAGGATTGTCTTTATTTGAATGTCTGGTCGCCCGCTCGGTCGACGGCGGACGCTCTGCCCGTAATGGTGTGGATTCATGGCGGTGGGTTTCGCGTCGGCGCGGCGGATAACCCGATGTATAACGCCGTCAACGTGGCCGCAACCGGGGTGGTCGTCGTCGCTTTAAACTACCGGCTCAACGTACTCGGATGTTTGGCGCACCCGGCGTTGAGTGCGGAGTCCGGACATGGCGCGTCGGGGAATTACGCGCTGATGGACCAAATAGCGGCGTTACGCTGGGTTCGGGATAACATCCAACAGTTTGGTGGCGATCCCGGCTGTGTGACTATTTTTGGCGAGTCCGCCGGCAGCCGCAGCGTTTCGTTGCTGATGGCCGCACCCCAGGCGCGCGGTTTGTTCCATCGGGGAATTTGTCAGAGCGGCGCGTTGCGCGATGTCAGTAATAGTTTGGCCGAGCGAGAAGCGATGGGTCTCGAAATTGCGGCAAAGCTCGGTTGCGATAAAGGCTCCGATCCCGTTGCCGAATTGCGCGCGAAATCCTGGGAAGAATTGCACGACGCCATTGCCTTCAATAGCAACCCCTTCGTTGACGGATGGGTCATGCCCGAAGATCCGTGTGACCTTTATGCACGGGGAGATGTCGCCAAGGTGCCGCTTATCATCGGTATCAATGCGGATGAGGCGACCATGCTCGACTGGTTGGAGAGGGACAACTTCAATACCGTCGCGAAGTATAGAGAGATCGTAAACCGGGATCTTGGCGCCCATACGGCGGCTATTTTCGACGCTTATCCCGCGACGGAAGACGCGGACGCGATTGGTGCCATGACCGCCTTGCGCACCGATCAGCGGATGACTCTGCCGGCGCGGCAACAGGCGCGTTGGCTCTGTGACGCCGGACTCCCGGTTTATTTCTACTTTTTCACCCGCGTCCCACCCTGGCATGCGGGTGAGACGATGGGCGCGCACCACGGCGCGGAAATCGCCTACGAATTTGGCGGCGGCGTCCGCTGCGGTCAATTCGATATGAACGCCGTCCTTTCAGAGACCGACCAGGTACTTTCAAATTCGATCATGGCGTATTGGACGGCATTCGCGGCAACGGGCGATCCAAACAGCGCGGCGTCTCCGGTGTGGCCCCGATATGAAAGAAGCGAAGAGGGATATATGGAGCTCGGTGATCAAATTCGCCCCGGCCTTGGACTTCGACGATCCACCTTGGATATGCTGGAAGGACTTCCCGCGGTGGGAGTTTAGCGGGTGCCAAGCTGATGCGAATTGACGTACATGCGCATATCCTATCGAGGACGTTTCTGCGCGAACTTGCGGACCAAGGGGTCTTCGGAATTGAACGGGACGGTGAAGCGTACCTGTTTCCCGGATACGGGCCGCTGGATCATTGGCTCTTTGATCTGGAGAGCCGTTTGGATAGTCTCCGGCGACGCCAAATCGGTCTGCAGCTTGTCGGGCCGCCGCCACGGATGGTGTCCCATTCGAGCTGGGTGACGGATGGTGCGTTCGCGCGGCGCTTGAATACGCAAACAGCAGAGGTCGTAGCGCAAGGGGAAGGCTTGCTCGGCGGGTTGGCGGCACCGGCACTTGGCGAGCCGGATCAAGCGGCCGATGAATTACGCCGCGCTATAGCGGAACACGGCTTTTTGGGCGTCGCCTTGCCGAGCGCCGCGGCCGATATTCCCTTGGATAGGCCTGAATTCGAACCGTTCTTCGCGGCATGCGAAGACCTTGAATTGCTCGTTTTCATGCACCCGACGACGGCGGCGGATAGATCGGCTTGGAGCGATTACACATTGCTTCAATTAGTCGGTTGGCCTTTCGAAACGACCCTTGCGGTGGCACGGTTGATTTTTGCCGGAACCTTCGAGCGGTATCCGGGGTTGAAACTGGTCCTGGCGCATGGCGGCGGAGCACTCCCGTGGCTGTCCGGGCGACTGGACCTGGGTTACTTCGCGCCCGAGTACGAGGCTAATCCGGATTGCCGGGCAAATATTTCAAAACCGCCCAGTGCGTATCTACAGGACATGTATTTCGATACCGTCGTCGCGGATCCCGCCGCGCTCGAATTCCTGGTATCGGTGGTGGGCCCGGAACGTGTTCTGTTCGGTTCGGATTATCCGTTTGAAATTGGCGATGCCGAAGGGGCTAAATCGCTGCCGGCGATTGAAGCCATGGACGCGAAATCGAAGAGCCTTATCCTCGGCGGCAATGCTAAGCGGCTTCTCTCGCTCCCGAAGCGGTGACGTTATTCGATCAGGTCACCGATTTCGACATCGAGTGCGGTCGCTAGCCGACGGTAAACGCGCGTCGACCCATGACGCTTGCGGGTTTCTATCTGCGATAGATAGGTCGCGTTCAATCCGGTCAGTTCGGCTAGTTGCTTTTGCGTCAGGCCGCGGTGACGGCGGAAGACCTTCAGCGGGTGTTCACCGTCGAGAAGGCGTTCCAGAACGTCCAGGGGGATCGAGTTTTCCGTATCCCCGTCATCGAACGCACCCATGTCGCCCATTGACCGCGACCATAAATCGTCGGTGGCTGGTATGGGCAAGGGAATGACTCGGTCCAGATCGGCATCCTGCGGCGGGTTTTCGGTCAAGTGGATATTGTCCGCTTCCGCAACGGGTGTGGTCATGCCGGGCTGTTGGGCACGCGCAACGTTTCGGCGTTCATTCGCCAACGCGCGTAGCCGTTGAAACAGGGGCCACGGCATCACGGCATAGGCGGGCGATTCCGAATTCGGGATTGGGATCACCCAGCTATTGGCGTCTTGACCGTCCGGGTCATCGTCTTGGTTCGCCATCGACTGCCATCTCGATTGCCAGAATGAGTTCGACGCCCGTTATATAGCATAATGCTAAAGCGAAAAGCTAGCATAGTGCGCTATGCAACAATTTTCTTATGCGGCGGCGGTGTAGGGTGGTGCCGGATCGTATTCCATGCGGCGCTGCACTAGGCGGGCGAAGGCGACATCGTCCATTTGTCCCACGACCCAAAGCGCCATGTCGATCCCAGCGGAAACTCCCGCCGAAGTCACGACATTGCCGTCGCGTACGAACCGCATATCGTCCACGACTTCCGCCGCGCCACCGCGTTCGCGGAGCGTTTCGACAAAGCCCCAATGAGTCGTTACACGCTTGCCACGTGCCGGCCCGGCCTCGATCAACAGCATGGAACCGGTGCAAACGCTGGTAACCCAGGTGCAGTCCGGTGCGACCTTGGCGATCCAGTCGATGACGGCTGGGTTGTCGACCTCCGTTCGTGTTCCCATGCCGCCGGGGACGACGAGGATGTCGAGCTTGGGCGCATCGTCGAAACTATAGTCGGAGTCGATGCGGAGTCCCTTCGCGCAGCGCACCATCCCGCCGTTTTCCGAGATCGTGACGACCTTGCCGCTGCCGCGCTCCCCGGCCGCCATCGTGAAGACTTCCCAAGGGCCAATCGCATCGAGTTCTTCCAGGTTTTCAAAAAGCAGTAATCCAGTTGTATAGGTCATTGGTTATTCCTTTTGCGCAGATATGTTAATCGCCGAAAGATCGCTATGAGTGGCGGTGCTTATTCCCTGATGCATGCTCAATTCCAAATTCTAATTTTCCGAATATGCTGTCTTAGCGTTCGTACGGGGCTGTTCGTGTGGGCAATATCGGGCTGCCGCATATTCAAATGATCACATGGACGCTATTTGTCTGCAATGATGGATACAAGATGTGCTTGGCTAAGCCGGTCACCACTTCGATTTCCAAATCTTCTCGGTAATCGGTTCCGAAGACGCGGCGTCCGTGGTCGCCTCTGTCCAATGACTGTTCGGTTCGGTGATCGGGACGATGGAGCTGTGTCCATCGGGCGCCGGGCGCTGTTCACTGTCCTTTTTATGCAAAATAGAATTCGGCAAATCATGCGGTAGCAGCGATACATCGCTCGCGCTTGAGGAAGGCTGGGATTTGCGTGGCTTGCCCAGGCGAATAACGGTTGGCCGTTGTTGCCCTGCGTTCAATGTATCATCCCGTAGACCGCCAAACTCGATGGTGCGTGGCCTGTGGCCTGCTTGCAAGCTGATATCTAGCCGCCCGGACCGGACTTGTTTTTCGTTTTGCAAATTGGGCATGACACGCGCGAAGACCATGCCGGCAACGAGGCCGCCGATATGGGCCCACCAGGCAATTCCGGCTTTTGGCTGCGCGGCATCGAGTTCCAAAAGACCGGGAATGACTTGAAACCCGAACCAGAAGGCCGTGTACAGCGCGGCTGGTAGGGTGAAAAAAAGCGGGAAAATCAATACGGGAACGACCAAAGTGATGCGTGCCTTAATATGCAGCAGAGTGAACCCACCAAGGACCCCCGCAATGGCGCCCGATGCGCCAACGGCGGGAATAGCCGAGCCAAGATTGAAAAAGAGATGTGCAAGGCCGGCGCAAATTCCACAGATCAAATAAAAGCCGAGGAAGCCAAAAGCACCAAACCGGGACTCCAAGGCTGGCCCAAATAACCATAAGGTCCACATATTGACGGCAAGGTGAAAGATACCGCCATGCAGGAATGTGCTGCTAAGGATTGTCAGAACAAAAAAGGGTGTATGCTGGAAATCGCCGATACGTTCGGGAATCAATCCATATTCATGAAGAAATTGGGACGCGTCCGTTTCGCTTAATCCGGCTTGCACGGAAAATATGGCGAAATTCGCAATGATAAGCGCAATGACCATGGCGGGTATTTCGCGATTTGGGACCGATGTGCGAATTGGAAACATTAGTTCCGCCTCGGCGAGGGGTTGCCTAGGATTTTTCGACTTTCAGGACATGGCCTTCCAGTTCCGTAACGCGGACGCGCTCTCCCACGGCGCAATCGTCCCCCGTGACTTTCCAAATCGTGTCGTCGATACGCAGCGATCCTTCACCATTGACGATCGGTTCCTGTAAGGTGAATTGCCGATCGACATATTGCAGTCCGCGGCGGTTCAAGAGGGGCTCTTCCTCCGAGCGTTGCCGGCGTCGCGCCAGAAAACGCCAAGCGAATACACTGGCAATTGAAAGGACGGCGAAAAGCAAAAACTGATTTTGCCAGGACAGACTATCCGCGAAGTAGACGACGATACCGACGATTCCAGCCGATATCCCCGTCCACAAAAACAGAGTCGTTGGCGCGAATACCTCGATTGCCAAAAGCACCGCCGCGAAGACCCACCAGTGCCAAAAATCGATGCGGTCCATTAGGCTCATGACATCAGGCATTGCTGTTTTGCCCGCTGTCGGTCTTGTTTCCCGCGAAGGCCTCGCGTGCTATTTCAGTTATGCCACCGATCGAGGAAATTACGCTTGATGCTTCCAATGGCATAAACAGTATTTTCTGATTGTCCCCGTTGGCGAATTCCTTCAGCGCCTCGATATATTTTTGCGCGACGAAATAATTGATTGCTTGAACATTCCCTTCCGCGATAGCGGTCGAAACAAGATTGGTCGCCTTGGCTTCCGCTTCCGCGGCGCGTTCGCGTGCTTCCGCATCCCGATAGGCAGCTTCCCGGCGTGCCTCCGCGGCCAGGATAACCGCCTGTTTCTCGCCTTCCGCCTTCAAAATTTCAGCCGCCCGGAACCCTTCCGCATCGAGGATGTTGGCGCGTTTTTCACGTTCCGCCTTCATTTGACGGGCCATGGCCTCGACGATGTCGCGTGGCGGTGTGATATCCTTGATCTCGACACGCGTTACCTTGATGCCCCAAGGCGTGGTCGCACCGTCGATAACGCCGAGAAGACGTGTGTTTATTTGGTCACGCTCGGAAAGAACCTGATCCAAATCCAGTGACCCCAAGACCGTGCGTAAATTGGTCATGGCGAGGTTAAGCATTGCATATTCTAGATTGTTCACCTCGTAGGCTGCCTTGGCCGCGTCGAGAACCTGAAAGAAAACAACACCATCTGCCGTAACCATCGCATTGTCGCGCGTGATGACTTCCTGCGACGGCACGTTGAGCACCGTTTCCATCATGTTCATCTTGGACCCGATGCGATCGATAACCGGAATAATGAGGTGAAATCCTGGCCTCAGGGTGCGCGTATACCGTCCGAACCGCTCGACCGTGTATTCCATGCCTTGTGGCACCGCCTTCACGCCCATGAGAACAAGCACGACCGCTAAAACAACGACGGCTATGGCGAACATGGCAAATCCTGCGATCGGTAGTCCGCCTGTCTCAGACATGGCAATCTCCTTTGTTCCAGATGCGTAGCATCGAACGTAATATTTAATACACTATACATGGTAGTTAATGATTGTTGGCACAACATTTAGGAAAATGTCGTCACGCGGCACATGATGCGTCTTGGCCTGTCCACGACGTGAGCGTTTGCGCTGAACCGAACCGTGAAATACGCTATCAGCATTGAAAGACCTTTGAAGGGGTTGTTCAAATGACTAGTGGTGGCAATCTTTCCGGCGTGATCCGATCGTTTCTAACGCCGTTTCCCGGTTCTTTGTCCCCCGATACGGATCGGTGCGCCGGACAATGCAAATGGCGATACTGGTCTTCCCGAATTCAACACCGATCGATCCAATTGTAGGGGCAGAGCGTGAGCGAATTTCCCACCAAGACCGAAGTCGTTGTCATCGGTGCCGGCATTGCCGGTACGATGACCGCCTATCAACTCGCGAAGCGTGGTGTGCCGGTTGTGTTGTGCGAGAAGGGCCGTGTCGCCGGTGAGCAGTCTTCGCGCAATTGGGGTTGGGTCCGCAAGCAGGGCCGTGACCCACGAGAAATTCCGGCGATTATCGAATCCCTGCGTATATGGGAGGAGCTTGAAAAAGAAATCGAGGCCGATGTTGGCTGGCAGAAAGGCGGCACGCTCTACATCGCCAAGGACGACGATGATCTTGCTTATTTCGAGCATTGGCTCGGCTTTGCCCGCGACTATCAACTCGATAGCCGGATGCTGTCGCCGGATGAGGTTGACGAACTGACCGGTTCCGAAGGCCGAAAATGGAAGGGCGGGCTGTACACGCCCTCGGATGGCCGAGCCGAGCCGGCCAAGGCGGCGCCCGCCGTTGCGAAGGCGGTCGAGCGTCTTGGTGGTACGGTCCTGACCGGATGTGCGGTGCGGACGGTGGAAAGCGCCGCCGGTAAAGTAACTGGCGTGGTGACCGAAAAGGGGACCATTGCCTGTCAGGCCGTGGTGTGCGCCGCCGGTGCGTGGTCGAGCCTATTTTCCGGCAATCTGGGACACGCGTTTCCCCAGCTCAAGGTCAAGGCGTCGGTGCTGCGAACCAAGCCTGCTCCGCTCATCACGGAAACCAGCGTCAGTTCGCCCGGGGCATCGATCCGGCGGCGCCAGGACGGCGGCTACACCATGGCGCGGTCAGGCAATAGCTATTTTGAGATCGTGCCCGATGCGTTCCGCTATTTTCGTTCTTTCCTGCCGGCGCTCAACACTTCGATGAAGCCGCGCCTTCGCGTCGGCGGCGCGTTTTTCGAGGAGTTGGTACGGCCGAAGCGTTGGAATGGCGATCAGGTGACGCCATTTGAGCAGACTCGGGTGCTCGACCCGACACCGCATCAAGGAACCTTGCGCGAGGTGCTGGCCGCCGCACGGACCAATTTTCCACAACTGGGACAGCTTGAAATCGCCGAGACCTGGGCCGGCATGATCGAGGTCACGCCGGACGCGATTCCGGTGTGGAGCGGCGTCGATAACCTGGAAGGCTACTACATCGCGACCGGATTTTCTGGGCATGGCTTCGGCATGGGCGCGGCGACGGGCCTCCTGATGTCGGAGTTGGTCATGGACGGGCGGGCGCGAGTCGATCTTTCGCCGTTCCGCCTGTCTCGCTTCACCGACGGATCAAAGTTGGAGCTGAACGCGCGTTAGGCGATCTGTTTCTTCAACCAGTTCACGACGGATTCGAACTCGGTGCGGCCGCCGGGACCGAGCGCGCGGACGCGCAGGAACCCGTGAATCATCAATTCGGCGCAGCGATAGGTTACATCGACGCCGTCGGCGCGCAATTTCTCGGCATAGATTTCACCGTCGTCGCGAATTGGGTCGTGCTGTGCGGTATGGATATAGGCGGGTGGCAGGCCCACAAAACTCTCGGCGATGACTGGGCGCGCAAGGGGGTTCTGGTGGTCCTCGGGACGCGTTAGATAAAGATCGCGATAGGTTTCCGTGGCGGACGTGGTCAGGCCCGGCGCCGTGGCATTCTCTTCATAAGATCCGCCGGATTGTTCCAACCCAGTGCCCGGATAGATCAGCGATTGGGCGGCGATTTTTGGCCCTTTACGGTCCCTGGATGCCAGGCACGCGGCGGCGGAAAGATTTCCGCCGGCGCTATCGCCGCAGACGGCGATTCGCGCGGTGTCGATACCGAACTCACTTGCATGGTCGGCAATGTAGCAAACCGTTCCATAGACATCGTCGAATGCAGCGGGAAAGGGGTGCTCCGGCGTCAGTCGGTAATCGACGCTGACCACGACGGATGCTGTTTCCTCGGCCAGTCCCCAGGCAAAATTGTCCGAACTGTCGAGGTCACCCTTCATAAATCCGCCACCATGCGAGTAAATGATGCAGGATGCGACGACGGCGGCGCCAGCGGGTCGATAAACACGGACCGGCACACCACCATGACCGCAGGCAAGTGTTCGGTCGTCCACCGCCATGTCGTCCGGATGCGGTTTGGACATCGCGTTGCTGTATTTCGTCCACGCCGCGCGCTGCTCCGCGATCGTCGTCGCGGGGCCGGCGGCTTCGCGTGCCGCCATCATCGGTTTTATATCCGGATGGAGTTCTTTGCCGTTCGCCATGAAAGTATCGGTCATTTTGGTGCCGTCCCTCGCCTGTACTATGTTGTCTCAACAATATTGCAGAGGGGCAGGGTATGAAAGTTCGCTTTGGCGTTTTGGTCTCGAGCGGTTCCGCGTTTCCGAACCGTGATACGTTGGTGAAGTTTTCGGAGCTGATCAAGATCATCGACGGTTGCGGCGTGGAGATGATCGGCACCTACGATACCAGCTTCATCGGCGGCGACGCCTATGTCCGCGCCACCCTGATCGCCCAGGCGGCGGAAAATGCCCTGGTCGGATTGCATCCAACCAATCCGCTGACCCGCGAGCCGCAGATCATGGCAGGGTTCTTGGCTTCGATCGATGCGATGACGGAAGGCCGCGCCTTCATGGATATCGCCAGCGGCGATAGCGCGGTTTACAACATCGGGATGAAGGCGGCGACCCGCGCCCGCATTGAAGACTATGTCACCTGCGTGCGCGACTTACTGGCAAACGGCGAAGGTAGCTATGACGGCCGGCCGCAGCGGGTCCGCTGGCATCAGGAGGCCGTGCGCGGCCGCGTTCCCATCACGCTTTGCGCGGAAGGGCCCAGGACCTTGCATCTCGGCGGGCGCATTTTCGATGGTGTTATTGCCGGCACGGGGGTATTGCCACAGGTGATTGAAGATACGATTGCGCGTGTCCGGGCCGGCGCGGAAGAGGCGGGCCGGAGCCCCGACGACGTTGATGTCTGGTTCACGACCCGCTCGTCGCTCGACGAAGACCGGGATCGCGCGGTTGCGGCGATCCATGCGTCTGTCTCGTCGATCTTGAACCACTCGATGCGGTTCGGTCTCGACAATAAGAGCGTGCCAGGGCAGTTCCGCGATAAGATCCAGGAATATGTCGACGGTTATGAGCTATACGATCATGTGCTTGAGGCGGGACGAAACCCGACGCGCATGGCGGAGTTGGGCCTGACCGATTATGCGCTCGAACGCTACGCCCTGGCCGGAAACGCCAGCGATTGGATCGAGCGCATCGGCGCGCTGGCGGAAGCGGGAGCGACCAATATCTGGTTTAGCACCGAGCGCGGCGACCTCGACCGGCAGATTCACTATATGCGCTTGTTCGCCGACGAGATCCTGCCTAACTTCCAATAAGCCGCCGAACCGTGAAGGAGCAAGGAATGTACGAAAAGCGCACCGTCGATATTCAAGGGAGTTCGATGGAGGTCCTTGCCTTCGCGCCGGAGGGACCGGGGCCGTTTCCGGGTGTCGTCGTTGCGCAGCATTTGCCCATCGCCCATGCTGGATTGGAAAAGGACCCCTTTACGATCGATGTTGGCGAACGCCTGGCCAAGGCGGGCTACGCGTCCGTGACGCCGCATGTTTTCCACTGGTGGGCGCCGGATGAAGAGATCAGCGTAAAACGCGAGGCGTTTCGCGACGACCAAGCGGTGGCGGATTTTAACGCCGCCTATGACATGCTTTCGCGCTCCGAACGGGTCGACGAAAAGCGAATCGGCATTATCGGACATTGCTGGGGCGGTCGGTTGTCCTGGCTGCACGCGTGCCACAACCGCAGCTACGGTGCGTTGGCCACGCTCTATGGCGGACGCATCAAACTTGGCATGGGCGACGGCGCTATCGCGCCGATCGAACTAGCCCGCCGTATCCCATGCCCGGTGCTTGGTATCTTTGGTAAGGACGATCAGAATCCGTCGCCCGCCGATGTCGACGATCTGAGCGCCGCGCTTTCCAAGGCCGACATACAGCATGAATTCCACAGCTATGACGGCGCAGGGCACGGGTTCCAGGACTTCTGCAACGAAGACCGGTTTCGGCCCGAGGCTGCGAAAGATGCCTGGAACAAGGTTATTGCCTTCTTGGACAAGAACCTCAAATAGCCG
>JAJFJC010000227.1 GCA_021774385.1 Alphaproteobacteria bacterium
TATCCGCACGAATTTTCCGGCGGCCAGCGTCAGCGTATCTCAATCGCCCGCGCCTTATCCTCGAACCCGGAGTTCCTCGTCTGTGATGAACCGACATCGGCCTTGGACGTTTCGGTTCAATCACAAATCCTAAATTTGATGAAGGATCTGCAAAGACGGCTGGGGTTGACCTATCTTTTTATCAGCCACAATCTCGCCGTCGTCTATCACGTCTCGGATCGCATCGGCGTGATGTATTTGGGACGGCTTTGCGAGGTCGCCGCCTCCCACGACCTTTTCGAAAAGCCACAACACCCTTATACGCGCCTGTTGCTCGACACGATCCCCGATCTGGAAATGACAGGCCGCGAACGGGTCCCCGTTGGCGGCGAAGTACCAAACCCTATCAATCCGCCGAGTGGTTGCGCCTTTCATCCCCGTTGCCCCTTTGCCGAAGAACGGTGCCGGCAAGAGGCGCCGATACTCAAGCAGACGGAGAGTGGTCTCGCGGCTTGTCATGCCGTCGAGGAGGGTCGTATCCCGGCGGCTGATGCGGTCAAGCCACCGGCAATCCAGTAACCAGCGAAGGAACCGATCCATGCCACGGGTAAAGCCACTAACGATCGACGAAGTCGCGCCGGAAGCTCGGGAAGATTTTGCGCGCTACACGGCGATGTTTACCGATTTCGAGAATCAGGTTCCTGTTTACGCCCACTCACCGGCGGGGTTGAAGCATATTTTCGGGATGACAACGGCGATTCGCGCTGCCGGCAATCTTCCGCAACGGCTGGTCGAACTTGCCGTCGTCGCGGTCAGCCAAGTCAATGCCTGTCCCTACTGCGTGGCGCATCACTCGGCGATGGCCGTCGATGAAGGTATCGACCCGGAAACCATCGATCATATTCTCGACCCGAAGCCGCCGGGCCTCGACGAGGTCGAAACCCTGGTGCGTGACTACGCCGTGTTGGTCACGGAGCGTGCCTGGGGAATCCGGGACAAAGTCTTCGAGGATTTGCGCCAACATTTCACCGAAGAACAAATTGTCGAGTTAACGATGCGGGTCACCCTCACCGGCATGTTCAACCGGATCAATCAAGCGCTGCAGATCGATATGGAAGACGGTGTCATGCCGGCTTTCGAAGCCCGAGGCCTCGATGCCCGCGCGCTACCCGAGCCGGAGGCGAACTGAGCAGCCTCGGCACTAGAACCGTCGGCGCCCTTGCCACTGCATGAGAAGAATTCCGCCCAACACCATCGTCCCGCCGAGAAACTGAACGGCACTCAACGTCTGTGCAAAGAGAAAATAGGCAAACAGGATACTGGACACCGGCTGCAAATTGTTCAGCACAGCCGTCTTTTCCGGCCCGATACGCGGTATCGCGGCATAGAAAAATGGTATCGAGCATCCCTGAAAAAGCACAACCAAAGACGCCCCGAGCCAGCCGCCGGTACTGGTCGGCAAAGTCACGCCACCGGACACAATAGCGATCGCGATCAGCATGACGCAGGCGATCGCCGTCATGTAGAAGGTCATGACCAGCACGTCGACGCCCCGCATCACACGGGAAATCCACACGGCGTTGACCGCGCAGCCAATCCCGGCGGCGAGCGCCATGACAACGCCGCGCCAGTCGAGGCTTCCAAAATCGACACCTAGCATCAGCGCCAACCCGACAAAGGACCCCACCAGCGCGACCCCCTTCGGAAAGCCAAGCTTGCGCCGGTCCAAAACCGCGACAATGACAGCCACCAGTGGCGGGTACATGAAAAACAATAGCGCCGCCAACCCAACGGGAATGTATTGAACGGCGCCGATATGGCCATAGAACATATAACCGACCAGCAGTCCGAGCCCGAGCAGATGCAGCCAGAGCCGGCGTGGCACCCTGAGCGAGCGCCCTGTCGCTAGGCAAAGCCCGGCGACCAGGAGCATGCCGAAAACGCTGCGCGCCGCCGCAACCGATATCGGATCCGTACCGCCATCATAGGCGGCGCGCGATAACGCGACCGCCGCACCGAGTCCGAGCGACGCGACGACCGCATAAACGTATCCGACCGTGGGTTTGTGTTCCGGCTCAGGCAAGGTCGAGCAGCGTCGCGGCGAGCGTTTGTACACCAAGACCAAAATCCGCCATTTCCATGGCTTCTGCCGCGTTGTGGCTGCCGTGCTGATTGCGCACCAGAACCATCGCCGCTGGAATGCCAGCGCGCGCGAAGATCGATGCGTCGTGGCCGACCGTCGCCATGGCATGGGTGGAAATTCCAAGTGCCGCCGCCCTATTTTCAAGGCGTTCGCAGAGACCGGCGTCGAGTGGCGTGGGATTGGAGCCGACGCATTCGCCAAGCTGGAATTCAACGTTTCGCCGGTCACCGATTTCCCGCGCGAGAGCAACCGTCCTTTCCCGAACTTCATCGAGAAACGCTTCGGTCGTTCCACCGAAATTCAGGCTGAATGCGCATTCTCCCGGCACCTTCGTCATCGCATGCAGCGTGGCGTCGGTATAGAGCTGACCGACAGTAAACACGGTATGTGGCACCCCGCTCGCTTCGAATTCCTGCCACATATTATCGAGCGCCCCAACGAGTTCCACGGTTGCCAGCGCCGCATCGCGCCGAAGTAAACGAGGCACGGCGGCGGAGTGTGCGTATTCACCAAAACAACGCGCATAGGGAAACCGGATATTGCCGCGAATGACCGTGGGAACCGCGATGGGCAAGTTGCGGTCGACGAGAACCGGCCCCTGTTCTATATGAAGTTCGAGGAACCCCTTGGTGTTGTCCGGCGAAATATAGGGGCTCGTCGCGTGACCCAACGCCGCGAGGTCGATTTCCAATTCCGCCATATGGTCAGCCAGTGTCCGGCCCGTATCGCTGCGGCGCAGACGATCGATTTCCGACACATCAAGCGAACCGACTGCGAGGCGGCTTCCAATATAAGCGATACCATACCAAACGCTTTCTTCGCCGCGCAGCCCGACGGTCCGAATATCGCAGGCCGGCGTGACGCCTAAATCGCGAAAGGCGGCGAGCGCCGTCAATCCCGCCACAACACCCGCATAGCCATCGAAATTGCCACCTTTCGGCACCGAATCCAGATGCGACCCGGTCAGCAAGGCCGGCGCTTCCCGGTCTAGGCCAGGAAGCGTTACATAAATATTACCAGCGTTGTCATGATCAATTTCAAGGTCGAGCGCGAGCGCGGTATCCGCGACCAGGGTTACCGCGCGTTCATCCGCCTCGCTCCAGGCAGGGCGCGTTACGCCCTCCCCATCCTTGGTCTGGGCTTCCAGCGTCGCAAAGAGACCGGCCGCGAAGGGAAGTCTGCCGTCGATGGCCTGTGCGATTTTTTCCAATATCATGGGGATGTGGTGTTCCTTTGATAACGTCGGATCAGGATCGCCTTTCATGCTGAAAACACCAAGCAGGAAAATGCAACAAACTGGCTCTATCGCGAAATGGCGATCAGCAGAACGCCTGGAATAACCAGCGCAACCGCGATGATCGCACGCCTACTTAACACCTCCCGCTTAAAGACCAGTAGGCTCAATGCCAGCGAGAACAATGGATAAGTCGAGATCAGCGGCAGAACGATAATCACCTCACTAATCTGAAGCGCATAGTTCACCAGCGTTACCGCCACCGCGTGAACGACGCCTGCTGCTCCGAACCAAAGCAAACCTGGCCGGGTTCGGAAATTCGGCAACGCGGTGCGCCGGACGCCCTGCACGCTGAGCGCGATAACGAAGGCGACCGTAAATGTCACGAGTCCTGCATAGTATGGGCTTGGTACATATTCCAAGCCGATTTTGTTGAAGGAATTGGCACCGGCGCGAAGTATGGCCGCGCCGAGCGGAAACAACAGCGCCCAGACCGGCCAGGCCACTTTCACCTTGCCACGGTAGGACAACAGAACAAGCCCAAGAATAATCGCCGCAGTGCCCCCGGCAACGGACCATGTCAGGTGTTCACCCAGCAGAAACACGCCAAACCCAGCGCCGAAGAACGGTGTTGTTGCGCTTACGGTGCTGGTGAGGGTCGGTCCGAGAAATCGAACACCCCACGCGCCAAGGCTGGCGGATAGAAAGGGCCGGAAGAACCCCACCGCAACGAAAATGGCCGTGGCCGTGGTCAACCAGTAATGCCATTCCACGAGAAACGGCAATAGTAACCAGAAGCACAGCGTCGACG
>JAJFJC010000228.1 GCA_021774385.1 Alphaproteobacteria bacterium
CAGTCGCATGGCACGAGCATAGTGCCACTCTTTCTGCCCCACAAAATGGTTTCACGCGCGAATCGTGCGCCATCTCTACCGAACGCGCGCGGCGTGCAAGTGAGGTTTTGCACCTCTTCTTGAACCGAAATCGGATCGGTCCCGAACCGCCGGTCGAAATATTCCGGTAAATTGAATTGGAACCGTTCCTCGAGCGTACCCATTTGGTCTGCGCTCGGAATTCGGCTGCGCTGATAGCGCACGACTTCCGCGACCTCGACCGCATCGTATTCTATCGCCATCGAATCCAGAAACTGACCAATGACGGCGAGCAGTTCTTCGTAAAACCGATCCGTATCCGCAGCAATTCGAAGGAAGCTGGCTTCCTCCAAATCCCAATAGATTTCGCCATAGCCTGGCATAATAACCCCGCGGCCCTCACCGGCCATCAAGGCATCCAAATATTCGTTATATTGGCGAATTTCGTCGCGCAGCATGCCGCCGGTCCCGTCGGACATCTTAAGCTCAGTGACGAATTCGATGAAGTCCGTGTAGCTCAGGTTGAAACGGTCTGTCAGGTATTGCATGACGAAGAAACCAGTCTTCATGCTATGCAGCAGCATGGTGATTGTCGAAAACCGGGTCATCCGACGCCAATCTTCATTCGACATATCTTCTGTTTCCACGACAATATCGTAATACTCGGGCACCCAGGATGCATCGCGGATGCTGCCGTGAATTTCGCGCAACTCTAGCCGCTGTGTCTTGATACCGAATTTTTCCTGATACCCCGGCTCGCCCAATTCGGTATTCGGATAAACCTCGCATTGATAGATAAACAGCTGATTCTTCAGTCCCGAACACAGCATCGATTCGACGCCTTCGCGCCAACTTGCATAAGTTTCGCCGGGCAACCCGAGAATCAATTCGGTGTAAACAGGTACGTCCTGATCGTTGAACCGCATCTGCAGATTTGAATAGCTTTCCAGTTTGATATTGCCGCGTTTGATATTCGCAAGGACGGACTTGCTATCGCTCTGACGGGCTAACGTAATGCCCTTTTCCAAATTATGTTCGTGCAACATGCCGGCGATACGGAAAATATTCTCATCGGTGTTCTTGCCCCAACAGGTTCGAAACTTTTCGGGATAACCGTATTTCAATTTTGTCTCGACGATAATTTGAGCGATTTCCGGATCGCGTTTGTGCATGCCGAAATTGGAATCGGCATTGAAGACATATTCAATACCGTTTCGTCCGCACCAATCGAGCTCTCCCCGCACGCGGCTTAAGTCATGATAACGATAGCGCCGGTTGGTCCCGCCGCGTCCCCAATAGCAAAATGTACAAAGGAATGGGCAACCACGATTGGTCTCAATAATAACTTGAAACTTTACCTCCGGATGCGCCTCGAACAAATAGTCGAACACACCGGCTACATAGGGTGACGGATAGCGCGACATGTCACGGTCGAATTCGGGCGTTTCGGCGTTATGTACGAATTCACCGCTGTCGGGATGGCGGAACGAAACATTGGGAACACCCGAAAAATCACGCGATTCTAGATTGCGTTGCAGCAATTGCAGGAACGCATCCTCGCCCTCGGCTCTGACTCCGACGTCGATAAACGGATGGGTTTCAAAATACGCTTCCGGATAATGCGGCAATTGCGCACCGCCAAAAACGACAAGACAATCAGGCCAGCGCGCCTTTACTTCGCGCGCCACATGCAAACAAAGCTGCTCGTTCCACATCGAAATTGAAAAACAGGCGACATCCGGCGCCTCGTCATATAGCGCCATGACATTCGGCGCCGAATCCATATGAAAAATAAAGGGCTTGAACACATATGACTGCCGAATCACGGGATCGGTCTCGGCATAAGCCCGCAAGATACCGGAAACCAAGGGAACATAAGTCGCGTCACCAAGCTTGACGTTAAACTCATTAAAATAAACGGCTTTTCTAGACGTCATGCTGGTCCTCTTCCTAGGAAGAACCTCCAACTGTCCCGGGTCAGAAGGCTCCTAATTTTGCATGGGTTTTCCCATGCATTCTTGGTAAAAAATTCAAAATTAAACCGTGCAAATTACGGGCCACAGCGTTGGTTTCCGTTTATTTTTGCGCAATTGGGTGTTTCACAAATTCCTGGTATTCGAGCAATGTTCGTGAAATTGACAACTTCAAATTTCGAAGCGTAACATATTCCGATTCGCTAAGAATAATCACTCAAATTGGGTAAAATATAGTTAACACGCAATTCGGGTTCTACTTGCGCACCGGAAAGGACGGCATTGGAAAACGACGAAAACGTTTTGGACGCCGCCTTTACGAGAGGAAACTACCACCGCGTCGCCGCTTCCAATGCAAATGACAGATGGCAGACCTTCGCCGCACTTGGTTTGTGCGGTTCTATATCGAAAGCGCTGGACGGACTTGGCAATTTCGATACGGAAATTGCCCGGTTTTACGAAGGCGTAACACATTGGATCGACGGCGAGGAAGATAAAGCCGCTCGCATACTGGAAAAGTGTTCCGGGTTGCATGCAGCCAATTTGCTGGCGCTCATCCGAAAACCGCGCATAGACGTTTTATGTCAACTTCTCTGGGAACAATTCGGTGGTGGACCGAATATGATTCGGGCGGCCGCGATCGGTGATCCGAAGTTCAATATTAGTAACATCGCTTACCGGGAAAGCGATTTTCAACACGGCGCCAATGCCGATATTCACAACTTCTACGACCCGGCATCGCCACCAGACATGTATTTTGCGCATATGCTGGAGTGGCAATTGTTACCGCGGAATCTGCAGGAATTACCCTGCCCCGCGATTGGGTTTACCGCCGATTACAATCTCCATATTCATGCGATCAATCCCTGGCTACAGTTATTCGATCATCTTATCGTTTCAGGAACTGACGAACACGAAGATGTAGCGCGTCTATCGGATGCACAAGTTCATACATTTCCTAAAACGATTTGTTTGCCGATGACGTTGCCACCCCAAATTCGCCAACCGCGATTGGGCAGTCAGGACATAGACATCCTCGTTTCGTCCTCGAGTTTCAGTGACTTTCACCGCGACAAAGCGGAACTCGCCCTGAAGATTCTTGGAATCGAAGGAATCGTTTCAATTTTCACAAATGAGAATGTCGATTGGAAACAACATGAGCGACTTCTCACACGCAGCCGCCTTTCTCTCTCCCATAGCCGATTCCCGGGCCTGCCTCCGGCGCGCGGTATGGAGCCTCTCTCCATAGGCGTCGGGCTCTTGGCGCCATCGAATTCAACGCTCAACCTATGGGCGGGCGCGGATGAAGGCCTTCATCTATACGAACCGGAAACCCTAGCAAGCACGGTTCAGCACATACTAAAGGATTTTCCCATCCATCATGCGGCGGCCAGGCGCGGTATGGACGTTATCCGCCATGAGTTCGAGCCCTGCCGCCTCGCATCGCAATATTTTCGTTTCGCAACGTTCCTAGCAAGCAAACCAACCGTCGAGCGCGGCATTAAACCAAGACCTTCTCATAAAGGTATGACCGCCGCGCCGGGATGGTTGCAAGCCATCCCATCGGCCCACGAGGCAATACGTCACGACGCATTTAAAGAGGCAAAACGCACCAATCCCGCAACAGCGGATTTGGAAACCCTGAATGCACCAGCGCGCGAAACCATGTTGGCTTGCGCCAGAAAGGGGGACTTAGAATCGAGACCAGATCAACTTTCAAATTTAGCAACCAAGGGACTCGGTTTATACCGGTCAGCATTGCAAGCGAAACCAGATTCCCTGGCCCTTCGGTTCAATTGTGTACGGGCGGCGCTCCATTTTGGCAACGATTCCGACATCGAAGACGCCTTGTCGATGATAACCGAAACGTTGGCTTCCAATCTAAGTTCAATGAACCTAACCGCGCATGACGATGTCATGACCTGGGATTATTGCAGTGAGTTCTTCAATTACCGAAGCTTTTTAGATACCGCAACCAATGCGATCGCGGCCAATTTAGACGAACGCAAGGCACTAAAGACGCTCATCCGGGCGAGCCTTCATTATTATCGTGGGCGCATGACCGGATCGCTGGAGGATTTCGCAGCCGCCGCGGCGCTCGATCCCGAATTCCCTCCCTATCGTTTGTGGTGGGCGAAGGCACTGGATGCCGCGGGTGGGTGTGCACAGGCTGAAACGGCGATAACCATTTTAACCGAACTTGCCACGACATCCTTGCATGCGATCGACGCATGGACATTGATGCAATCCATAGCCACCGAACACGGGTTCGATATTCCAGATCAATCGGCGCTGCATGGTACCGTCGAGCGGCTCGAGTCCCAATTCCTGGTAAATACGGATTACGATGCGAAATGGGACAGTGCCTATTCGAAGTCCCAAAGGCTCAATCTATCGCGCAATGAAGGTGTAGAAGTACGGAAAGCCGATCGTGTTTCCTCAGCCAAGATTTCCATACTTCTCGCTGATTTGAATGGTAGCGGGTATCGTGCGCTAATCGACTCGCTCGCGCAGCAACAATTGGCAAGGGATCAATATGAGATAATTTGCGCGGAGGTCTACGACCGAAATTCACCGCACATGATGGCGGCCGCGAATATCGTCCTAGCTTGTGGGCAAACCGGCTATTTGCACAATCGCAACGCCGCTTTTAATGCCGCCTTGGCGCAGGCGCACGGTGATTACGTCATCTATTTCGATCGCGATGCGCATCTGTGCGACGATGGCTTAAATAGAATTCTTAAGTCCTTGGGTAGTGGCGATACCGCGCCCACGGCAATTGTGAACCAAGACGCCGATCCATCCGATCCCCCATCATTGTATTGTCTAGCACTACGGCGGAGCCTCGCGGTCGGCGCGGGTGGTCTAGAGGAATCCGCATGTCGTACCGGTGCCGCTAGTGGTCCTTATGAGTTAGCGCTCCGATTGGCAAACCGATCAACCAGTTTCGTGCCAAGTTCCTTCCTTCCCCCCTCTCGTGGACCGGACGCAACGCAGCGTACGGAACTCCTCAAAGGCCTTTGGCCCTATTTCTACACCGCGGAAAATTACCTACCCATCGCGGAATGTCCGGATATCGAAGCCCTACGCAAGGCAATGAAATGAGCCGGCAATGCCGATAGAGCACCAAACCACCCAATCGGCGTTTGAAGCAGGTGACTATCACTACGCAGCAATGCAGGGCGATGCGGAAGATTGGCGCACCCGCGTAAGTTCTGGATTGTGCGGCGTGTTATCAGGCAACTCGGCGAGCGCAGCGGATATAGACAATCCGGAATCGCGGTTTTACAACGCCGCCGTCCAATGGATTCGCGGCGACGAGTACACCGCTGTGAACCTCTTAAAACAATGCGACGGTGCCCACGCAGAAAATTTACTTCGGCTCATCCTTAAGCCTCAAATCAACGTCCTAACCCAAGTACCAGGGAGCCGGGCGGGCAATGGCCCGCATTCCCTTATCGGTGCCATTGCGAAAGATCCAAAGTTTTCAGTCAAGAACATCAGTTTCGAAGCGGGCGATCTACCAAACGCCGCCAACGCCAGTATTCATCGATTTTACGATGAAACACCGGATTTTTATCTGGCCGAAATGGTCGAGTTCCACTGGATACCGCCCGATATTCAGAGCCTCGATTGCCCCCTTATCGGTCAAACCGGCGACTATGATTTGCACATCCAAGCGCTATATCCCTGGCTCCGCCTTTTCGATGAAATGGTGGTGACGGATTCGACGGAATTTTACGACGTCAGCAAGCTTGTCGATGCTCCGGTTTCTACATTTCCAAAACCGGTCACATTACCGCCGAAACTTCCGGGGCTCGTCGAGAGCGCGCGCGACCTGGACATGGTCATCACCGGCACGACCCTGCATACTTATTACCCCGACAAGGCTGAAATGGCACGCCAGCTTCTGCAAGTGTCGAATTTCCATCCCTTTCTACTGAATGGTTTCTTGGGGTATCAGCAATATTTCGAAATGCAAGCACGCTGCAAACTCTCGATTGCATTGCCTCGCCACCTTGGTGCTATTCCATCGCGCGGGTATGAAGCATTGTCCATGGGGACCGTACTTTTGGCTCCGCAGGAATCCTCGATTCGACTTTTTACCGATATAGACGAAGGCGTTATTCCCTTTTCCCTGGCGGATGATGGTTTGACCCGCGCGGTGGAAATGGTGTTCGACGAATATCCGAGACATAGAGAAGCGGCTCGGCGTGGCATGAAGATTATCAGGCGGGAATTCGATCCGTGGCGCGTCGCTTCGCAGTACTTCCGCTTCGCGACCTTCCTTGCCGCCCGTCCGCGTTCGTCCAGAGCCCCTAATCCTGAAGGCCCGCTACTGCAAAAACGGTTAGTAGCCTACAAGGGGTTCTTGCCCAGCAACGATAGGAATGTCCTTCGTAGCTTGCGTGATGATGCCCTTAAAAACTGGCAAAGCACCCCGCCCGACAAACATACGCTAGATTCGT
>JAJFJC010000229.1 GCA_021774385.1 Alphaproteobacteria bacterium
GGTGGCGAAGTCCGGCGTGCCCGTCATGTCGATCATGAACATGCCGCCCTTGCCTTATATGGCGCGTATTCCCGGCCTCGATACGGAGTCTCTGAAGCCCTGCTACACCGACCCGACCGTCTGGGACAGTTTCGATCCCAAAATGATCACCCTGTGCAGCCCCGACCCACAGGCTTTCCGCCCGCCGGAAGAAAAGACCAATGTCTTGCAAGTTAGCCTGCCGACCAATTTCAAGGCGGCGCGTTTCGAATCCGACGAACACACCGCGATCCTGCGCCAGATGCAGGCCGATATCGAGGCGATCCGTTTCAATGACGGGCAGGGCGAAATCGAACTGCCGGTGAAGCTCAAGGTCCACGACTCCGTCTTCGTGCCCTTGGCGAAATGGAGTATGCTGCTGACCGGCAATTACCGCTGCGTTCAAGAAAACGAGATGCAGTCGATCAAGGATGCCGTGCACAGCGACCTTGAGAAATCACGCGCGGTCTATGAATGGGTCAGTGAGCTCTGCCGCGCCATGGGCGCCGATCCGGCCGATCAGGTGCCGTTCGATAAATATGCCAATGCGGCGAACGGGTTGGCGAAGCCGTCCTCAGCGGCTAGGGCCTTGGCGGCCGGTGTGCCGAACATCGAACGGGCGGATTGCTTGGTGAAGACGATCGCCGCGCAAAAGGGCATGCACAACGAAACCGTTGAGCAAACCGTTGGTCTGGTGGAATCCTGGCTGGCGAAAAATCGCGCTGCGAGTTGATCCTAACATGGGCGCCGTGTTGTAGGGTCCACAGCCTGGCAACGAGGTAAGGTTCGAGCACCCTGTCGTGGGTGATGAGAGTGAGGTTGTTGTGTTGCGCCTGCGCGACCAACATACGGTCGAAAGGACCCCGCCATGCCCGAACTTCAATCGGAATACCTGTTCACCATCACCGTGACGGTCGAGGAACTGCATGATTTCGGCGTGACACCGTTCGGCCTGCGCCATGTCGATCTGCTCGGCGGTGGGACGTTTGAGGGTCCGAGATTGCGCGGCGCCGTGGTGCCCGGCGGTATGGATCAGAAAATCATCCGGTCCGACGGGGCGATGACGCCGAATGTACGGTTGGTACTGCGCACCGACGACGATGCGTTGATCTACATGTACTACACCGGCGTGCGCCACGGGTCGCCCGAGGTGATGCAGCGGATCGCCGATGGTGAAACCGTCGATCCCTCGGAATACTATTTGCGCAATGCGCCGTTCTTCGAAACGGCGTCACCGAAATACGATTGGCTGAACCGCATCGTTTCGGTCGGTGTCGGCCGGCGGATGCCCGACCATGCTGCTTACGACGTCTTCGAAATCCTGTAGAAAGACGAACTTGAATTTGTTTGGGCGGGACGTAGAAGGGATGAATATGCCGGACATCGAAATGTTGAAACGCGAAGTGAAGGTGCTGCTCTTCGATCAGTACGGCACTGTCGTCGATATGCAGGGCGGCTTGACCGAAGTCGTCACCGCTTATTTCAAGGAGAAGAAAGTCGATATTAATCCTGGCCGTTTCGTGACCTGGTGGCGGCGCACGCATTTCGAAAACTCGATGATCGACTCGCTGTGCGCCCGTGGCCACACACCGTATCGGGAGATTGGCCACCGCGCCGTCGATTATACACTCGAGCGCGCCGGCATTCCGCACACTTCGGAGGAAGTGCAGTACCTTGTTGGTGAGATCGAGAAGCTGCGTCCTTTCCCCGAGGTGCCGGCGGCATTGGAGAAACTCCACACCCGATACAAGCTCGCCATCCTGTCGAATGGCGACCGGGATATGCTGGAAGCCGCAAAGCCCTATATCGCCTATAATTTCGATGAGACGATTTCCGTTCAAGAGGCGGGTTTTTTCAAGCCGCACTTCCGGACATACGAGCGGGCGTCGGAAATCCTCGGCGTAAGCCGCTCATCGATCCTCTTCGTCGCCAATCATCAGTTCGACTGCACGGGGGCGAAGGCGTTCGGCATGCGCACCGCCTTCATCGACCGCCGCGACAGGCCTTTCGGGCAAACACCGCATACGCCCGACATCACTGCGTGCGATATGGGAGCGTTGGCCGCGTTGATGACGTAACGCCTACTTCAACTGCACCATCACATAAGATCCCGGCGCGTCCTCGATCACCTCGAGGGTACCATCGCCGGGCACGCGTGCGGGTACCTTGCCGCCGCCGTGGCGGGAGATCCATTTGTTCCAGTCCGGCCACCAGGAGCCCGGCGTTTCGGTCGCCCCTTCGAGCCACGCGTCCGGGTCCTTGGGTTTTTTGGTGTTGGTCCAATGCGCGTATTTCCCGCTTTCCGCTGGATTGACGACGCCGGCGATATGGCCGGACGCGGCGAGGCAGAAGCGGGTTGTTCCGCCATAGGCGTGGACCCCGTCATAGGTCGATTTCCACGGCGCGTTGTGGTCCTCGCGGGTTGACAGGTGGTATCGCGGGACCTTCACCTTGCCGAGATCGATGGGCACGCCGTTGAGCGTGATGCCGCCGGGCTCGATGAGTTTGTTTTCGACATACATCTTGCGTAGATAGAATTTGTGCATCGCCGCCGGCATGCGCGTCGAATCGGAATTCCAGTACAACAGATCAAAGGGGAAGGGGTCCTTGCCCATCAGGTAATTGTTGATGACGAAGGACCAAATCAGGTCGTTGGCGCGCAACATGTTGAAAGTGCCGGCCATCTCGGCGCCGTCAAGATAGCCCTGATCATCCATGCGCT
>JAJFJC010000230.1 GCA_021774385.1 Alphaproteobacteria bacterium
TGCGAGACGGGTGACCATCAGATCCTTAACGCCCTTCGCGGGCTTCAGACCAACATGACGGCCGGCCAGTTCGACGCCCGCTATTTCAGGAATGCGCGGAAACCGTTTCGGTGCAAGCGGCGAACGTTCAAGCATCGCGGACCTACTTTAATTTTGGCACGGCAGGCAGCGGCTTGCCTTCGAGCGTAAACCGCTCAACCTTGGAGCCCTCGACCATTTGCTGCATGACACCGACAGCGATATTTCGCCCAACTTCACGAAGAAGCCTCGGTTTCATTTTCTCGAAACTAGGTGGGGTGACGGTGCGCTTATCTTCAACCTTGATGACATGCCAGCCGAACCGCGTCTTGACGGGTAACGGCGTGACATCGCCGGCTTTCAAAGCGAACGCCGCGTCGGCAAACGGTTTCACCATGTCGCCACGCTTGAAATATCCCAAATCACCGCCATTCGACGCACTCGGCCCCGTGGAAAATTCACGCGCGGCCTCTTCGAACGTCTTGCCCGCATTCACATGCCCGATAGCGTTCTTTGCATCGACTTCCGTCTTCAACAAAATGTGACGGGCGCGAACCTCCTCCGCGGGGGGATTCTGCTTCAAGAACTCCTTGTAACGAGCCTCAAGCGATCCCGGCGTAATGTTCTGCTCAACAAGCTGATTCAGGTAGACTTCTCCGATCACCGCATCTTCAAGCTGTTTTAGCCGCTGTTTGACGGTATCGTTTGCGGCCATATTGTTTTTTCGGCCGTTAATCACAAGCAGTCGTTGCTGAACCATTCTTTCAAGCAAATTAGGATAGACCGTTGCGAGACCGGATTGCTGCATCTGCTTGGGCAAGCTCGAAAACGCGCGAAGGACCTCGTTGCGAAAGATCGGCGTTCCCTCAACCCGGGCAACGAGAACATCGTCTGCTGGTTTCGGCACGGCGGTTTGTGCGAAAGCCTGCGGAAGCGCGAATAGGGTAAGAGAACCGGCAACCAACACGGCGCGCGCATTGAATTGTCGAAGCATGTAGTTTCTCCTTAGCGATTGTTACGGCGCGCCCCCCGCGCGATCTTGGTGCGGGATAAACCATATGCAACGTACGGGCACAAGACCATCTCCGTGGCAATGGCGTCCCGGCAGCGTTGACAGCCGTCTCTCGGGACCTTATGTGACAGCGTGAGTCCCTTGTTTTATTGTATTACGCCTTGGCGTTTCACGAAATTCGTGCGCCGCAACCCCTGACCCGAGGTTCTATATGATCGGCGGCATGCTCCGGCGGGTTTTTGGATCACCAAACGACCGTTTTATCAAATCGCTACAAGACACTGTTGACGCGATCAATGCAGCGGAAGCGGAAATTGAGCCCCTTGACGACACGGCATTACAGGCGCGCACCGACTGGTTGCGTCAGCGACTTGCCGATGGCGAGACACTGGATGACGTTCTCGCCGACGCCTTCGCCACGGTTCGCGAAGCCGCCAAGCGCGCGCTTGGTCAACGGCATTACGATGTCCAGCTCCTTGGCGGGATGGTGCTCCATCAGGGCAAGATCTCGGAAATGAAGACCGGCGAGGGCAAAACCCTCGTTGCGACGGCCGCGGTCTATCTCAACGCTTTGGAAGGCAAGGGTGTCCATGTCGTCACGGTCAACGACTATCTGGCCCAGCGCGACTCCGAATGGATGGGCCAAGTCTACAAATTCCTTGGTCTGACCGTCGGCTGTATCGTACATGGATTAAGCGACGAGGAACGGCGCACTCAGTACGCCGCCGATGTCACATACGGCACCAACAACGAATTCGGCTTCGATTATCTGCGCGATAATATGAAATTCAGCCTGGAAGAGATGGTCCAGCGCGAGTTTAATTTTGCGATCGTCGACGAAGTCGATTCGATCCTGATCGATGAGGCGCGGACACCGCTTATCATTTCCGGCCCGACCGACGATTTTTCGGAAATGTATTTCAAAATCAACAAGCTAATGCCGAAACTGGTCGAAGAAGATTACGAGAAGGAAGAAAAGCACCGCAACGTCACCCTGACGGAACAGGGTACCGAACACATCGAACAATTGCTGAAGGAAGCCGATCTCCTTGAAGGCGGCGGTCTGTACGACGCGCAAAATATCTCAATCGTACATCATGTGAATCAGGCCTTGCGGGCGCACACTCTTTTTCATCGCGACAAGGACTACATCGTCAAGGATGGAAGGATCGTCATTATCGACGAATTCACGGGCCGCATGATGGAAGGACGGCGTTATTCCGAAGGGCAGCACCAAGCACTGGAAGCCAAGGAAGGGGTCACCGTCCAGCAAGAAAATCAGACACTTGCCTCGATCACGTTTCAGAACTATTTCCGGCTCTACCCCAAACTTTCCGGCATGACCGGTACCGCAACAACGGAAGCGGGCGAGTTCGCCGAAATTTACGGCCTGGAGGTCATTGAAGTTCCAACCAATAGACCGATGGTACGCGACGACCAGGATGACGAGGTCTATCGCTCCAAACGAGAGAAGTTCGACGCAATTCTGACGCAAATCGAGGATTGCCAAACCCGCAAGCAACCCGTCCTCGTTGGCACCGTCAGCATCGAAAACTCGGAAGAACTAGCGTCCTTCCTCAAAAATCGCAAAATTAAGCACAATGTCCTGAATGCCCGACATCATCAGCAGGAAGCCTACATCATTGCCGATGCCGGCGTTCCGGGCGCGGTAACCATCGCAACGAATATGGCAGGCCGCGGTACGGACATTCAACTTGGCGGCAACCTCGAAATGCGTGTCGTTAGGGAACTTGCAGACGTTCATAACGAAGCGGAACGAGCAAAAAAATTAGGCCAAATCGAGGCGGAAATTTTGGAACGCCGAAACGTCGTGCTCGAAGCAGGCGGCCTCTATGTTCTTGGCACCGAACGGCACGAATCGCGGCGCATCGACAATCAGCTTCGCGGACGCGCCGGCAGACAGGGCGATCCGGGCGACTCGAAATTCTTCGTTTGTCTCGAAGACGACTTGATGCGGATCTTCGGTTCAGAACGTATGGATTCGATGCTCGGCAAGTTGGGGCTGGAGGAAGGCGAAGCAATCATCCATCCCTGGATCAACAAGGCGCTCGAAAAGGCACAGCAGAAAGTAGAGGCACGCAACTTCGATATCCGTAAGCAATTGCTTAAATATGACGACGTCATGAATGATCAGCGTAAAGTCATCTACGAGCAACGTAAGGACCTCATGCGCTCCGATGACGTCCATAATGACATCACCGAAATGCGCCATCAGATCGTCGAGGATCTCGTCGCGACATGTATTCCGGCGAATGCATACGCGGAACAATGGGATACCGATAACTTACACGAAGAGAGCCTGCGCATCTTCGGCCTCGATCTCCCCGTCAAAGAGTGGGCGGCGGAAGAAGGCATCGCGGACGAAGAAATCGAAGACCGAATCAATTCAGCCGTCGACCGAAGTCTCGCCAAGAAAGCGGCGGACTACGGGCCGGACCTAATGCGAATGGCGGAAAAGAGTCTCCTCCTGCAAATACTCGACCAATGCTGGAAAGATCACCTGCTGCAACTCGACCATTTGCGGCAAGGGGTCAATCTGCGCGCCTATGCGCAGCGCGACCCATTGAACGAATATAAGAGCGAAGCGTTCACGATGTTCGAGCAGATGCTCGGTAGCGTCCGGGAAATGGTGACCAATGTCCTGTGTCGTATCGAACTTCGCGTCGAAGGCCAATCCGAGGAAATGTTCCAACGTGATCAGCCCGAAATGGCGGAAGAGCATGCGGAAGCCGGCTTTGCCGCGACAGGTACCGATGGACCGGCGCCAATGCCGGTACGCCGTCGGCAAACAGGTCCCGCAGACCCGGACAATCCCTCAAGTTGGGGGAAAGTTCCGCGCAATGCGCAATGCCCGTGCGGGTCCGGTAAGAAGTATAAACACTGTCACGGGAAAATTTGACGCGCTTCCGACCGCCAATCAAATTCATCCGGCGCGACCGTCGATTTTCAAAAATTTTTCGCGCCGCCGAGTCCGCAGTGCGGCGCCGTCGAACTCTCGCAAGTCCGAAAGCGCCAGTTCAACCGCATTGCCAACCGCGTCAATGGCAACCGAAGGGCTTCGATGCGCGCCGCCGACCGGTTCCAACACAATTTGATCGATAACGCCAAATTTCAGCATGTCGCTGGCGGTGAGACGCAGTGCTTCGGCCGCATCACGCGCTTGATCAACGCTGCGCCATAAAATCGATGAACAAGCCTCCGGCGCGATGACCGAATATATGCTATGTTCCAGCATCAATACCGAATTCGCCGACGCCAAAGCAATGGCACCTCCGGATCCACCCTCCCCGATTACAACGCTGACCAAGGGAACTTGTAGCGATAGACAGGTTTCGATGGAGCGCGCGATCGCTTCCGCCTGGCCGCGTTCTTCCGCCCCAACACCCGGGTAAGCGCCCGTTGTGTCGACAAGCGTAATGACCGGCAACTGGAACCGATCCGCCAAATGCATGAGCCGCTGCGCCTTGCGATAGCCTTCTGGCCGCGCCATACCGAAATTACGAGCGACGCGAGAGGTGGTATCGGCGCCCTTCTCGGTACCGATCACAACGCAGGAATATCCACGGAACCGGCCAAGCCCGCCAACCACCGCATAATCCTCCGCAAACGCCCGATCACCGGCCAGTGGCGTAAATTCTTCAATCAGGCCATCGATATAGTCAACGCAATGCGGCCGCTCCGGATGACGAGCGACTTGCACCTTTTGCCATGGGGTAAGGTTCGCGTAAGCCTGTCGCAGCAACCGGTCCGCTTCACCCTGCAGTTTTCCGACTTCGTCCGCGATATTGATTTCGCCGGCATCGGATAAATGACGAAGCTCTTCGATCTTGCCTTCAAGATCTGCAATTGGCCGCTCGAAATCAAGAAAGGTCTGCATCAATTGCGCCGCTGCCATTCAGTAAGGAACGCGTACCTAACATAGCATGTGAAAATTGCAAACGCTTGGAAGTCCGTCATTTCTTGGTCTGCCTTGCCGCGGCGGCAAGAGGATGGGCTTGGGCGACGAGGGACTGCAATCGGGCGTCGATGACATGGGTGTATATTTGCGTTGTCGAAATGTCCGCGTGACCAAGCATTTTTTGAACGCTACGCAAATCCGCGCCATTGGCAAGCAAGTGGCTCGCGAACGCATGACGCAACACATGGGGGCTAATTTTACCGGGATCGACACCAGCGGAGATTGCCAGTGATTTCAAGAGCTGGCCAAACCGTTGGCGCGTTATGTGCCCCGACGCGCCTCGAGAGGGAAACAGCCATGGCGATTCACCATTCGCCGGCAAATGTCGGTTCCGCACCGCGCGATAAGCATCCACGGCCTCGCATGCCGGTGCGCTAAGCGGCACTAATCTTTCTTTCGCCCCCTTGCCCCGCACGACCAGAAAATCCCGGTCGCGCATGCAAGCGGTCAGTGGCAGGCTGACCAATTCCGAAACGCGCAAGCCGGTCGCGTACAGCAACTCGACCATTGCCTTGACGCGCAGGCTTTCGGGATCGTCCTCGGCAGCGGTTGCCTTCAGCAAGCTATCAACATCCATTTCGCTCAATACCTTCGGCAACGGACGTCGCCGGCGCGGGCTGTCGATGACAACGGTTGGGTCATCTGGCCGAAGACCGTCGGCGTGCAGGAATCGGTGAAATTGGCGAATTGAAGACAATCGCCGGGCTGCGGTACTCGGCGAAATCGTCGACTTATCGAACGTTGAAATATAGGCGCGAATATCCCTTGCCGATACCGACTCAGCGTCGCGTCCGTGGCGCATTAAATAACCTAGGTAGGATTCAAGGTCTCTCCCATAGGCGGCGATTGTATTGTCGGCGGCACCCCGCTCCGCCGCCATCATTTCAAGAAACATTTCCAACAAATTCGAAATCGCCTAGAGCCCCTTTTCCACCGCGACTTCAACGATCAAGGCGCGCGCCTCATCGACGAACCCGGTTTGTTTTAAGGCCGTTACGATTTCCGATAGCACCGTCAGTTCAAGGTCCGCCAATTCACTTTCACCGAGAAGAGCGGCGCTCAACAGGATAACTTCACCGACGCGTCCAGCCAGCGTCGCCGCGGAAAGTGCCGCCCGATAGGCGTGATTGGGCATCCGCACCATATGGTTTTCACCCTCACCCAATAACGCGCGCCAACCGTCCCGGTCCCAATAGGCGTCTTGATATTCGAGCAAGGCCATGGCGTTGGGAATGATCAATTGAGCGCGCTCGGGCATACGCTCGGTCACAGCCGCGCGCCATGCTTCCGCCGTTCCGATGGGAAGTTCCGCCGTTTCGGGATTTTGCGCCAATAGCGCCAGCGCCCATAGCAAATCCGACACGATTTTCGCCGATGGATCGCGCGCCATGGCATATCGTAGTTCGAGTACCCACAGGCGCGCGAGATCTGTCCGGCCCAGCGCGAACAACGCATGCGCGGCGTCACCTGCGAACCACGACAATTCCGCCGACGGCGTCAAGCCTTCCAACATCGAGCGGTAGAGATGTATCGCTAGGGCATAAACGCCATCCTCGCGCGCCAGGACCAATGCCTTTTGAAGCACCTCGGCACGCGCTGTCGGCACGTCCTGCGCGATGGCCGCCTGGAACAGAAGCGCGCGCCCTCTTGGTGATCGCGCAGCCTCAGCAATACTCAACGCATTTTCCAGCTCTTCCCCGGAAAACCGCGCGTCCGCATATACACTCCGCAACCGCTCGGATGACATGGTGCCGGAGCGGGCAGACCGCTCCGCGACCTTTAACCGTGAGTCCAAATCCATATCGGCATCCGCAATAACGGCAGCGAGAAGGGCTGGACTTGCCTGCGCCAAACTTTCCTCTGAAATCGGTACCTTGGCATGACGCAATATTGCGATTTGTAGCGGCGTCGAAGCGTCGATAGGGTCCGTTTTTGGCGGGCCACCGCTCGTCAACCCGTCGACCAGCACGTCGAAAACAGGATCACTTGCAACGCCGCTTTCCGCAAGGAGGCTCGCGCCAAGCGTTGCTTCAGCCAAGTTTCCTTCGGCGGCCTGGCAGAGTATGAGCAATTGTTGCCAAAAAAGCTCCTCAAGACGAACATCCTGCCGCCGGGCTTCCTCGCACGCGCCGTTTACGTCGCCGCGCAGCAAAAGGTTGTCGGCATTCAAGCGAATGAGGTCCGCATCGCGGTCCCGCTGGGGCGCAATTTCCAACAGTGCCGAAGCGGATCCCAAATAGCCCATTTCTTGAAGCTTGATGACCCGCTGGGCCACCAAATTAGGCATTTCTCCGCCTTCCTCGAGATTCGGCGGAATTGCGGCGGTCAACAACAATCGGCGTACAAGGTCGCGTATCGTTGGCGACATGACTGTTTTCGGCAGATTACGCAACAAACGCGCCGCGAGCGCCGCCGGCGTTCCCGCCCAAAACGTGCGGCTCAAACCACCGTTCTGCTCGCCAACTGTCCCGATATCTTCAGGATTGGGACCGCTTAGCCGATTAATTTCGATGCCCGATCGCGCCTTCCCTTCCGCGGCATTCTCATCCGTTGGCCCTACCGGCGCCGCCGGCCCCTTGGAATCCTCCGGCGCAGGTTCCGGTAAAACAGACCTACGGGGCAATAGGCGTCTTGGCGCCGGTTTCTCCTCTTGCGCCACGGGAGCGGTTTGGCCGACTTGGACCGAAATCGCCCGCTCCATTGCCCGTACCGACGGCACGAACATGACGAGGACCGAGAAAGCGGCGAAGGCGGCGCCTAAATCAACGCGGAAATTTGTCATTGCTCAAAACTTTTTCGACATTCCGAGATGGCGCGGGAATATCCCAAGCTGCCAGAAACGCGAGTCCGCCCCCGATGGCAACGATGAGCAAGATTAAAAGAAACCAGATAAATTTTCTCATGAGACCCTTGAGTTGGCCACGCGCCAGATCGATAAAAGGTAGCGCTTGACTATGTCGATTCTGCGACAGTTTATATTTGCTTGAATTTCTGTTCAATGAAGCCGCGACATGGCGGCTGGAATAATGACCGATTTAAATAAATTGAATGTGCCAAAGACCCTCGTCATGGTGGGTATGATGGGTGCGGGAAAAACGGCTATTGGCCGGCGCATAGCGGCGCGCCTCGATTTGTCGTTCATTGACGCCGACGACGAAATCGCAAAAGCGGCCGGGTGTTCGATCGAGGATATTTTCGAACGCCACGGTGAATCCGCGTTCCGCGACGGCGAACGGCGTGTTATCGAACGCCTTCTAGCCTCTCCAAAACATGTGCTTGCGACCGGTGGCGGCGCCTTCATCGACCCGGAAACGCGCTCGAGAATTCTCGAAAGCTGTGTTTCCGTGTGGCTCCGCGTCGAGGTCGACGTGCTGTGGCGCCGCGTCAAAAGGCGCAATGACAGACCATTGCTCAAAACCGCGGCCCCCTATGAAACAATCGTGAGTCTGGTAGAACAGCGTTATCCGGTATACGCCGAAGCCGATATAACCGTCGATAGCATAGACGGCCCAGCCGAAGATACCGTCGACCGTGTGCTGTGCGCGGTAAAGGCATATTTGGATAGAGAAGACAGAGAAGGAAGCAACGTTTGACTACGCATGATACCGTTCGGGTACCGTTGGATGACCGCAGCTACGACGTCTTGGTCGGTGATGGGTTATTGGCCAACGCCGGGCACCATATCTCGCCCATTTTGCAACAGCGGCGCGTTTTCATCGTCAGCGACGAAAATGTCGCGCCGTTGCATTTGGAGACATTGGAGCGAAGTCTGGAAAGCGTGGGCGTCGATAGCGAATCGCTTGTCTTGCCCGCCGGTGACCAAACCAAAAACTTCACACAGCTGCAAAAACTCATCGACGCACTGTTGTCGCGTAAGATCGAACGCGGTAGCACGATTATCGCGCTTGGCGGCGGCGTGATAGGCGATCTTGCCGGATTTGCCGCCTCGATCACGCTCCGCGGCGTGGATTACATCCAAATTCCGACGACGCTTTTGGCGCAAGTCGACAGTTCGGTTGGTGGAAAAACCGCCATCAATACCGCCTACGGGAAAAATTTGGTCGGCATGTTTCATCAACCAAAACTCGTGTTGGCGGATATCGGTACGCTTGATTCCTTGCCGCAGCGGGAATTTCTCTCGGGGTATGCGGAAGTCGTGAAATACGGCTTGATCAACGATCCTGAGTTTTTCCAATGGCTTGAAGGTCATGGCGCCGCACTGCGCGATGGGAATCGCAGCGCGCGGCGAAAAGCCGTCGTGACGAGTTGCCAAGCCAAGGCGGATATTGTCGCGGCGGACGAAAAAGAAACCGGGCAACGCGCGCTGCTCAATCTCGGTCACACCTTTGGGCACGCACTCGAAGCCGAGACCGGCTATAGCGACATGTTGCTGCACGGTGAAGGTGTGGCGATCGGCGCAACCATGGCCTTCGATCTTTCCGTCCGCATGGGACTGTGCCCAGCGGAGGACGCCGCGCGGGTACACCGTCATTTCGCGGCGATCGGGCTGGG
>JAJFJC010000024.1 GCA_021774385.1 Alphaproteobacteria bacterium
GATCAGATAATTGCGCAGAAACTCGGGACCATCGAGCAGCCCGGCCATGATGCCGGTCAGAAGTTTGTTCTTGGTATTGATCGCGCCAACCTGCCGGACCTTGTCGGAATAGGCGGCGGGAAACGGGTTGCTGGTCACCCCCCGCATGGCGGGGTCCGCGTAGAGCGGCGCCAACCGGCGGATAGCATCGGCGACCCGTTCCAGGTCGCGCCGGTCGGAAAGCAGATTGAAATCCACCTCCGGTTCATCCGACCAGTTGGCGCTTTGAAGCCTGACCTCGCCCGTCTCCGAAAATGTCTTGTTCACGAAGACCAGAAAAGCCGCGATCTGCTCGCCGACCTTGTGCCAGGAATTCTTCGTGGTGCAAACGACGAACATGTCCCCCGGCGGCGCGCCGCCGATATCCGAGGTATAGCGCATGCCGACATGCATGTGCCGCCGCGAACCCTCGTTCCGAATTCGGGCATGCGGTTTCAGAAATGTGGCGAGCGCGATAGACGGGTGATCCATCAGCCGCTGCCCAACGCCATATGAGGCATGGCGTACCGGAATGCCAAGATCGCTCAGGTGACCGGCGGGTCCAATACCAGCCCGCATCAGATGGGCCGGCGAGTGAATGGCCCCCGAGGAGAGAATAATTTCCCGTCCCCTGAATTCCATCGGCTTGCCGCCCACCAGCCCCTTGACGCCCACGCACCGTAGATCCTCGAACAGCAGTTCGGTTACCGATGTATGCGTCGAGATATACAAATTTTCGCGCTTGCGGACATCTGCATTGAGATAGCCCATCGACGCGGAAACGCGCTGTTCCTCGGCGTTGGAAATCGTGATCGGGAAATAGCCATCCTCGAAAAAGCCATTTTGGTCCGGTAGGAATTTGTACCCGGCCCGGTCGAACGTCTCAACCACCGCGTTCGAGTACCCGGACCAATGTGCCTCCGGCACGCGGCGGACGGGAATCGGGCCGTCCTTGCCGTGCCACTCATCGTCGAAATCCTGATCGGTTTCCAATTTCTTGAAATAGGGCAGGACGCTGTCCCAATTCCAACCGGCGGCGCCGCGCGATTCCCACTCATTGTAATCCGTCGGCGCGCCGCGGTTCGCCATTTGGCCGTTGATGGAGGAGCCACCGCCCAGAATTCGGGCCTGCTCATACTTACGCAAGGGTGGTTTCGGCGCGGTGCGGTCATTGTGGGAAACCACTTCCGTGGTGACCTTCAAGCCCCTCCAAATGAAGCGGTCGTTCAGGTAAGCCGTTCCCGGGTAGGAATCGAGAATCTCCGCGGGTTCCGCGCCAGGCGCGGTATCTTCCCCCGCCTCGCACACCAGCACCTCGTTCTTTCCGCGCGCGGTCAGACGGTTGGCCAGTACACAGCCAGCGGACCCGCCGCCGACGATGATGTAATCAAATTCCATTACGTTCTCCGTGAGGCACCAATTTTTCGACAAGATGCCCTTTGTACAACGTAGGCGCAATCGGGGCTTTCGTACGTTCCTGTATCCTTGCGAACCGGTTCTCGATGTTTATCCTTGCGGGCAATCACGAGACACCGGCATTCCCAGTCGCCTGTCCCCTCATCGCCCGCCCAAATAGGGCTACACGGAGTACGACCATGGCCAAAGGATATTTCGTCGCGCATTTGGACGTCACCAATCCCGATAATTACGTCGAATACAGAGACAAGGCGCCCGGCACGGTCGCGCAATATGGCGGCACCTACCTCACGCGCGGGGGCGACATGGACACCATCGAGGGCGATCCCCTGCCCTCCCGTACCGTGGTGTTGGAATTCCCCAGCGTCGAAGCGGCCAGGGCGTGGTACAATTCACCGGAATATCAGGCGATCATCGGCATCCGCCATGCCAACGCGGCCGGCCATGCGCAAATCGTCGAAGGGGCGGATTAGAGCCTTTCAGGCGCACGGTGATCCGATCCGGAGCTTCCTCACTTAGTGCAGTGGCCCGGTCGGTTCGGTGTTCTCCAGTTCCTCAATCGCCTTGATAATTTCGTGCCAGGTCGCGGCCTCGTCGATCTCACCCTTATCCAACAGGTCCTCGGTCCGCATGGCCGCGTAAATCGCCGCCTCGGTGCCATATTTTTCGAGCAAAAACTTCGCTCGGACCCATATTTCACGACTGCTCATCCTGTACTCCCCGCATTCGGATATGCCGTACCGCGCTGGACACGAACGCCCAGCCCGTCAATGTAGACAACGAAACGAGCATAAAAAGGGAGGTAGCACGAAACGCCACATCAACGCAAAGACGGACAACGGCTAAAAACCACCCGCTGGCCGGGATTTCCGGTCGGTACTCGGTTGGTGCGACGTCGCTACGGATATACTCTCACGGGGGCCTATTCCGTGTTTTCGGGAAAAATGAAGCTTCGATCTCCTCTCACCTATTATCTTGTCAGGTTCCGCACCATAATAAGCACTGTTGGAACCCTGCCTTATGAGTGGAGCGAGCAATTCACATGGAACACGCGGCAAAGAATTTGAACGGTGATTTCGGCGTCCTTCTGGAGAATGTCACGCGTCAGGACTTAAAAGACCGGGCGTTTCAATCCCACGCCTTCGATCTTTGGACGAACAAGGGCGGCCTTCTCGCCGTCCGGGGCGACGATCTTATCGATCTTGGCCCGGACGAGCTCATGGCGTGGTCGAACGTCTTTGGCGATGTCGAAAAAGGAAAGATGACCGCCCGGGAAGGCAAGACGGTTCCCGGGTTTCCTATTCTGAGGATCGGCAACATCAGGGATGATGCAGGCAATCGCCTGGCCCAGTTCGCCAAGGTCCCCTCACTCAGCAGCGATGACGATATCCGCTATAACCCGGAAACGCGCAGGCCGGTTTGGCACACCGATTCCACCTTCCGCCGCAATCCGCCAATCGGTTCGGTGTTCCATTGCAAGCAAGCGCCGCCCAATGGTGCGGAAACCCTGTTCGCGGATACGCGCGGCGCATTCGCCGGCCTCGATACGGCGGCGAAAGCGAAACTCGAGCCGTTGGAAGCGGTCTGCTCACTGGCCCACCATGACAAAAAGATAAACAACTATACGCCGGACTATCCCGTCCTGACGCCCGAACAACGGACCGCCAATCCGCCAAACCGGGTTCCGGTCGTTTTGACGCATCCGGTCAGCGGCACGCCCGCCCTGTACGGTCTCAACAGCTCGACCTGCGCGATACTGCCCAAGGGTCAATCGCTCTCCAATAAGCAGATGGATGTCTGCGACCTGGAAGGTATCGAAGACGAAAGCGTATTGATCATAAGGGATTTGCTACCTTACGTGACCGGCCCCGACTTTACGGTCAAGTGGCAGTGGCAAGCCGGCGATGTCGTCGCCTGGGATAACCGCTGCACGATCCACGCCGCCACCGGATTCGACGACCAGAAATACAGCCGCGAAATGTGGCGTCTCACCTTGCTGGACAGAGGGCAGTCGAAAGCCGCCGCATAGCGTAAGGGCGGTACGCCGCCGGTCAGTCGAAGCGGCGTTCGATTCCCGGCGGCGAAGTCAGGAAATAGAAGAATTTTCCCGGCACGTCGCCCGTGTTCCTGACCTTGTACTTCCAGCCGGTCGGGTAATAGGTGCAGTC
>JAJFJC010000231.1 GCA_021774385.1 Alphaproteobacteria bacterium
GAGCATGGCGAATATCGCCGAGATCCCCATCGCTATAAACGAGGTCCTTGCATAGCCGATCCGGTGTCCGAATTCAGCGCCGACAAAACTGGTCGGCACGCCGATCAGAATTAACAGCATGGCCAGGAACGGTGCATTAAAATCATCCGGCATGTCCTGCCGCGCGACGGCGGCCCAGGTAAGAAAGGTCACGGTCCAGGAGCGAATCCCTTGGAGCTCGAAATTGTGGCCAAAGGACCCAATCACATATCCGATGGAAGCGCGATTTCTAAAGACGGGGCGGAAGTCGGGCAGGATACGTGCCGGCTTCGCGGGCTTTTCGAGCGTCACGGGTGCTAGCAACCAAAGGAGCAATGCCGCTGCGATCAAATTGCCGATCGCGGGGGCGACGAAGGCCCATTCCCATCCATGGGCATCGGTGATCTCCGCCGCGATCCAGACCGAAAGGCTGGAACCGATTGCGAAGCTCGAAACATAGATGGCGGCGGCGCGTCCCTTTTCGGGACCGGGGATGCGATCGCTCATCGCCTTGATTCCAGGCATATAGGTCCAGGCGAAGCCGAGCCCCTGAAAACTGCGATAGGCTAATGCGCTCCAGAAGCCATCGGCGAACCCCATGCCGCCATAGCCGACGACATTAATCAGCGCGCCGAGGATCAACATGCGCCGCGCGTCAATTCTATCGGTGACACCGACAAACGCGACCCCAAACAAATAGGCCAGATAGGATATGCCCGCGAGCCAGCCGGCTTCCGTGTTGTTGAGTGACCACATATCCGCGAACAAGGGCAGCAATGCCGGCACCGAATGCATGCCCAGCAGAGTCAGGCATAAGAAGGCGCACATAAGAATGACGAGATGGCGGAATGGCATGGGGTCACTGTGTTGGCGTGAAAAGTCGGTTCAACCAGCATATACGCGATTGCCCCCAAGCGGCAGTCGAGACGTGGAATTAGCCCGCATTGTCAAGAAGCCGCGGTTTGGGATATTTTCGTCCTATCGAAACCTATACCGAAAGCTAATGACCATGCCGTCATTCGATATTGTGTCGCGAACCGAAATACCCGAGGTCGATAACGCCGTGCAGGGCGCCATGCGAGAAATCTCGACGCGTTACGATTTTAAGGGCAGTGCCTGCAAAATCGAACGGACTGAAGAAACGATCCTAATCAATGCCGACGATGAAATGAAGCTGCGGCAAGTGCAAGAACTTCTGCGTGGATATCTGGCGAAGCGGAAGGTGGATGCGGGCGCCTTCGAATTCGGTAAACCCGAGAGTGCACACGGCGTGGCACTTCGCCAGACCGTGATGATCAAGCAAGGGATCGAACGTGAGTTGGCACAGAAAATCGTGAAATCCGTCAAAGGTGCGAAGATGAAGGTTCAGATTGCCATTCAAGGAGATGAGCTCCGCGTTTCAGGCAAGAAGCGGGACGATTTGCAGTCGGCGATCGCGTTGATCAAGGAGATGAAAATCACTCACCCCTTGCAGTATGTGAATTTTCGGGATTGAGCGGAAGGCCGAGGATCAATTCCCCACACAGGATGGTGAGACTAAGCGCGCATGCCGCTGCATCGTTCTAAAAGGCGGAATGCGGAAACGAGTAGAGGCTGCCATGTACAAGAAATTTTTGACGGCGGTTCCGATTGCCGCAATTTTTTTCACCGCCTTGGCCCTTTCCAAACCGGTTGACGCCGTTGATCTAGACGATCGCGATATAGAGGCACTTACCCGCCTGATTGCGTTGGGACCTACGGAAGACAAGGATATCGCGGTTAAAATGCTGCTCGACCGAGGTAATGTGGACGTCGTTCCCTCGCTCATCTTCGCCATGCGATACCGGCGCGACAATCAAGTCATACCGAATGCTGTATCGGCATTGACCGGCGCAAAGATAACCGGGTGGAAATCTGGGATGTTGTGGCAGGAAGCACATCCGGGGTTAACCCCGCACCCCAGTTACCGATCGCTAAAGCTGGATACTTTCAAGAAAATCGACCCTAAATTCATGCGATTCCTCGGTGGCGAGCGATCTCTCGCCAAGAACCTGAAAATTCGTTTCGAGGAAATCACGTGGGGCGGCGTTAAACTCGACGATCTTCCGCCACTCGACAATCCAAAACTTATATCGGTGATGGAGGCCGACTATTTATTGCCGGATGACCTTGTCTTCGGTGTTTCGATCAACGGTGACACGCGCGCTTATCCGCTGCGCATCATGGGTTGGCACGAAATGTTCAATGAAGTAATTGGCGGCGTGCCCGTGGCGCTTGCCTACTGCACTTTGTGTGGCGCCGGAATTCTTTTCGAGACGCAGGTCAAAAGTCGCGCAGAACCGTTTACCCTCGGGTCGTCGGGGTTTCTTTATCGGTCGAACAAGCTGTTGTATGACCGCCAAACCGATAGCTTGTGGAACCAATTTACGGGGGAACCAATTAGCGGCCCCCTGTTAAACGCGGGCATCGCGCTAAAAATACGGCCGGTCGTCATCACCTCCTGGGCAAAGTGGCGCGCGCGGCACCCGAAGACAAAAACGCTATCCCTCTATACGGGCCATGACCGGAATTACGATTCCGGCGTCGTGTATCGCCAATATTTTAACAGTCCGAACCTGATGTTTCCCGCCATTGTCCGCAACGAGGAACAAGTGCGCCGTAAGGATTATGTCTTCGGCATCCGCGAAATGGGAGTAGCGAAAGCGTGGCCGTTGGACGCCTTCAAAAAACACACTGTCATCAATGATGCCATTGGCGCGCGCAATATCGTCCTCGTCGGCGATCCCTCGACACGAACGGTTCGGGCGTATGAGCGGAGGGCACATTCGTTCCGCAAATCGGACAGGAATAACCACCTCGCTGGACCCGGCGGCATCTGGAAAATGGGAGAAGCATATTTAATCGGGCCCAAAGGTGAAAAGCTGCCCCGCCTTCCCGGTTACATCAGTTATTGGTTCGCTTGGGACGGCTACCTTGGCGTCAATAGTAAACTTTATACGGGCAGTGATCGCTCTTGATTGCGCTCCTAAGTGTCGAAAGTTCACGAATTTTTCGTTTTCTTCCCATGTATTGTTGACCCGAGACCCTGGAAAGCCGCACAATCATTACAGGAACCCACAATGCGCAAAGTCTATAAACATGTGGGAATATCGCGTTTGGTTGACGCATTTGAACCAGGGAGGAATCATGATCATTAAGAAACTTCTTGCCGCCGGAACCGCGATAGCGGCCGTTGCGGCGATGTCGCCTGTGCAGGCGGCGGAATTTCCATCGAAACCATTAACCGTTGTGGTGGGTTATGGTGCGGGTGGCGGCACTGATTCCTATGCCCGGGCCCTTGCCAGCGTGGCACCCGAATATATCAACCTGCAGCCACTGATCGTTGTTAACAAGCCTGGCGGTTCCGGGATTCCGGCGGCGAAGTTCGTTGCCGACTCCAAGCCCGATGGGCATACGATTTACCTTGCATCGGGTGGGGCGTTTTATTTTTCGACCAAATTCCGCAAGGCGCCGGTCGATCCGCTGAAGGATTTCAAAATCGTCTGCATGGTCGGGCGCTTGCTGCCGGGATTGTTCGTTCATCAAGACAGTGAATTCAAATCCGCCAAGCAATTGATCGATCACGCCAAGGCCAATCCCGGAAAGCTGCGCTTCGCCACACCAGGACGTACCAGCACCTGGGGCATTGCTGGTTTGGCATTCGTCAGCCGTAACGACCTCAAAGCGCAGGACGTTCCGGCCAAGGGCGGCGCGCCGGCGCGTGGTTTGGTTATCGGTAAACAGGTTGACTTCGGCGTGTTCGGCATTCACCTCGTCAACGGTTTTCAAGACCAAATTCGTCCGCTTGGTTTGATTTTTCCGGAGCGCGATCCGAACAACAAGAAGGTGCCGACAATGGTCGAGCAGGGCATTCCTTCCGTGGAAGTGTTCACGCCCATGATGCTCATGGCGCCGAAAGATGTCTCCGACGAACGTGTCGCGAGTTTGGATGCTTCTTGCAAGAAAATGACCAGCCATAAGGCCTATGGGAAATTGCTCAAGAAGGCAGGTCTCCCCGCGAAATATCTAAGCGGTCCCGACGCGACGGCGTATTATCTCAAGCTGACCAATACCTGGTCACCAATCGTCACTGAATTGAAGAAGAAAACCAAAAAGAAGAAGTAACGATTTGGTCCTCCATCGACCGCCGCGCTAGCGATACGCGGCGGTCGATGTGAAGGTGATTGAGTATACCATGCCGGCCAGAAGCGATTTTATTTCAGCGCTCGTGCTGCTTGCCTTTACGGCAATTTTTTACGTTGCGGCCTTGGAAATCGAAGAAGACCCATTCGGTGTCGGTATGGAGCCTTTCGTTTTCCCGCTGGCTGTTTGTTATGTTCTGGGAGCCCTAACCTTGCTGTTGCTGCTGGTTACAGCGCGGAGCGCCTTTCAGCAAGGTGTGTTCGTTGGTGGCAATCGGGAAATTCGGCTGTTTTTCGGCTGGGTGTTGCCGATGGCCGTGATTGCGTTCGCTTATCTCGGATTAATCAATCTGTTCCAGTATTTGTTGCCGACCGCGATAACGCTTTCCGCGACCTTGGCTATCTTTGGTAATCGTGGTGTGAAATGGTTGGTCACGATTCCGGTGATGGCGAGCTTGGTCTATTACGTAATATTTTTTGGAATTTTTCGGTTGCTCGAACCGACAGGTATTCTGATCGAGTACGATAATTTTTATATTTTCGGCACAATGCGGAAGTTCATCGGCATCTAGCTATCTGGCTGTTTTAGGATAAGGCGGAGAACCACGAGTTATGTATCATCCGATCTTCGACGGCTTGATTACGCTGTTCTCCAGCGGCTGGGCGGTTTTCTACGCCATTCTGGGTACCGTGATCGGGTTGCTCGCCGGGGCAACGCCGGGCCTGACGGCATCGGCGGCGATTTCAATGATTATTCCGCTTTCATTTTACCTGGAACCGTTATCCGCGTTAATTTTCGTTTACACCATCGGTAAGTCGGCGAGTTTTGGTGGCTCGATTCCCGCTATTCTGTTTAACACACCCGGTACGCCCCAGGCATCCGCGACACAAATCGAAGGTTATCCTCTGACCCAACAGGGTAAACAGGGTAAGGCCCTGAAGATGGCCGTCATCGCGTCGGCGCTGGGGGATACATTCTCGGAGTGCCTGCTCATTTTTGGCGCGGCTTTTATAGCCGTCTACACCGCGCGAATGGGACCGCCGGAAATCTTCGCCGTTTATTGTACGGCGTTTGTCATTATCGGCAGTGTTATCGGTTCATCCATGATCAGGGGATTGATCAGCACGCTGCTCGGTATTCTTCTGTCGATTATCGGTCTCGACCCGATCAGTTCGATGCCCCGCCTGACATTCGAGGTGAATTATCTCGAAACCGGAATTGGCCTTGTTCCCGTCCTATTGGGTGTTTTCGTTGTTTCGGAAATTTTCGTCCAAATCGCCGATAGAGGGGCGCTCGGCGCTGAACGCATGTTGTCGAAGAAATCGGATGTTCCCGAAGACAACTACGTAACTTGGCTTGATTTCAAACGCTGTATTCCCGTCATGATGAAGTCGACGGGTATGGGCACGGTCATTGGCATGCTCCCCGGTGTCGGTGCATCCGCCGCTTGTTTCGTGGCATTCGCCGAAGCGAAACGGTCGCGCAAACCAGAGGATAAATGGGACGAAGGTGAAATTAAGGGCGTGGCGGCGGCGGAGGCGGCGAACAATTCGGTATCCGGCGCCAATATCATACCGCTGCTCACCCTCGGCATCCCGGGCAGTGTCGCGGCAGCCCTTTTGGGTGGCGTCTTTCTGATACACGGTATGAATATCGGTCCAAAGATTTTCGTTACCGAAAGGGACACGATATATGGCCTGTTTGCGTCGGGCCTGCTCTGCATCGCGACCTATTTCGTCTTGGGATACTGGGGCAGCGGCGTGATCGGACGGATTATTGCCAAAGTACCGGTGCGGGTGATTTACCCGTTCATCTTCATTACCTCGATCGTCGCCGTTTACGCTTTGCGCAACACGCTGTTCGATGTCGGCATGATGTTCCTGTTTGGCTTCGTCGGCTATTTCTTCAAGAAATTCGACTACAGCCTTCCGGCGTTTATCATCGCGTTCATCCTGGGCCCTGGAGCCGAGCGCGCGTTGCGTCAGGCATTGCTCTTATCGCAAGACGGTGCGATGATTTTCCTGGAACGGCCCATCGCCGTGCTGTTTATCTTGCTCGCGGTCGTCGTCATCGGTGTCCGAATATTTCAAACGCTTCGTGCAAAGCCGAATGGAAGTCCGTAACGCTAGGGGAGGGTCACCGCTCCCCCTTGCCGTAACGACTGCGTAACCGCGTCGGTCCATTCCATATATTTTACACCGGTGATGAAATCGGTGTGTGTCACGGGCTCGACGCCACGTACCGCGTTGACGAATTCTTCTTCGACACGCCAGCCACCAACCTTCGCCGGGTCGATCGTGACTTCGCTCAGCCCATCGTCATCTCGGCCGCCCGCCGACAGGGTTAATTTTCCGGATTTGTCCATGTTCAGGTGTAATGTCCCGTCGGTGCCAAACAGATAGACATCCGCATTCGATGGCGCATGGCCCGCGACGCTGGAAATACTGAACCGCATTTGTCCGCCTTGCTCCAGCGTTCCGATCGTGTCGAGATGATCGGGAATTGACATCGGTACGCGGCTGCCGGCGTCGTTCACGCGATGCGGTACGACGCTTTGTCCGACGGCATACACGGATTTTGCCGGACCGACCCACCGCATCATGCCCTCGTACCAAATTCCCATCGCCATAATATTGTTGCCCGATAAATCGCGGTCGTGGCGCCAATGCACTGGGCTATCATAATTCGGAAAATTGCTGCCCGCGGTAACGCGCGCGTCCAAAGTAATAAGGTCTCCGATTGCGCCAGCGCCAATCATTTCCTTGATTGTCTGGTCGACCGGCAAGGTGTGCGGTGCCGTAACGATTTGAGCGACCAAGGTTGGATTGCGTCGCGAGACGGCTAACATCTCGTGGGCCTCACGCGCGTTCAGCGCCATGCGCGCTTCGCATAGGACATGCTTGCCTGCCTCTAGCGCGGCTATGGTCAGCGGGGCATGCATATAGGGCCATGTCCCAATACAGACCGCATCGATATTTTCATCCGCGATCACGTCAGCCCAACTCTCGGCGACGCGCGGTATATCGAATTCATCGGCGATACGTTGCCCGGACTCGACCGTACGGTTCGCAACCACGTCGATTGAAACGTCGGACTGCTCCAAGAGGCCTGGAATATGTCTGGATCTGGTGTTTCCGCCCGCACCGATTAGTCCTACACGCAATTTTTCGTTCGCCATTCGCCTAATTCTCCCCGTCTTTCAGGTCGGGCAAGTTTGCCACGACATTTGCTTAATGTTGGATATTCGCATGTGGTGACGTTGAAGACAAAGCCGACCCGGTACTGGTTCCAATATGGTGGCGCCTCTATATCGCTAATCCCTTTTCCAGGAGCTTTTCGATAAGGTCGCGTTCAATTATTCCCGAGCTGTCCCCACCTTTGAATGTGAGTCCGCCCGAACTGTAGGTCTTTCCAAATGTCCGGGCTAAATTAACGGTTTGGCCGATGCCGGATAGGAAAAGGCGGTCCGACAAGGCTTTCAAGGGATGCAGGAAAGCACCCCATACGACGCCCTTCGCAATGGCATATCGTGCGTCGAGAGTCGTGTCGAAATTCGCTTGCATCAGCCGTTGATAAACGGCTTCGGTCAAGCTTTCCGTCTTTGAAATGCCGACGAGTATGCGCATTCGGTCATGTTTCGCATCCGCGATGACAAAGACGGGTACTTTTTCGACATGAAACTGCCATTGGCCTTGATGCTGGCGCGCAATATTAGCGCCGATTGCCTCGATTAAATCGTTCATCCGCTCAAGCGTCATGTTCCTTGAGGTGTTTTCGCTTTTCTCGCCGGATGCGTGGTTGTCGGCTTTCGAAACCAAGGGGGCTGTGATTAGAAATATAGCGAATATGGAAACGAGAAGAGGGCGCATAATCCGGTCTTTCGATTGAAAATACTAATCTGCGATAGCATAAAAATGCTGCTAAGGGGACTAAACCGTCAACAGAGAATCACCGAATTCGACGATTTATGGTGTATCGGTTGCGAAAACGCGGTCACGCGGCTGGGACTTGAACTCAACGATATTCCCACAACCATCGGCCAGCATCATGATGTGTTGTTCGGCAGGCTTTCCCGCGAACGAAACGCGCGGCGAAAGCGTAAAGCTCACATCGTGGTCCGCGAGCCGGCGCTCCATATCTTTCCAATCCTTCAAAGGAAGGATGACGCCAAAATGGCGTAACGGCGCGGTTGCGCCGTCGGAGGGAATCGTTCCAAGCGGGCTTTTTGTTTCACCGGGTGACAGATGCGCGACGATATGGTGTCCAAAGAAATTTATATCGAACCGGCCCCTCGTCTCGCGGCCGACCGAGCAGCCCAAAATATCGATATAGAAAGCCTTCGCTCGGTTCAGATCGTTCACGGGTATCGACAGATGAAAAAGGGGCTCCATAATAAAGTTCCTCTTTCTTCTAATTTCGTTCTGTTTGTCGTGTGCGTAATCTTGCGGTTTCCGCTTCGTCTACCGCCTTGCCGTCATTGTCGAGCGCGACACCATAGGCATCTCGCGCTTTTTCCTGGGAAACGAGTCCCAGCCGGACATCCTCGGCGACGCGCGCCGGGTCGCGTTCCATGGCATCGCCATATCCGCCGCCGCCGGGATAGGTAAAGGTGATTGTTGTTTCACAAGGCATCAGCACCTGTTTTGGCTGCGGAATAGGGTCGTCATCGCCAATCCGTATTGCGCCGTGTTTCCCCGTGCCGCCGCCATGCATGCCGGGTGCCGCGATGTGAAAGCGTCCACCTGACAGGGATGCCACCGCGGGTTTTTTTGCGAGATTACGCAGCACGACCTCTTGTGCGATCCCACCGCGCTGTCGACCGGGTCCTCCGGAATCGACGATTAGCTCCTTGCGATCGCATAGGAGCGGGGCTTCGACTTCGAGCAGCTCAACCGAGGTACTGGATACATTCGCCGGAAAGACCGTCGTTGTGACACCGTCCTTGTCAAATCGCGCTCCCTGTCCGCCCTGTCCATTGAATCCGCAGACATAGGGTGTGCCGTCATCATACTTGCCGCCGAATCGCTCGATCCAAAGCGGAAAGGTTCCGCTGGGCGCCATGACCTTTTCCGGCACGACGTTGGAGAGAGCGTCGAATATGATCTGAACCACGTTGAAGATCAGCGAGCTTCGAAACATGCACGCGGCGGGAAAATGGGGATGGAGAATTGAGCCTTCGGGCGCACTAACATGGATTGGTAGGCTGGTCCCCTTGTTGTTTGGGATATGCGGATGCAGGGCACACTTAATGGAGAACACCGTATAGGCGATGGTCATGTTAAGGACGCTGTTGATTGGTAAATCCACCTGCGGTGAGGTACCGGCATAATCGACGAAGATTTCGTCGCCGCGTACTTCGAGGCGTAGTTTGATGATGAGCCGGTTGCCCTCGGCGTCTTCACGTTCCAGCTCAAGGTCGCTTTCATAAACACCGTCTGGGAGTTTCGCGATCGCTTCCCGCATGCTTTTTTCGGTTTGCGCGACAATCGGTGTCGTGAGATCGCTCAATCGCTCGAGTTCGGTTTCCTCCAACAGGGCGATAATACGCTGGCCACCGAAATGGTTCGCCGCCATCTGCGCCCGCAAATCGCCCAGAATACGCTCCGGCACGCGAACGTTGCGTTCGATCAGCCGGAACAGCAAATCATTCGGAACGCCCTTGTCATAGAGTTTGCTGATCGGGATTATGATGCCTTCTTCGTACACTTCGCGTGCATCCGGGGCCGCCATGCGGCCGCCGATATCGGTGTGGTGCGCGCAGGTCACGCCGAAGCCGACGAGCTCTTCATCTCGAAACGTCGGTGTGGCGATGAAGATATCCGGTGTATGGCCCGAACCAAGCCACGGGTCGTTGGCGATAATGACGTCACCCGGTGACAATGTTTTGGCGGGGTACTGGTCCAAAATGTCGCGCATGACCCGTTGCATGCAGAAAAGTTGTCCCGGTGTGCTTTGATTCGCTTGCGCGATCATATCACCTTCGGCGTCATAGACGGCGACGGCATAATCGTGATTGTCACGAACGACGGTTGAGAATGCGGTTTTGACAAGGGTCGTGGCCATCTCGTCGGCAATACTGATCGCACGCGACCACAATACCTGGAACGTAATTGGATCGAATTGTTTGGTTGGCCGGGTCATCAAATTTCCCCTTCATTCGGGTCGCCAAGCATGACATGGATCCAGCCGCGAGGGTCGACTTCCGCGCGGCCACCTCGTGCGATAACCAAAGTGGACGACTCTTCCTCGATGATCGCCGGTCCTGTCAGATTCGTGCCAGCGGGAAGTCTGTCCATCGCATAAACCTTATGTGGAACCATTTCGCGCAGGTCGGGCGCGAACGCCATACGCTCTCCCTTCAACGCGGCACTTGCATCGTGGTCCGTTGTCGAGAAAGGGAGGGAGATTGTACCCTGCTCTTGGTCCGCCGTCGCGGTTACTCGTAGCGTTACGATCTGGACGTCGAGATCGTCATACGACGCGCCGTAGCGATGGCGGTATTCGTCGTAGAAATCGGCCGCGATCGTCTGAGGATCCAAATTGTCGGGCATGGAAACGCGAACGGCGGAACCTTGGCCTAAATAACAAATATCGGCGACACGGTTAAAGATAATGTCCGCGCCAGGTGCCGCGGCCTCGATTACTGGCCTTGCCGCGTCCTCCAATTCAGAGAAACGGTCACGGAGACTATTCGTGTCTGTGTTCGCGAGGGAAATAATACTCGTGCGCGAAACTTCATAGGACACGGGTGCGACGAGAAAACCGAGCGCCGAATAGACACCGGCGCCACGCGGCATGATAAGGCTTTTGACACCGAGCTTGCGGGCAAAGCTATCCGCGTGAACCGGGCCGGCGCCGCCAATTGCTATGACGGTTGCGTTCTTCAAATTCCCGCCCATTTCGGTGACATACATGCGAATCGCCGCAGCCATGTTTTCATTGACGACTTCGTGGATACCCCACGCGGCCTGCATTACGGAGAACCCCAGCGGTTCGCCTATCTCTCGCGTGATCCCCATCTTGGTTTCATTGAGATTAAGATCCATTTTGCCGCCAAGGAAGTAGGTCGGATCAAGGTAACCTAAAATCAAATCGGCATCCGTGACGGTAGGTTGGGTTCCCCCTTGGCCGTAACAAATTGGTCCAGGATCCGCGCCAGCGCTGAGCGGGCCGACCTGTAGCAAACCAAGGGCGTCAATGCTTGCCATGCTGCCTCCCCCGGCACCTATTTCAATGATGTCGACGGTTGGGACGCCGACCGGCGACCCGCTGCCCTTCTTGAACCGATGAACGCGATCTACTTCATATTCGGTGGAAATAGGCATAACGCCGTCGCGAATCAGACAGGACTTAGCGGTCGTACCGCCCATGTCGAACATAACGACGTCGCGCAATCCGGCCCGGCGCCCAAGCTGCGCCGCGGCGATCGCGCCTCCCACCGGGCCGGATTCGATCATACGTACCGGAAACTGTCGCGCGGTCTCCGGGGCGATAATGCCACCACCAGACAGCATTATAAACAAACCACGCTCGAAACCACGGCCCGCGAGACGCTCCTCAAGGCGCTTAATGTAGCGGGCCAACAGCGGCTTTACATAAGCATTCACGGCGGTGGTGCTGGTGCGTTCGAATTCCTTGATTTCCGGCATCACGTCCGAAGACAGGGAAACGGCAAGGTTTGGGTGCCTGTCCGCCGCTATTGCCGCGAGAGCCTGTTCGTGCGCGGGATTGGCATAGGCGTGCAATAGACAGACCGCGATCGACTCAATACCCTCGGCGCTGAGATCGTCGAGCACTTCCGCCGCGATTTTTTCATCCAGAGGCTGGCGAATTCGGCCGTCATTGTACAGGCGTTCGGGTACTTCGCGTCGAAATGGCCGTTCGACGAGTGGCGTGGGGAAAACCGCGCCAATATCGTAAATGTCGTAGCGAATTTCGCGCCGCATTTCCAACGAGTCGCGAAACCCTTTGGTCGCGATTATCGCCGTTGGCGCACCCTTCCGTTCGATTATTGCGTTGATGACGAGTGTTGTGCCATGAATGACATTTTCCGTTTTTTCGAGAAAACCGTCGTTGGTTTTATCGAGCGCAACGACGCCCTCCTCGACGGCTTCGGATGGATCGTGTGGCGTCGTTAAGGTTTTGTGAACCTCGAATCTGCCAGTTTCCTGATTCAGCAATACGAAATCGGTAAAGGTTCCACCGATATCGCACCCCAGCCGGAAGGGTAAATCTTGTGCCATGTAGGGTTGATCGATTGTTGTTGAGTGGATGAGGAATGAACAAGTGTTACGGATGGTCGAGAGCGCGGCAAATAGAGTGACACAAGCTTGGTGCCGCAGCAAACCTGCCCTTCACATGTGTGTGAAAGGGATTGGTCAAGCAGTGGTGGCGCAATGCTTGGCGTTGACTATAATTCGCCGCGCCGCAGCGTACGCAACATTCAAGGTTACTGAACACATGATCATGTTTCGCGCCGCCTTAGTTGGCCTCGTTGCCATACTTGCCGTTAGTTGCGGTGGTTTGCATCAATCGCCGGGTCCGGAAGCACAAACCGCGGCAAGGAACCTTGCGGAGCAAGTCGGCGCGCCGGATAGCGCCAGCGGGTCGAAATTTCAATTATTTGCGAGAGTATTCGAACAGGTGCGACGGTTATATGTCGACCAGGTCGACGACACAGTGTTACTGACCGCGGCGGCAAATGGCATGCGCAAGGAGTTTCCCGAACCGGCGCAAGTAAACGAGGCCAAGCTCGTCGACGCGGCGATTGTTGGCATGTTGGGGTCACTCGATCCCTACAGCGCCTATCTTGACGAACAAAGCTACAAGCACCTTCGTGATCAGACGCGCGGTGAATTCGGCGGTATCGGTTTGCAGGTTACCAAGGAAGGAGATTTCATCCAGGTCATCTCACCGATTGATGGCACACCAGCGGCCCAGGCTGGCATGCGTGCCGGCGATGCGATTACCCATGCCGATGGACATTCGCTGAATGGTCTCACTTTGCGGGCCGCGGTGCTGCGATTGCGCGGCCCGGCAGGCAGCCGAGTGCTCTTGACGGTAAAACGGAAGGACTTGGAGCCCTTCGAGGTCGCGATCGTGCGTGCGAAAATTCACATCAAGGCCGTACGCTGGTCGCTTGAAACCGGGATCGGCTACATTCGAATTTCGGGTTTTACAACAAAAGCCACGAGAGAGTTTGTTGAAGCGGTGGAGACGCTTCGTAGTGAAGCCGGTGCATCGATGACGGGGTTAATTATCGACCTACGCAACAATCCCGGTGGACTGCTGGAGCAGTCAATCTTGATTTCCGATGCATTGCTGGAAAGCGGCAACATCGTTTCCACGCGGGGGCGCAGGGAGCAACGCTATTTTAATGCCCATGGCGGCGATATCGCCTTGGGATTGCCAATCGTTGTGCTGGTCAATGATGGGTCTGCGTCTGCCGCGGAAATACTCGCCGGTGCGTTGAAGGATCATGGCCGTGCCATTCTTGTCGGTGGCCGTACATTTGGGAAAGGCTCCGTTCAGACGATTATCCCCTTAAATAACAAGGATGGCCTTAGGCTGACGACGGCGCGATATTACACACCGTCCGGCAATTCGGTTGATGGTGGAATCGAGCCCGATGTCGTCGTCGCACAAGACCCGAACCGCGAAGGCGATGAACAGCGTGAACGCGCAACCAAGGAACTTTCTAAATTGTCGGCGGCACGCTAAGCCGGCACCGCATTAGGAAAGTCGTCTGGCCGCCGGCAGTCTGGCGAGGGCGCCATCGATTTCCGCTGAAAAGGGAATGCCGAGTTGGGCGCCTTGTTTTGTACATGCAACTGCTGCTGCCGCGCTTGCCCGACGGGCTGCGATGACGGGTTCAAGGTTTGAAGCTAGGCCCGCCGCCATGACGCCGACAAATGTATCGCCTGCGCCTGTCGTATCTGTTGCGTCGATATCCAAGGTGGGAATCGAATAGCCTCCGTCTGGGCCAAATAGGATCGTACCGACGGCGCCAAGCGTAAGCACGCAAGTCACTTGGTGCTGGCTAGAGAGATGCCGCGCCAGTTCTTCCGGGTGGTTGGGCCCCCTACCACTCAATCCCGCGATTGCCGCGGCTTCAATCTCGTTGACGATCAAATAATCGAGATTGTCGAGTATGTTTCCCGGCACGGAAGCGGCCGGCGCGACATTCAGAGCCGTCCGTGCGCCGCATTTTCGTGCGCGTTCGAGCAATTTCCAATTTTCCTCGGCGGGTACTTCCATTTGCATCAAAAGCAATGAATCAGGTCCTAAAAATTGGCTCGGAACCTGTTCTGCGCGCACCTCTTGGTTCGCGCCGCTTGCCACCGTGATCGAGTTTTCGCCAGAGGAATCAACACAAATTGCCGCACAGGCGGTCGGCAACTCGCCGGCTATGAGGCTTGTCGTGTCAACACCGGATTCCTTCAGCAGCATCATGGCCGGCGCCGCGAACGAATCGTTTCCAACGCACCCAATCATCGCCGTGGCCGCGCCGGCCCGTGCCGCGGCGACGGCTTGATTCGCACCCTTTCCGCCCGGCGATGCCAGATAGCCTGGACACAGGACGGTTTCTCCCGGTGCCGGTTGATGTTCGACCCTGAAGGTGAGATCGATATTGATCGACCCAAAGACCACAATCATGAGAACCCCCAACGAAATCGCTTGGCTTTGTCCTTGTCGGTTAGAGACATCACCCAGGCTGGAATCAGCCCAATTAGTGTAAAAATGCCCAAAATCATGAACGTGTCTTGAAATCCAAGCGTGCTGGCCTGCGCGTAGATAACGTCGCCCAGATATTGGAGCGCGCTGGGTTCGCGGGCGATTTGCGGCACGCCGGCTTCGGTCAGGAGACGGATTAATTGCTCGCGCATTACCTGGCTGGTCGTGCTGGCCGCGGTTTGTAAGGACGCGAAAGCATCGCCGTGAAACGGGATGCGTAGTTCGAGAAAGACAACCAGGCCATTGGTGCCGATGACCGCGCCGAGCTGACGCATAAGATTGACGGCGCCTGAACCCTGGTTGAGCAGTTCCGGCGGCAGGGATTTTAGCGCCGCCGCGTTGGTGACAGGTCGCGTGAACGCGGTGCCGGCGCGGATGAGGATCGTAAAGGTGACAATCGTCCAGAATGATGTGTTGACGTCCGCCGTCGCCAAAAACAGGAACGCCAGTCCAAAGCATACTAGGCCGATATAAATTAGAACATGGGGCGGCCAGGTATCGGCTAGACGACCCGTGATCGGATACATCAGCAACAATGAAAGCCCGCCTGGCATCATTAATAATCCGGCGTCGAATGCCGTGTAATGCTGAATTTGCTGTACGAAAAGCGGTAGCAGAAAGGTTGAAGATAGAAAGGCGCAGCCGGCAAAGAAGGCAATGAGGCTTGCCGCGAGGAATTGTGGATTCCGGAAAAGCGTCAAATTTATGAACGGCGATTTTCCGTACATCTGCATCAACACGAAGCCAATAGTCGAAACCGTGCCGACGGTGAAAAGGCCGACGATTTCGTTGGACGTCCAGCCGAGCCGTTGGCCATAGCTGAATCCCAGCAAGAACCCGACGAGCGAAGCGCATAAAAGACCGAAGCCAAGGAAATCGAAACGCGGAAGCTTTTTGGGCATCGCCCGGCTGGGCATGAAGAGCAGGCCGAGCAAAAGGGCAATGCCCGTTGTTGGCAGGGTGAGCAGAAAGACATAGCGCCAATTGAAGTACTCAATAGCCAACCCGCCCAAGGTCGGGCCTAGGGTCGGCGCCAGCACCATGCCCATG
>JAJFJC010000232.1 GCA_021774385.1 Alphaproteobacteria bacterium
GCCACCGTCTTGCGCTGCGCGGTATGCCGGGGCGGGTCCATACGGATAAAGCTCGTCGTACGTGCATTCATCGGCCGTTCCGCCAATTGAATGCCGCCAAGGCTGGAATCCGAGGAATAGGTGTCGTGATCCAGCTCCACGGTCATGATGTCGTCGTACTTCGTCACCGACCAATAGGCGCCATAGGGACTATCCGCGCAATAATGCACCGGCGCCTCGCGCCGTAGCCGCGCGAACAGCTCATACCAGGTGTCATTCTGATAGAGCGCCGGATCACTGACGTCGATATCGCCGAGCGGTATATTATTGACGTCTTGTTTAAACGCAGCAGTTTTCACGGACATGAATATTCACCTTCCTCGCCTCGCCGAAGACTAAGTCATGCCGTGCGAAAGGGCCAACAGCATCCGAACCGCTATCCGTTCGCCGTCCATTCCGCGGGCGATGAACCGAGCGCCGATGCCGGGTAGTTCCACCGTGCGGGAATGCCGCCCACGGCCATCGGAAATTGCGTGCGGTGTGCCGGTCCCCAACTGGTGTCCTCGATCTCCGGCGCGATATCCGCCGCACGTTCCTCTATCGGTTTCGAAGTGGGCGTGGTTTCCTGTCCCGTTAACAGGCAGGCCGTGCGCGCCAATGATAGACGGGCCGAAATCAAGCGGCCTTCACGGCGCGCCTTGAGTGCCCACAGAACCGACGCCGCGATCAAATAACCTGTCCCGTGATCCAACGCCTGTACCGGCAGCGGAACCGGCTTGTCCGCGCCGGATTTCGCCATGCCGCGCTGGGCAATGCCGCAACTCATCTGCACCAGGCTATCGAAACCACGCCGATCCGACCACGGCCCGGTCCAGCCAAAAGCATTGTGTGAGACATCGACCAGAGCCGGATTCAAGGCGCGGCGTGCCTCGGGCCCATAGCCGAGGCCCGGCAACGCCCCTGCCCGGTAGCCATGAACGAGGACGTCGGCGCTGGAAAGCAAGCCTTCGAAGACCGCCCGGTCGGCCGGATCGCGCAAGTTCAGTTCGGCGCAGCATTTGCCCAGCGTGACTTCCGGCGCGACGTTCGCTTCGTCATAGTTTAACGGATCGATCCGCAAGATATCGGCGCCATACGCGGCCAGGAAACGCGTCGCCACCGGCCCGGCGAGAACCCGTGTCAGATCCAGCACGCGAAGCCCCGCAAGCGGCCGCGCCGCATCGATGGTATCGGTTCGCGGGTTTGTGGCGCCATGCGGCATCCACGCCACCAGCGGTTCCCGCGTAACCGAATTTCCCTGCGGGTGATCCACCCAGGCGGCAAGATCGCGCATTGTCGCCGCACAGCCGCCGGCCTCGACAACAGCCGCCTCTAGAGCATCCGCCTCCCAGGTCGAAACTGCCGCTTCCACCGCCGCCCGGCCCTCGGCCGCCCCCAGTACCTTTAGGGCAACGGCGCGGTGATGATCCGCGTTGGTGTGCAGACGGATCCAATGGTCCTTGGCCCGGTAATCCCCGGCGACGGCATCCCATACCGGCGGCATTTCCCAGCCATCGGGATGCAAGGTCATGCCGAACCAAAGCGAGGCGAGCCGCCGGTCGACCGTGACGCTTGCCGGCGCGCCGTCATCCGCGGCGTAGCGGGCAAGCGCCAGTCCCGCCGCCCCAACCGTTGCCGCGGCGAAATCGCTCACCGCGAACCAAGACGGCAGAACGCCATCGCCGGTCACATTTATCACCCAGGACGGATCGCTGTTATCACCGTCTTTGAAGGCCGCTTCAATTTCGCCGAGATAGGGGTTCGTCATAATTCACGCTCCTGAAATGCCGGAGATAAAAAATCAAACACTTGACGGTTCGTCAATCTTGATCAAGTTAATCAATATGTCTGAATTGCATGAAAATCCCATCCCGCTCCTTCCCGCGGCGGAAGCGTCCGTGACGCTCGGGATTTCCCGGGATACGCTCTACGCCTATGTCAGCCGGGGCCTTGTCCGCGCGGTCCAGGATCCCGAGGATGCGCGCAAAAGCCTGTACGACCGGCGCGATATCGATGAACTACTGGCCCGCAAACGGCGCGGCCGGTCACGCAAGGATATCGCGGCCTCGACCTTGCACTGGGGCGAGCCGGTCCTGCCTTCCACCATCACACGGATCGCCGATGGTGCTTTCTATTACCGAGGCGCCGATGCGGTCGCGTTATCGCAAGAAGCGCGGCTCGAAGATATCGCCCGCCGCATTGCCCGCATCCCGGTAGCTGCCTCTCGCGCCGCGCAGAAGGATTTTCATCCGCCTCGCCTCCCAACACCGCTAGGGCGAATGATGCAGACGATGACCGACGCCGCCATCGGGCCGCCGGGGCAGGACGGCCCCGCCGAAGCCGGCCGCTTGTTGCGCCAAATCGCGCTGAGCGCCGCCGGCACGGACGATCCAGGACCGGTCGCGGTTCACGGCATTCTCGCACGCGCTTGGTCGGAAGACCCGCGTGCCCCCGACATACTGCGCCGCGCCCTTGTGCTTTGCGCCGACCATGAACTTAACGCATCTGCTTACGCGACCCGCGTTGTGGCGTCGACCGGCGCGCGTCTACCGGCTTGCCTGCTCACCGGGTTGGCGGCGCTTTCCGGCCCGCGTCATGGCGGCATCATCGATATCGGCCGGACCTGGGTCCGCAACGCCGCACGAACCCTCGCCAAGGGCGAACCGCTTACTCTTCCCGATGACGGCGATCCACCGCCGGGTTTTGGACACCCACTCTACCCCAATGGCGACCCCCGCGCGCTTGAATTGCTCGAACACTGTCCACCGCCGTCCGAATGGGCCAATTTGATCGATTACCTCGGCACGGCGCACAGCCTGTATCCCAGTCTCGATATCAGCCTTATTACACTGGAGCGGCAATTGAAACTGCCGCGCGGCGGTGGGTTTGGGCTCTTTGCGGTCGGCCGTACGGCTGGTTGGCTCGCGCATATCTTCGAGCAGCGGCGCAGTGGCCGCCTCATCCGGCCACGCGCTTTTCACAGCGGCGAAACTTGAACACATCTTTCATTGTAGGGCGATACGTACGCGCAAAATTGATCTAGTCTGCAGCGACCCGTATCCCAACGGAGGCCAACGTGCCGCCATACGAAACACCGGACAAAGAAGCAGCACGCCACCAAGGTCCGCTTGAGGTGGCGATCAAGCTGGGAATGATCATCCTCCTGATCCTGCTATGCTTTCAGATCATTGCACCGTTTCTGCTGCCCATAATTTGGGGAATTATACTGGCCATCGCGCTCTACCCCGCCTTCGCCCAGATCGCCAAATGGATGGGCGGGCACGAAAAAATCGCCTCGGGGCTAATCACGATCCTAACCTTGGTTCTGTTGCTCGGCCCAGTAGGCGTCCTCGCCGCGAAGCTTGTCGAGAACCTACAAGATTTGGCGCTGCAATTGCAGTCCGGTGCGCTCGATCTGCCGACCCCCCCGGTTTCCGTTTTGGATTTGCCGTTTATCGGCGAACCGCTTTACAATTTTTGGAACCTCGGTGCGAATGATCTCGAATGGGCCCTGTCGGAACAGGCATCGCATTTACAAGATGCCGGTGGTTGGTTGCTCGACCTGGCGACGGGTCTTGGCGGCGGGTTCATACAGTTTTTACTGGCCGTCCTGATCGCCGGGCTTTTGCAACCGAACACCGCCAGCGCCAGCCGCGCTATCTACGCCTTCGCGGATAAGGTCATGGATACGAACGGCGCCTATTTCGTCGAGCTCGCCGGCGCGACAATTCGCAATGTCGCGCTTGGCATTATGGGTATTGCTCTTGTACAAAGCCTGTTCTCCGGCATGGCATTCCTGGCCGTCGATGTTCCGGCGGCTGGCCTGCTAGCCTTCCTTATCCTGATACTCTCGGCCATACAGGTCGGGCCGTTAATCATCGTGATACCGGTAACTATTTACGTATTTTGGTCGGCGGAACTGTCCCACGCGATCTGGTTCACACTCTGGATGATACCGGTCAGCTTCCTCGACACCGCCCTAAAACCAATCCTCGTATCCCGAGGCCTGGATACTCCCATGATCATCATTTTTATTGGCGTTATCGGCGGCACCTTGTCCTTCGGTATCGTTGGCTTGTTCGTCGGTCCCGTGGCGTTGGGGATCGGCTATAAGATTCTCGTGGAATGGACGAAGAGCGATATCCAGAAAGCCCATCCGGATGTCGAAACGTAGAAAGCCAGCGTATTTTCGTCTAACGAGGCCTTTTAAGGGCTCTATATACTTGTTTAACCCAATCCGGAATTAATTGCTCTCGTTGAAATATTCACGAACGAAGTCGAACCCTTTCCGCATGATCTTCATGCCACCGCGAATATCTTGCGCGTAGCCTTGATAAATGAAATTCGATTTACTGGTTTTATGAGATTTTAGGTTGCGGACGATTTGGGAAAATTTCGAATCTTTCCTGCTTCCATTGATTGCAAGATGCTCTTCAGAAAGCTCCATAAAATCAGGTAACGCATTAAACAGGTCGGATGTCTTAATTTCCCCATCGGGTTGCACCGACATAACTAACAACGCGTACTTCCAAAGGTCTTTTCTCAGGTCTATCTCCAACGGCTCCGTCGTGCTCGGTGCGTTTAGAGGCTGTTCTATGCGCTTTTGGGGCTCGACTGCGCGCATTCGCTGCTGTTTGCGCTCCTGCCGCGCAATCTTCTTAACGTCTTCTGCTAGCGTAATTCGGATCATACCGCGGCACTTCCTCGACACCGTCCTGTAAGCAATCCTTGTGTCCCACGTCCTGGATACGCCGATGATCATCATCTTCGTAGGCGTTATGGGCGAAACCTTATCTCTTGGAAACGTCGGCTTATACCTTGAACCGATGCTTTAGGGCTCGGTTACAAAGTCCTTGTTGAATGGACGAAGCGCGACGGCCATGATGACGGGTGGGAAGTAGAACCATAGCAAGCCTGGACAGAACGGCATGACCGAAACCGCACAACACTACCGCCCCGGGGTCCTCCACCGGATTGCGCCAGCGCGCGACGCCGCGCCGCTGGTTTTCGATATTCCACGCAGCGGTCGCGAATTCCCGAACGATTTCCGCTCGCCCGCGGGGTTTGACGAAGTCAAAAGTTCGATCTCCATGTATGTCGAGGCGCTCTTCAGCCAAGCACCGGACCATGGCGCCACATGGCTCTTCGCCTGCTTCCCAAATGCCTATATCGATGCCAACCGGCATGAAAACGATATCGACCCAAGTTTGATCGACGGCGGCTTCGACACACCTTTCGCACCGACTGACAAATCCGATCTCGGTGTTGGCTTGATACACAGCGTTAGCGACCGCACTAAAGCGCCGCTCCAACAACTACCCATCTCGGTGGCGGATTTGCGACGCCGCCTCGACGAATTCTATTGGCCCTACCACAATGAATTGTCGGCAATTCTTCAGACCATGCGGGAACGCGCCGGGCTTGCCTACCATGTCAGTTGCCACAGCATGGCATCGATTGCCCGCGCCGTTTCCAAGGACGCCGGCGCGCCGCGTTCCGACTTCGATATCGGCGACCGGCATGGTGAAACTTGCGACCGGGAATTCGTTGACACGGTGCAAAAGTTTCTCGCCGGCCTCGGCTATGACGTTACGATCAACAAACATTTCGCCGGCGCCGAAAGCATACATAAGCATGGCAACCCCGCCGGCGGCATTCAGAGTCTTCAAATTGAAACCCGGCGCGGCCTTTATATGAATGAAGAGACCTATGAAAAACGCGCTGAATTTGACAAGATACGAGACCATTTAACGCAACTGGCCGCCCATTTATCGGGTTTTGCTAAAGATAAAGCCCGCCATGACGCGTGAGGCAAGCGGGAGTTCATAGGTGCGAATAGAAGCAATTGGCGGTGGATTCGCACGCGAAGTCAGCGAACTTCCGCTTTGGAAAACGGTTGGCGAGACGGATGCCGAGGCGATCCGCGATACGTTTCGGATGAGCGGCGTACTGGTGTTTCGCCGGCAATCCCTTTCAGAAGGTGAATTGCTCGATTTTGGAAAAATGATCGGTAAACCGGATCTCTATGCCGAGACCAGTTGGTTATCGACCTTTCCCGAAGTTATCCTGTTATCCAACTTACGGCATCAGAATGGTGATATGCTGGGCGGGCTCGCGAACAAGGCGCTTACTTGGCATACCGACCAATCCTATTACGCCAAACCGGTTACGGGCTGTTTTCTCTACGGTGTGGAATTGCCCAGCGAAGGCGGAACCACGAGTTGGGCAAGCCTGTACAAGGCGCATGAAACCATGCCGCCGGAACTCGCAAAGGCGGTCGATGGCGCTATTGGAACGTTCAGTTTCGCGGCGCGCGTCGGAACAGCCGCCCCCGAAAAGGAAGACAATCACGACCGCGCGAAACGCCTGGCCGAGACGCCGGATGTCAAACATCCGCTGGTCAATGTCGAGCCCGGCACCGGCAGAAAGGCGCTTTATATCGACCCGAATACCGTCACCGGTATCGACGGCATGCCCCAAGACGAAGCGGACGACCTATTGGAAAGGCTGTTCGCGCACGCGACGCGGCCGGAGCATGTCTATAACCATGAGTGGGGTCCGGGAGATCTCGTCCTCTGGGACAACGCCACCGTACTTCACAAGCGTGAAAGCTTTCCGGAAACGAGCAACCGGCTGGTAAAACGAATGATCATCAATCTCGACCCGTCCCGCCACATCATTCCCCCCGTGGCGGCATAGAGTGCTTCAGAAACTCGGTTTGGTCGGGAACGGTGTGAGCTGCAGTTCATGCGTCCAGCAGGACCGGTCCTGGCTGTGCAGGTAGTAGAAGGCCTCGGCGATCTTTACCGGATTGATCACGATGTCGGGATTCTCTTGCGCCTTGGGTAGCACCCGGGTTCCGGGCGAGTCGATAAGACCGTCGATCACCACGTTGGCCACGTGCACGCCATGCTCGGAATACTCCTCGGTTAGCACCTGCGCCAGGGTCCGCATCATTACCCTGGGGTAATAGAGCGACTCGCCCGTATTGCGCTTGGTTCCGCGCAGCGATTTGGAGTTGTTCGAAAACAAGAACGATCCCGCCCCTTTCTTTCGCATCGCCGGCAACACTTCCTTGGCGACCAAAAAGGGGCCCCGGCTGGCGATATGCTGCGCGGTGTCGAACATCGCCACTTCGATATGTTCGAGCAACTCCTTCTCCGGCGGCAGGTCTCGACCCTCCAGATAGCCCGCGTTGTAGATCAATACGTCCGGTTCGCCCGCTTCAGCGCGGATCTTTTCGAACGCCGCCTTAACCGATTCCTCGGAAACGAGATCGAGTTCGACGATCATGCAGTCGCCACCCTGTTCTTCGATCGCCACCGCCATCGCCGACGCGTTGGCCTCGGTGCGGGTCGTCAACACGGTGAAGAAACCTTCCTGGGCGAACTTTTGGGCAATCGCACCGCCCACACCCCAGCGTACGCCGACCGGCACGTCGCTATCGTCCAGCGCCTTGCCATGCGCCAGCTTGGTATTACGGCCATCGGATTGCCATTTGGAAGTAGCACCAACGACGACGGCAACCGGCTTGCCGGAACTGTTCAATTTACTCATTCGGAAGTTCCTCCCTTACGTTCCCAGCCCCACCAGGCGCACAGCGCGTCGCCCATGATAAGGTCCAGGTCCTGTTTGTTAAGCCATGGCAACGCTTCGGTGAACATCGACACGCATTGCGACCAGGAACACGGCATCTTCGTGATGTCCGTGCCCCAGAACATACGCGCCGGTCCGAACGCATCGTAAATTTGCTGCAGGTAGGTATGCATCAGGGGAAACGGGTAGTCCTCGGTCGAATAGCCCGGTGCGCCCGTCGCCTTGACCGCGATATTGGGATGCTTCGCCAATGCCAAAAGTTCCGGGATGTGCGTCATGGCTTCGGCATCCTTGAGCTGCGTCGTTCCGCCGCGGCCGCCAAGATGATCGATGGTCAGGCGCAACGCCGGATGACGCGCCGCGATGCCGCCGAGCACCGTGAGCGAATCCGTCGCCAGCAGGGAAATCGGCACACCGGCTTCCTCCGCCGCCGCCCAAAGCCAGTCGAGCGTGCCATCCGCCACCCATTGCCGTACCGGATCGGTCAGACAGGTATAGCGAAGGCCCAGCATGCCCGGCTGGCCGCGCCATGTCGCGATCTTCTCGCGGCTATCCGGCGCATCAAGCGGCAACGACCCCATGATCGCGAACCGGCCCGGAAAATCCCGAACGGCCTGGAACGCCATTTCCGTTGATTTCGGATCCCATCCAGGTGGATGAATAACAGCCGCGTCGACCCCACCCTCATCCATCATGCCAATCGCCTTCTCGGGTGTGAACGCCGTCACTTGTATATGCGACTGGTTGCTCGGCAAGCCGCTTCCCCAGGTATGAATTTGAGCATCGACGATCTGCATCGTATTCTTCGTCCCTATTGGATGGATGTGAAGTAGCGCCGGTATCGCATATTGTGCGATGAATGGGTGGCCAGTGCCAAGCCTTGGCGGTGCCATCGGCACACGCCATTGCGTAATGAACAAATCCACGACGAACGCTGAGCGGCGACAATGTCGAACCCGGCGAACCTCTAGCGAGCGGCATTCTGGAAACACCCATGGACAATCCTTATGAAACGTCGCTCTTGGCAAAGGTGCTGTGGTCGGCGGGCATTGTACTTTGCCTCGCCGCGATCGCCGAACGGGTCAGCACGCGCGTCGCCGGTATTTTGTCCGGCGCGCCGCTCAGCGCGGTTATTCTTTATTTCTTCGTTGGCCGTGAAATGGGCACGGCCTATGTGGTCGAGAGCGTCCCACACGGAATAGCCGCATTCTCCGCGACGCTCGCCTTCGTCCTGGCCTACTACAAAAGTTCGCGCTGGCTTTCCAACTGGGTACCGCTGGGCAGTGCGGTAATCGCGATCGCGGTATTTCTCGTGGTCGCTGGTGGGCTCGTCCTCATCCCTTTCACACTTACGGGCGCCACGGTGACGACGGGCTGCGTTATCGCTTTTGCGATATGGCTGTTTCGCAAAATCGAATTCATCCAAGTCGAGAAGCCGGTAAAATATACGCCACGGCTTCTTTTCTTGCGTGGCGGGACCGCCGCCGCGTTGATTGTCACCGCTATTGCGCTGGCGGAAAACCTCGGACCGCGATGGACGGGTTTGCTCGTCGGCTTTCCCTCAACTTTGCTCCCGACCCTTGTTATAATTCACACAACCTATGGCACGCCCAGCGCACAAGCTTTGTTACGCAACTTCCCCGTCGGTATGGGATCGATAATCCTCTATATCCTTTGCGTCTCGTACGCCTTTCCGCGCTGGGGCGTTTATGGCGGTACCGCGGCGGCACTGACCGTTGCCGTTCTTTATATTTCCGCCGTCATGACTTGGAGCAAAATCCGCGTACCGGCGGCGTGAACACAAATACCGTCTACGCGGCAGAACAACACCGACCCATCTTCTCCCAAGGCCCCGTGAATTTGACTTAAGTCAAAGACAAGGCCTAATAATTCAACAAAAATAAGGGATTGTGAAATTACTGCGAATAGGTTTCACGCAAAATTATCGCGATTAGTGTAAAACCTAACTATGTGAAACAGTATTTTCCAAATTTTTATCAATATTTCCTATTTGTGTAGAAGGTTTATTAATCAATTTATTCATAATTTTATTAACCATTTTACGTACTCAGTAGCATTTAGTTCATGACAGTACTGTCAAAAATCCGTGACGCCTTAATCCTTGATGATGAAGGCATTGAGGCGCCCCTTCAGCCTACCAATCTAAAAATTTGGTCTTGGGGTGTTGGGGTTTTTGCGGTGCTGGTGATCGCC
>JAJFJC010000233.1 GCA_021774385.1 Alphaproteobacteria bacterium
GTCGGACCGGCGACCGCATCCTCGCGACGCCATATGCGCGCCGGCGCGCAAGGGAACTTGGCGTAGCGCTCGAAACCGTTGCCGGTTCCGGACCACGCGGACGAATCAAGGCCGCTGATGTAGAAAAAGCCGCCGAGACGAAGCGGACGCCCGAACCGCTAGAATCGATAACCAAAACAGCCGTATCACAACAAACAGCCGCGGCCACGGCGACACAAGGAACCGTCGAAACAACAGCCGAACCGTTTTATTGGATCTCCACATATGCCAAAGCCGGGATGGCGTTATCGCTGTTGGAAACACTCGATCCGGAGCAAACGAGTAGCGTGGATATAACAGCCGTCGCCGCGGCGGCGGCGGCTTGCGCCCATGGTGGCGCGATGGTTTTGCTTGAGAAAGGCCAAACTCGAATTATTCCCGCAACACATTCGCTTCGTTTTTCCGACATTGCGGCTGGCGTTGATGCCGAGCGGCGTCCGCCGACGCCGGAGGATCGCGCCGCCGCAGTCCGTACAATGCGCTCGGCAGCGGTTTGCGGTTCGGCACCCGTTGCGAATGCCATCTTTACGCTTACCGTTGGCGGCCTGACCGATCCGTTCCGTCCAGATTTCGACGGCACACTAGATTCACGTCGCCGAGTCGGACTGACATTATCAGCGTATCGATCCGAATTAGCCGAAGAGGATGCGGACGCCCTGCTGAACCAGATCAAAGAAATGATCGAAACACCCGCCCTGCTTTTGTTGGGACGTTCACCTTAAGGAGGCCGTTATGGATTTCTCACTTACAGAAGAGCAAACCCTGATGATCGAGACGGCGCGTAAAGTCGGGGAAGATTTCGGCCTCGACTATTGGCGTGAACTTGACGAGAAAGGGGCGTTTCCAGCGGCAATATGGAAGGCGATTTGCGATGCCGGACTGTGCGGTGTCGCCCTGCCCGAAAAACACGGTGGTTCGGGTCTTGGCATGCTCGATTTGGCGCTGGTGATCGAAACTCTGAGCGAAACCGGAGGCGGCGCGACGCTGGCTCAAATCTTTATGACCAACCCCATTTTTGGCGGTGTTGCAATTTCCAAGCACGGCACGGATAAGATGCGGGCGGAATTGTTGCCGCGTCTAATTTCGGGCGACATGAACTGCTCGATGGGCCTTACCGAACCGAATGCCGGATCCAATAGCCTGATGGTGACGAGCTTCGCAGCGGAAAGCGGCGCTGGCTGGATCTTGAATGGCCGCAAAATCTGGATCACCGCCGTGCCGCAGGCCGAAAAAATGCTTGTCGTCGCACGAACGAAAAAGCCGGAGGACTCCAGAAAACGGACCGACGGCATGTCGCTCTTCCTGGTCGACGTGGAGCGTGATGGCCTGACGCATTCGAGCATTCCGAAGGTCGGCACCCGCACGCTTCCCGCAAGCATGGTCTATTTTGATGATGTGTTTGTCACGCCAGATGAGCTTATCGGACCGCTGCATGACGGCTGGCGCTGCCTCCTCGACGTACTCAACACGGAACGAATCGTGACCACGGCCGGACTTGTCGGCGCGGGAAGGCTGGCCAAGAGACTCGCCGTCGACTACGCCTCCGAACGAAAGGTCTTCGGCGACCGGCCGATCGGTTCATACCAAGGCTTGAGCTTCCCACTGGCCCAAGCCTGGTCGGAACTTGAATGCGCGCGGCTGATGAACTACCAAGCCGCGAGCAACTATGACACGGGCGGCTCTTACGGCAGCGAATCCAATATGGGGAAATTGATCGCGAGCCAAGCCGCCTATCGTCTCATCGAACAGGCCATGCAGATCATGGGCGGAATGGGCTATGCCAAGGAATCGCATCTCGAACGATTGTGGCGTGATGCCCGCCTGTTCCGCTTCGCGCCGGTCTCCGAGGAAATGTTGCTCAATTTCATTGCCCAGCATGATCTAGGCATGCCGCGGTCCTATTGACGCTGTGGGGAGGGACGACGATTTAACCTCCCCATGACTGAGTTCCAACGTTCATCCGTTTTTTTTCAAGGGAGACCGTTGATCAATTGTGAGCGGTCGTACAGCACAGCCTTCAGCCGACGCCGATCAACACTCCGCATTCGGGGCATGAAGGGCTTTCCCGGAGAGCAAAACGTAGCACCTCTGGTTAATTCAGGGCCTCGCGATGTCGCCATTAATCGTATAGCGCCCTATTCAGGCTTTCGCCCATCCGGAGCGTTTTCTAACGCTAAAGTAGCGGCACCACTATACGGCGCAGCACCGAAGCGAGCAGGCTTAAGTGATGGGCCTGTCGCGCGATACGTTTTACGGTTACAAGGCGGCGGTGGAGGACGGCGGCGTGGCGGCGTTGTTCGAGAAGAGCCGTAAGCATCCCAATCTAAAGAACCGCGCGGCGCCGGAAACCGAGGACGCAGTTGTCGCTTACGCGATTGAATGCCCCGCGCATGGCCAGGTCCGCGTTTCCAACGAGTTGCGCAAGCGCGGCGTGTTTGTTTCTCCCAGCGGGGTGCGCAGCATCTGGCTTCGCCATGATCTGGCGAACTTTAAGACGCGGCTGAAAGCC
>JAJFJC010000234.1 GCA_021774385.1 Alphaproteobacteria bacterium
CGTCGATCCAGTTCTCATAGCTTTTGCGCGTGTTGGCGAGCCGTTCGGAGCCCATATGCGCCTTCAGGGCATCTTCGTCGCGATAGACCTCGTAGAGGAAGACGCGGCCGTTTTCGTTCGGCAGGAGGAGGTCGAACTGCACACAGCCTTCTTCTTCTTTAAGCGTTCCTTCGGCGTGTTCGCGCATCAAAGTGATGAAAGCGGCGCGATGTTCGGATTTGACGTTAAATTCCACGATAAGCGCAATCTTGGTCATCTGACTCTCCCGTGCTGGAATCCACCCGTCAATGCTATGCCAGCTTTTGAACAAATCATAGTTCGCACTGAATTCGCGGAAGTTCTGTTCCCTTTTTGCGTTGCCCGACCTATATGTGACGCAAGCATTACGAATTCAGCGAAAGGTAGAGGCTATGGCCGAGTATGATTATGATCTTTTCACGATCGGCGCGGGGTCTGGTGGTGTCCGGGCAGCCCGAATTTCGGCGACCTACGGGGCCAAGGTAGGCATCGCGGAAGACCGTTATCTCGGCGGCACTTGCGTAAATGTGGGTTGCGTTCCGAAAAAGCTGCTCGTCTATGCGTCCCATTTCGCCGAGGAATTCGAAGACGCCGCTGGATTTGGCTGGACTGTCGGCAAACGCCGTTTCGACTGGCCTACATTGATTGCCAACAAGAATAAGGAGATCGAGCGGCTCAACGGTATCTATGAGCGTCTGCTCGGCAATGCCGGTGTGGAACTGCATGAGGGCAAGGCTTCCGTGGTCGATGCGCATACGGTTTCCGTCAACGGCAAGGAATTGACCGCCAAATACATCCTGGTCGCGACCGGTGGCTGGCCCGTCGTGCCGGACATCCCGGGCAAGGAGCATGCTATTACGTCAAACGAGGCGTTCTTCCTGGACGACCTGCCGAAGCGGGTCATTGTCGTTGGGGGCGGTTATATCGCGGTCGAGTTCGCGGGCATCTTCAACGGCCTGGGTAGCCAGGTCACGCAGCTTTATCGTGGGCCGCACTTCCTGCGCGGTTTCGACGATGATGTCCGTACGTTCCTGGCCGACGAAATGCGCAAGAAAAAGGTCGATTTGCGGTTTAACGCCAATATCGCACGCATCGAAAAACGCGGCGATGTCCTGCTCGCCGAGCTTGAGGATGGGACGGAGATGGAAGCCGATGTCATCATGTATGCGACTGGACGGGCGCCGAACGCGAACGGTATTGGGCTCGAGGAAGCCGGCGTCGAGCTAAACCGCAAAGGCGCCATCGTTGTCGACGATCATTTCAAGACCTCGGTGGATTCGGTCTACGCTATCGGCGATGTCATCGACCGCATCGCCCTAACGCCTGTCGCGATCGCCGAAGGCATGGTATTGGCCGACAACCTTTTCCGTGGCGGTTCCGGGACGATGGATTATGCCGACGTGCCAACGGCGGTGTTCAGCCAACCGAACATCGGGACTTGCGGTTTGACCGAAGCGCAAGCGCGGGAAACCTACGGTGCGGTGGATGTATACGCGTCGTCTTTCACGCCGATGAAACACGCATTGACCGGCAACGACGAAAAAACCTTCATGAAGCTGATCGTCGACCGCGCTAGCGACCGCGTCGTCGGTTTTCACATGGTCGGCCCCGACGCGGGCGAGACAACGCAGGGTGTCGGGATTGCCTTCAAATGCGGTGCAACCAAGGCACAGTTCGATGCGACGGTCGGCATTCATCCAACCGCGGCGGAAGAATTTGTCACCATGCGTGAGAAGGTCCCAGACGATGCGAAAAAAGTCGCCGCCGATTGAGCATATTGGCGGAATATGGCACTCTTAGGCTACTGTCACGGTAGGGAGAAGAGCGTGAGCCACGTTAAATATATCGACAAAACGCGCGCCTATTACCTTTCGCAGGGCTACGACAAACCCTATCGTTGGGCGAATTTCGATGATGTTCCCTTTGCAGCGCTGAAGAAACCGCTTGCGGAATCGCGGGTGGCATTGATCTCAACCAGCGAAATCGCGGTGCGTAGCTGGGACGATCAGCGCACACCCTTGGAGAAGGGGGCGGCGCCGAACGTTTACGGGATATCTTCGGACACGCCGGTCGAGGATCTGTACAGCCAAACGGCCGATTTCGACCAACATGCGACCACGCTGGAAGACGTAAACACCTATTTCCCGATCTCCCGAATGCACGAGGCCGTCGCCGAAGGGCGCATTGGTGCCGTCGCGCCAACCTTCTACGGTGTCTATAATGCTTATAGTCAGCGTAAGACGCGGGAGACGGATGCGCCCGAGGTGCTGCGGCGGTGCCGTGACGAAGAGGTTGATGTCGCGGTTCTGACGCCGGTCTGACCCGTCTGCCACCAGACCGTGAGTCTGGTTGCCCGGCATCTTGAAGAAAACGGTATTCCAACCGTTGTTATCGGCACCGCGCGCGACAGCGTCGAACATTGCGGCGTAGCGCGGTTTGTCTTCACCGATTTTCCGCTCGGCCACCCGGTCGGCGAGCCGGCAAAGGTCGATATGCAGCGGCAAATTTTCGCGATGGCGCTCGACCTATTGGAAACGGCGACGGTGCCGCGCACGACTTTGCGTGCCCCGTTTGATTGGAGCGGTGGGGAGAATTGGAAAGACCTCATTTTCACCGAAGCGCAACCGTTTCAAGACCAGGAAACCGAGCGTGAGTGGAAAGAGAAGAAAGAGCTCTATCGACAGCTCAAGCAGCAAGGGAAAGTTTAGATATGGCCGAAGTCACCGTTTACTCGACGCCGCTTTGCGCGCCATGCGAACAGCTTAAATCCTATTTGCGGGAACATGGCGTTGAATTTGCGGCCAAGGATTTGATGATGGACGAGGACGCCGCGGAGTTCATCGACTCAAAAAATATCCGCACATCGCCGGTTCTTCAGGTCGATGACTCGCTGCTGCATGGTCAAGACCTGGAACCCGCGAAAATCGATGCGTTGCTGGGCCTCTAACGGCCGTCGGCACGGATTGGCGTGAACTGATGCGGCGGCAATGATCCGGCCCTGCACCGATGCGGATTTCGCTGCCATTGCGGCGATCATCAATGACGCGGCGGAGGCCTATCGTGGCGTGATCCCAGACGATTGCTGGCACGAGCCCTATATGCCCGATGACGAATTGGCGGAAGAAATTTCTCGCGGCGTCCGTTTCTGGGGTTACGAAGAAGCAGGCGCGTTGTGCGGCGTTATGGGTATCGAAGACGTTAAGGACGTAACACTGCTCCGTCACGCCTATGTATGCACGGCACGGCGCGGCGAAGGGATCGGCGACGCTCTATTGTCACACCTGCGGGACATGACCGAAAGGCCGATGCTAATCGGGACCTGGGCCGCCGCGGATTGGGCTATACGGTTTTACGAAACCCGTGGCTTTCGGTGTGTGTCGGAAAACGAAAAAGGCCCGCTTCTGCGTTACTACTGGACCGTCCCCGAACGACAAATTGAAACCTCGGTCGTGCTCGCCTGCGACCGGTGGTCGGGCTGACTCGCGCTAGCGAACCATCAGGTCGACGATTTCGCGCATGTCGGTGACGTTTTCGATTCCGTCGATTTGCGCGATGAGCCGATCCGCATTGTCAGGTCGTAGCGAAACCGTGCCAGCCCCCCAATTGGTGCGGAATTTTTCAAGATGGGCATCGTGTGACATTGGCTTGGCCGGGTTCCCGTAAATTAACGCCTGGGTGCGGTTGAGCGTGCGGCCATCCTGCAACGCGACCTTAATGGTAACAGGCGCAAGCGCGCTCGGATTGGAATTGTCTTCCTTTGTGACGGATATCTTGTTCGCTATTGCAAATGTCTCGGAATCAGCGAGCGCCTCGGCGGTGAAATCCTCAACACCGAGCTTGCCGTCCCGCAAGGCGCGGGCGAGGACGTAAGGGATGCACAGTCGGGCCTGGTTCGGTGTCATGCCGGCGCGTGGTGGGCGGGCGACCAGTTGATAGGTCAAGGGTGGAACGAGCGCGTCAATCCGCGTGACATCTGTCGCGGCGAACTTCTCGACGCGCTGCAGTTCGAGGACGGCATCGAGCACGCCATGCGTCGCGCGCCCACTGGGAAACGGCTTGTGCGCGACTTTAGTGATTCGCCAGGATTTTCCCAATCCCTCGACGGCAGATTCAAAGGAATGGCTTTCCTCGAACAGTGTGAAATAGCCGAACTCGCCCTCCAGCATATTTCGGGGCGCGGTGATACCGGATGCAGCCATATCGCAGGCGATAACCGCGTTACGGGCATTGAACCCAATTTGCATGGCGAGCAGTGCCGAGCCTTCGGTGTGGGCCTGCATGTTACCGGAAAGTTGGCCGTAGACGGCACCCATCGCGTTCCGCAGTGTTTCCTCATCGAAACCGCTCAATCGGCCGATAGCAGCCACGGCGCCAAAGGCACCCGCGGTCGCCGGCCGAAAGAATCGCATGCCACCGGTCGCGGCGATACCGATGGTGCAGGCGACTTCGACTCCAATCGTGAGCGCGGCAAGAAAATCCGAACCCGACACGCCACCATTTCGTTCGGCGACCGCCATGAGCGCGGGCAGGGTGACGGCCATGGGATGAACGACGGCGGCTTCATGGATACAGTCGAATTCGGAATTGTGTATTTGATAGGCGTTGCAAAAGGCGGCGGCGGGCGCCGGCAATCTGTCACCGAATATCCAGGCGCGGGCGTCGGTGCCTTTGCCCCACTGCGATTGCAGCGCCACCAGATCACCGGTCCAAGGCGCGGTGCTGCCGGCGACGGCGACACCAAGGCTATCGAGCAGGTAGGTCTTGCAAGCGGCGCGCGCCGGCTCCGGAATGGCTTTCGCATGGAACGTGGTAACGAATTGGATGAGTTTGTCGGTCGCTTCCGAAGCCCCGCCGGTCAATTGACGCCCACCACATCACCCAAGGTCGGGCCAATCTCTCGGTTCAGCACCAAATCGGCGGCGGCATCGAGTTCAGTCGCGTCTCGGTTCAAGATTACAAGACGGGCGCCCGATCGCTTGGCGATTATCGGAAAGCCCGCGGCCGGATAGACAACCAGCGACGAACCAACGGAAATGAACAGGTCGCAGGCCTCCGCTTCGCGTTGCGCATCGCGCATCGGCTGTTCCGGCATGGACTGGCCAAAAGAAATTGTCGCCGGCTTTACGAAGGGGCCTTTGCAGGCCTTGCATAAGGGCAGACTCTCGTCCTTCTCGAAGTTCGGCATGATCTCATCAAGTTCATGCCGAACGCCGCAATCCAAACAGGTGGCATAGGTGGAATTGCCATGCAGTTCGATGATCTTTTCATCTGGAATGCCCGACTGCTGGTGTAACCCGTCGATATTTTGCGTGATGATTGCGGCAACTTTTCCGGCGCGGACGAGCTTTTCAACCGCGCGGTGCCCACGGTTCGGCTCCGCGGCGCGGATACTCACGTCGGTATTGAGTTTGCGCTTCCAGGTTTCGCGCCGCATCGCCTCCGAAGCCATGAAGTCTTGGAACTCGATCGGCTGGTTTGTGCTCCAGACTCCACCAGGACTGCGAAAGTCGGGTATGCCGGATTCCGTGCTGATTCCAGCGCCTGTAAATACGACGGCGCGGCTACTTTCATCCAAAAGTGACTGGAATTGTTCGAGTTCGATGTCCAAATTTGTCATCTGCCGAGCGTCCAAAAATTGGTTGGCGGAAAGGCCGAAATACGGCATCTCGCGAGCGGGTTCAGTAACTATTGTACCCATTCCGACGTGAAATCGAATGAAAAATCAGTGGAAAAGGGCGGATCATAGTCGTATAGCAAGCCTCTTTTCCGATTCGATTGACTGTAGGGACAGGATCATGGCCGCGACGTGGAGCGTAGATAGCTGGCGGGAAATGCCTATCGGGCAGGTTCCCGAATATCCAGACGAAGCAAAACTGAATGCGACGGAAGCGCTGTTACGAGGGTTTCCACCACTCGTATTCGCGGGCGAAGCCCGCAATCTAAAGGCACGGCTGGCGCGTGTCGCGGAGGGTAAGGCCTTCCTAATGCAGGGTGGCGATTGCGCGGAAAGCTTCGCGGAATTCCACGCGGACAATATTCGCGACACCTTCAAGGTGCTGTTGCAAATGGCGACCGTACTCACCTTCGCCGGCTCCTGCCCAATCGTAAAGGTTGGCCGTATGGCGGGCCAGTTCGCCAAACCCCGTTCCGCGCCGACGGAAAAAATTGGCGATGTCGAACTGCCGAGTTACCGCGGTGACATCATCAACGGGATTGAATTCGATGCGGACCGGCGCAAGCCCGACCCAGACCGCCTCGTGAAAGCTTATAACCAGGCCGCGTCGACGTTGAATTTGTTGCGTGCATTCGCACAAGGCGGGTTCGCCGACCTTCATCAAGTCAACAAATGGAATCTTGATTTTGTCGCTGACAGCCCGCAAGGGGCGCAATACGCCGAATTGTCAGACAGGATCGACGAAAGCCTCTCCTTCATGGAAGCCTGCGGGTTGACGGGAAATGTCGTCCCGCAACTCCGCGAAACGGAATTCTACACCAGTCACGAGGCATTGCTTCTTTGGTATGAAGAGGCGCTGACCCGTCAGGATAGCCTGACCGGCGAGTGGTATGACTGTTCCGCGCATATGCTGTGGATTGGCGACCGTACGCGCCAAGCGGATAGCGCGCATGTCGAGTTTTTGCGCGGCGTTAAGAACCCGATTGGCATAAAATGCGGACCGACATCCGACCCCGATGTGTTGCTCGGCTTGATCGACGCGCTTAATCCCGAAAACGAGCCGGGCCGGATGACCCTGA
>JAJFJC010000235.1 GCA_021774385.1 Alphaproteobacteria bacterium
AGGAGGCGCGGATCAGGGTTTCGCCCATCTCATCGGCGATTGAGGCGATGGCGTTGCCGATCACCTCGACGGTCACCGGGTCGATCGACACGGCGTCGATACGCGTTTCGTCCGGCATCACGCGTCTCCTTCTTGGATAACGAGATTGTGGTAAGGGTCGACGATGGCCATTTGTCCTGGCAGCACGAACGTGGTCGAGTCCATCTGCTCGACAACCGCCGGCCCGGCGATCCTGTTGCCGGTCTGCAGGCGGTCGCGGTCGAAGATTTTGGTTTCCTCGAAATTTGCGGTTTCCGGCATATAGACCTCGCGGGCATCGGTGATTGCCGCCGAAGCATCCGGGCCGCAATCGGGGTTGGCGGAAAATTGCGGCTTCTCGACGACGCCATAGGCTTCCACCCGGAAGGTAACGATCTCAATAGCTTCCTCCGGCGCGGTGTAGTCGTAGAGGCGGCTATAGGCATCGTTGAAGTTTGCGGTCAATGTTTCCAATAAGGCGGTATCGTCTTCCAGGTTCGGGACCGGGACATTCAACTCATAATTTTGACCGGCATAGCGCATGTCCGCCGATGCGACGAGCCGCCGACGGTCCCCCGTGACGTTTTCCTTCGCGAACCAGGCGTCGGCATCCTGGCGCAGGATCGCCATCGAATCGCGAATGGCGCCTGCGGACGCGGTTTCGACGGGCAGCCGCCGCGTCACCGAAAGGTCGTGGCGAAGGTCGGTTAGCAAGAGGCCGAGCGCGCACAGGATGCCAGGATTGCGCGGCACCAGGATGCGCCGCATGCCGAGTTCGCGGGCTAGCCGTCCGGCATGTACCGGACCGCCGCCGCCGAACGGCATGAGGCAATATTCGCGTGGGTCATGACCGCGCTGTACCGAGATCAACCGGATCGCGCGCGCCATATTGGCGGTCACGACGCGGGCGATGCCGGCGGCGGTTTCCAGCGCGGAAAGATTAAGGTGCTCGCCGAGCTTTTCGATGGCGCGAAGGGCGGGCTCTCGATCGATAGGCATGCGTCCGCCGAGCAGTTCTGTCGGATTGAGGATCTGCATGACGACGTTTGCGTCAGTGACCGTTGGCTCGTTATTACCGAGCCCGTAGCAGATCGGCCCGGGTGCCGCGCCGGCGCTGCGTGGACCGACTTTCAGGAAACCGCCGCTATCGACATAAGCAATTGAGCCGCCGCCGGCGCCGACGGTGTGAATGTCGATCATCGGCACTTTAATCGGATAACCGTGAACGATTGCCTCGGTTGTGGTTTCCGGCCGGGCGTTCTGGATCAGCGACACGTCAGTCGAGGTGCCACCCATGTCGAAGGTGATGATGTCGTCGACGCCGACGATGCGTCCGGTTTCCAATGCACCCACGACACCGGTGCTAGGGCCGGACAGGACGGTGCGGACCGGTAGGGTAGACGCTGTTTCGAAGGTGATTGTACCGCCGTTGGATTGGGTGATATGCGGTTGCACGGTGATGCCGGCGTCCTTTAGCCGTGGCGTCAGACGCGACAGATATCCTTTCATAACCGGTCCGAGGAAGGCGTTCACGACTGTCGTGCTGAGGCGTTCGAACTCTCGGAATTCGGGGCAAACTTGGTGAGACGCCGTTATAAAGGCGTCGCCCAATTCCTCTTCCAGTATCCGCGCGACCATCGCCTCGTGTTTTGGGTCGACGAAACTGTAGAGGAAACAGACCGCCGCCGCCTCGACGTCCATATCGCGCAGCTTTCGCGCCATGTCGCGGACTTCGCCTTCATCGGGTTCCCGTTCGACGGTGCCGTCGTACAGCAGCCGTTCCCGGACTTCCAACCGTCGGTCGCGTGGAATCAATGCCGGGGGCTTGTCGGTTTGCAAATCATATAGATGCGGGCGGGTCTGCCGGCCGAGATCGAGCAGGTCACGGAACCCGTCATTGGTGATCAGCCCAGCGCGCGCACCTCGGCCTTGGATCAATGCGTTGGTGGCGACGGTCGTGCCGTGTCCGAAGAATGAAACAGCGGCGTCATCGCCGCCGAACCGCGCGACCGCTTCCCGCGCGCCATTCGCGATGGCTTCGGAGGGGTCTTGCGGCGTGCTGGAAAGCTTCCAGACGGAAAACAGGCCCGTCGTTTCGTCGAGCAAACAGACGTCGGTGAAGGTGCCGCCGGAATCGACGCCGATGCGAAGAGATGTCATGGTATATATTCGTACTAATTATTGATCGCCCGCCAAACCTTCTCCGCCGTAACCGGCATGTCGATCTCGGTCACGCCGAACTCCGCCAGCGCGTCGACAATGGCGTTGACCACAGCGGGCATGCTCGCGGTTGGGCCGGATTCGCCACAGCCTTTCACGCCGAGCGGGTTGGTCAGGCAGGTGGTCTCCGTCGTCGCCCAGTCGAAATGCGGCGTTTCGACAGCGCGGGGCATGCAGTAGTCCATCAGCGAGCCGGTCAGGAGTTGGCCTGAATCGGGGTCGTAGACGACCTCCTCGCTCAAGGCTTGGCCGAGGCCGTTAGACACGCCGCCATGCAGTTGGCCCTCCAGCAGCATCGGGTT
>JAJFJC010000236.1 GCA_021774385.1 Alphaproteobacteria bacterium
TGTGGAAGACGAGCTCAAAAAAGGCAGCCTAGTGCGCCTATTTCCACGAAAGAAGTCGATGCAGTTTGATCTTACACTTGCACACAGACACACAAAAGTACTGCGCAAATGCGAACAGGAGCTCTTGCAATACGTCGTTAAGTCACGATAACGCGTAAGGCCAGAGTCACTATACCCCAAGCTGATTAAGGTAATAGCTGGGTGTTGTGTCGGCGCTGAGTCCTTCAATGAAGGCTAAGGTGTCGCCACCGTAATTCTTCTCGATGTGATCTGCAGCAACGCCCGTACGCAGAATAAGAGCCGAGTGCATGCCTTCACGCTTAGCCCCCAAAATATCTGTTTCAGGGTTATCACCGACCATGAGAACTGGGGAACTCACATCGACACCCGCCTGTTCGAATGCTTGACGTGCCAGTGTATAAACATAAGGGTGAGGTTTGCCGACGTAGTGAACATGTGCACCCATGCTTTCACACATACGTGCAATCGTGCCTTGACGTACAACGAAGCGTGAGGGATTCCCCTCTTGTGCTGTTCTATCGGGATTCGAACACAAAATAGGCAGCTTGAGTTTAGCTAAGCCCTCGCACATCTGCTTAAAGTCTTCTGGGTTTGTGCGATCTTCTCCGTCGATATGGGGAACATCCAGATAAATAAAATCCGCCTCAGAAGAATCTTCAGTAAGGGTATATGGCGTGTCTTTGAAGAGTGCCTCACCGGCAGCATGCACGGGGTGCCGAGGTCCCGACAGGCACGCCTTCATACGAGGAGTGGGGAACGGAAGCACGCTATTTGTCAGTATCCCAAACGTGGCTTCACCAGAGGTCAGAAGAAAGTGGTAGTGAGTCCCCTTTACAATGCCATGCTTCTCTAACTTGACGGCGTCTTTAGCAACGAGCTGGGTCGTATTAGAAAGGATCCCGACAATTTTGCCATCGGCAACTAGGCGCGCCATCGCTTCCTTGGCGCCTGGAAGCACACCTATTGTGCTGCCTCCCCAAAAAACCCCATACGCATCTAATAGGACAGCGGGGTAGTCGTCGACGACTGAAAAGATATCCGAATGAATTTGCGATGTGCGAACAGCCACGGGAACCTCTATGGTAAATTTGCCATCGACTATGCCACAACACGACGGTTTCCGTCGCCAGCCGTCTTTGTCGCTGGGATTTATGTAGGGCGAACAGCGGCAAAGTCGCGGCTCGATATTCAAAAATTGACTTGAATATCTGGTTTCTATACACATCAAGAGAAAGAGACAGCAACCCCAAAAAAGGCAGCCAGCAATAATGATTGAATTATTATTTAATACAATGAAATCATTTACATTTTCGAGCTTTCTTTTAGTCGCAATCACTTCGAATTCCGTACTCTCTGCCTCGCAAGAGCTCAACAAACCAGGATCGCCCAGTAGCACACGCTCGTTGGAAACACGGTATCTGCCGCCTCCCAACCCGCACTTTAAGGGCAGCATTAACTTCAACGCAGATGAATCTACCCCCTACTGGCCGGCTGCAGTTGTGCCACCCAAAGACGCTCCGAATATCCTTCTTATCATGACAGATGATGTAGGATTTGGCGCTCCGAGTACTTTCGGAGGGACAATCCCGACGCCCGCTCTTGATAAGATCGCGCAGGCAGGACTACGCTACACACAGTTCCACTCTACCGCCCTATGCTCACCCACAAGAGCTGCGCTCATCACCGGACGCAACCACCACGCTGCACACTATGGAGTGATCGCAGAGCAGGCAACAGGGTATCCTGGATACGATAGCATCATCGGCAAAGAGACAGCCTCGATTGGAGAGATTCTAAAACAGAACGGCTATTCAACCTCGTGGTTTGGAAAAGACCATAACACCCCTGACTGGCAAGCCACGATGATCGGTCCTTTTGACAACTGGCCGATCGGATATGGTTTTGAGTATTTTTATGGATTCGTGGGTGGAGACACCAGTCAGTGGCAGCCAAATCTCTTTCGTAACACCACCCCTATCGAGCCATATCTTGGTAAGCCGGAATGGAACCTCACCACAGCGATGGCAGACGAGGCGATCAACTACATCAATCAAATCAACGAACTCAACCCCGACCAGAAGTTCTTTGTTTACTACGTTCCTGGAGGCACACACGCCCCCCACCACCCGACTCCTGAGTGGATAGAAAAGTTCAAAGGGAAATTCGATCACGGATGGGGCGTTGAGCGCCAAAAGATTTTTGAAAATCAAAAGAGACTAGGAGTTATTCCCGCTAACGCTAAAATGACCCCCTGGCCTAATACGCTTCCTAAATGGGAGACCTTATCTGCTGAAGACAAAAAGCTCTTTGCTCGCCAAGCTGAAGTTTACGCGGCTTACCTGGCCTACACAGACCACGAAATAGGTAGAGTCATCCAAGCGGTAGAGAAGGCAGGAAAGCTTGATGACACCCTGATTATCTACATCAGTGGCGATAACGGCGGTAGTGCCGAAGGGTCTGAGATCGGAACCCCTAACGAAGTTGCCATCTTCAATGGAGTTGTGCTCCCCGTTAAGGATCAGATGAAATTCTATGACGCGTGGGGATCAGATCAAACCTACCCACATATGTCTGTAGCATGGTCTTGGGCCTTTGACACCCCATTCCAATGGACGAAGCAGATTGCTTCTCATTTCGGCGGAACCCGCCAGGGCATGGCGATTTCTTGGCCGAAAAGAATTAAAGACAAGGGCGGCATAAGGAATCAGTTTCACCACATTATCGACATCGTCCCCACGATCCTCGAGGCAGCGGGAGTCTTAGAACCCTACATGGTCAACGGCATTGCTCAACGACCCATCGAAGGGATCAGCATGGTGTACACGTGGGATAAGGCAAACAGGAGCGTCCCCACAAAACGTACGACACAGTATTTCGAGATGATGGGCAACAGGGCTATCTACCACGAAGGATGGATTGCTTCTACCACCCCTATAGCACTTCCCTGGAAGATGGGCCTTGGAAAGCTCCCTGGTGACGTAATGAATAGCTACAATTGGGAGCTCTATAACCTTAACGATGATCCCACGCAATACAATGACATCGCTAACAAAAATCCGAAGAAGCTACGGGAGATGCAAGATATCTTCATCATGGAAGCCACCAAGTACAATGTATTTCCGCTCGACAACTCCGTTGTAACCAGGTTAAATGCTCCACGCCCCCACTTAGGCCCGGAAAAGACTGTTTACACCTATCAAGGAACCATCTCTCAAGTTCCTCACGGCGCGGCACCTGACGTACTTAACCGCTCATATACGATCACTGCAGAGGTCGAAATCCCTTCCTCAGGCGCTGAAGGAATCCTTGTCACCCAAGGAGGGCGCTTTGGAGGCTATGGATTCTATCTTCTAAAAGGCAAACCTGTGTTCGTCTGGAACCTATTAGACTTCGAAAGGGTTCGGTGGGAAGGTAAAAAGGCCCTTTCTCCTGGAAAGCACAGCATTGAGTTCGACTTTAAATACCAGGGACCAGGCCTCGGGAAGGGCGGTATCGGCGTCCTCAAAGTCGACGAAAAGGAAGTCGCGAGAAAGACGATGACGCGCTCCATACCTTTCATTCTGCAGTGGGACGAAGCGTTCAACGTGGGTGTAGACACAGGAACCCCCGTTGATGATAGCGACTATGCAATACCTTTCGAGTTCACCGGCAAAGTCCAGAAACTGACTATCAACTTGCAGCCACAACGACTCACCGCCGAAGAAAAAAGGCTGTTCGACCACAAAAACCGCAGGAACAACTCCGCTAGCGAATAATCAAACTGAGCTAGTACCACTATGATCGAGGTCATCACAAAATGCTGCCGCATCCCTATACTAACGATGAGGCAGCATGACGACTTCTGTTGCGTGGCTTAGTTCTCAATGCGATCTACGGTCATTACGCCGTGGTCATCGACATTCAAGACGGCATACCGGCAGTTTTTCATGCGCACCGGAGGACCCTCACGGCCGGGATCGAGCTTTTCGATAAGGGTGCGAATCACTCCACCATGGACAACGACGGCAACACGAGTATCAAAAAGATGACGGCATGCGATTTCCTGTAACGCCGGATAGATGCGTGCTGTGAACCGCTCAAGCGTCTCGACCCCTTCGGAGTTTGGCTGATCGCTTGAAATCATCTTCTCCAGCTTAGCCGCTAACTCAGGTGTCTTGACCTGTCCCTCATAGACCCCCCAGCTGATTTCCTGTAGACGAGGATCTTGCCAAATTTTAAGCCCGTGTCCCTCCAGGGCAAGTTTCGCCGTTTCTATCGCTCGACTTAGGTCC
>JAJFJC010000237.1 GCA_021774385.1 Alphaproteobacteria bacterium
GCACCCCGATATTGGAATGATCGGTTGTGAGCCGTTTATGAACGGCGTTGCCTTGCTGTTGCGTAGCCTTGTCGATGACCAAATTAACAATGTCCGCATCGTTGCCGATGACGCAAGACCCCTGATCGAAGCCATGCCGGAGGCATCGGTCGACCGTTGTTTCATCTTGTTTCCGGATCCTTGGCCAAAACGCCGTCACAATCGCCGCCGCATTGTCGTACCGGAGACACTTAGCAGTATCGCGCGCATTCTAACCGATGGCGGTCTTCTTCGGCTTGCCAGCGATCATCGGGATTATGTTCGTTGGATGCTGTATCACACGATCGAACATGGGGCATTCGAATGGAACGCGCGCAAACCCGCCGACTGGCGGAAGCAGCCGGCTGACTGGATAACGACACGCTATGAGGAAAAAGCTTCGGCCCGCGGCGTGGAAAGCATTTTTTTAGATTTTTCCCGGCGACCCCGAGAAAATTACATCTAATACCAACGAGCGATCATAAAGGCCCATTGAGAACGCGTATGCGGCTCGTCGGGCAGGCGGAAAGTTGCAGGCGTTGCGGGGACCGTATGCACGACGCAAAGCGCGGCTTACCGTGGCTTTTGGGCAACGTCGCCCACGCCTCGCGATGCCCCGCATCGCAACCGCGCACACTCATTGCCGAAAACCATGGTAAGTTGTCTCCAGGGGTCTTTATGATCGCTCGTTGGTATAGGATACGCGTTCGCGTTCCAACGAAACCTTACCCCGACAAGATTATTCCATAAATTGCTTGAGAAACTTCGTAATTTATCTTACATAGCGACGTAATCCCATAAACTGTTCATTCGGTTAGCATCGTGGGTGGGCTCAGTTGCCCGCCCTTTTTTAATTCCGTTTGGGAGCGGAGATTTGGATCCAGCAAAGCGCGTTGAAGCAATAATATCTCCCGCCTTGATTGACATGGGTTTCGACCTCGTGCGCGTCCATATTTCAGGTGCGCAACAGCGAACGGTGCAGATCATGGCCGAACGGCGCGAAAGCGACGAAATGACCGTCGAAGATTGCGCTGCCATTAGCCGTGCGGTTTCAGCAATCCTCGATGTTGAAGACCCGATTAAGGGAAGTTACACTTTGGAAGTTAGTTCACCAGGCCTTGACCGGCCCCTAACACGACCAAAGGATTTCCAGCGTTTTGCGGGGCTGGAAGCCAGAGTGGAATTAAACCAGCCGATGGACGGGCAACGGCGCTTCCGTGGCCGGATCGGCGGATTGTCGGATGGCATTGTTCATCTCGATGTGAAGGGGCGGAACATCGACATACCTTTCGATGAAATTGACCGCGCCAAGCTTATTTTGAACGACGAACTGCTTGCCCTTGCGGGCGAGGCACGACACTAAGAACCCGTGCGAGAGGCGGATAGAAACATGGATACCGTTGCTAATTTGACGATGGAAATCTTGCAGGTTGCCGATACGGTTGCCCGCGATAAAGGTATCGACAGAGAGCAAGTGCTCGAAGCCATGGAGCAGGCGATACAAAAAGCCGGCCGCACCAAATATGGTCTGGAGCACGATATTCGCGCGACTATCGACCGCAAAACGGGCCAGATTCAATTGGCGCGTTATCTCGAAGTCGTCGACGAAGTAGAAAACGAAGCCATTCAGCTGACCCTGGATCAGGCCCATCAGCGAAGAGCCGACGCGACCGTCGGTGAGTTCCTCGTCGACCCTCTTCCGCCAATCGATTTCGGGCGCATCGCGGCACAAACCGCAAAACAGGTAATCGTCCAACGGGTTCGCGAGGCTGAGCGCGAGCGGCAATTCGAAGAATATAAGGACCGTGTCGGAGAAATCGTCAATGGCTTGGTGAAGCGTGTCGAGTTCGGCAACGTAACGGTCGATCTTGGCCGCGCCGAAGGTGTTTTACGGCGCGACGAATTTTTGCCACGCGAACATTTCAGACGCAATGAGCGCGTACGAGCCTATATCTACGACGTAAGGCAAGAACCACGCGGACCGCAAATTTTTCTATCTCGGACGCACCCGCAATTCATGGCCAAGCTTTTTGCCCAGGAAGTGCCGGAAATATATGACGGCATTATCGAGATAAACGCCGTTGCGCGTGACGCTGGAAGCCGTGCGAAAATCGCCGTCCATTCCAATGACGGCGGCATTGATCCGGTCGGCGCTTGTGTCGGCATGCGGGGCAGTCGCGTTCAAGCCGTCGTATCGGAGCTACAGGGTGAAAAAATCGACATTATCCCGTGGTCGCCCGATCCCGCGACTTTTGTGGTCAACGCCTTGGCCCCAGCCGAGGTTGCCAAGATCGTCCTCGACGAAGATCAGAACAAAATCGAAGTCGTCGTTCCCGATGATCAACTGAGTCTGGCAATCGGCAGGCGAGGGCAGAATGTACGCCTGGCGTCAATGTTGACGAGTTGGGATATCGATATTTTGACCGAGGAAGAGGAATCCGAACGTCGGCAGAAGGAATTCCTGTCCCGAAGCGAACGCTTCATAGAAGCGCTCGATGTCGACGATGTAATTGCGCATTTGTTGGTTACGGAAGGATTTTCCTCAGTCGAAGAGGTTGCTTATGTCCCGTTGGAAGATGTGTCGTCGATTGAAGGCTTCGATGACGATTTGGCGGGCGAGTTACAACAACGGGCGCGCAATTTTCTAGAGGCGGAAAGCGACCGGTTAGCACAAGAACGCCGCAACCTAGGCGTGACCGACGAACTAGCGGGATTGCCGGGTCTTACGGCCCCAATGCTTGTCAGGCTCGGCGAGCGAGAAATCAAGACATTAGAGGACTTTGCCGATCTCGCTTCCGACGAACTGACTGACGCTGAGGAGGGAATTTTAGGGTCATTTGATCTCCGGGAATCGGACGCAAACGACTTAATTATGAAAGCACGAGTCGCGGCCGGCTGGTTTACCGAAGAAGAATTACGAGCGGCTGAACTTGAACGGCTCGCGGCAGAGGAAAGTGCTGCCGCGGAAGCCGAAGGCAATGCCGAGCTTGCGATGTAGGAAGGACTAAGGCACCTCCCTATGGCGCTCACCAATGCAATAGACGTTCATGGCCCTCGTCCCAAGCGACTGGATAGCGCATTGGAACGGTGTTGTATTGTCTCCAATAAACGTTTGCCACCGTCGGAAATGGTGCGTTTTGTTATCGGACCCGATAATATGGTCGTACCGGATCTCACCGGTCGGTTACCCGGCCGTGGAATTTGGTTGAGTGCGGACAAAAATATCATTAAGACGGCGTGTGCGCGGTCGCTGTTTTCCTACGCGGCGCGCCGTCAGGTTCAGGTCGACGACCAATTGGCCGAACTGGTTGAGACGTTGTTGGCGCGCCGATGTACCGAATTGCTTGGCTTGGCGCGACGCGCGGGTGAGGCGGTCGCGGGTTTCGTTAAAGTGCAGGGTTGGTTGCGTAATAAGCACGCTGCTGTACTGTTAGCGGCTTCCGACGGTTCTGCGGACGGTAGGGGGAAGCTTCGGCGGGGAGCGCGCGATTTGCCGGAGATCAATGTGCTTCGCGCGGCCGAAATTGGCGTTGCATTCGGCCGCGAGAAGACTGTTCATGCCGCCTTGGCTTCTGGCGGTTTGGCGGAAAAATTTGTTGAAACTGCGACACGGTTAACCGGCTTTCGTGGCGTACCGGAACACAGGAAAAGCGATGAGTGAAAGCAAAACGCAAGATAATAAGCTCAGCCTGAACAAACCGGGGCGTCTGGAGCTGAAGAAGACCGTCGAGACCGGACAAGTCCGGCAAAGCTTCAGCCATGGCCGCACAAAGGCCGTCACCGTCGAGGTAAAGCGAAAACGCACGTTCGAGCGCGGTACCAGCGGCGGCATGCAAGAAGTCAAGGCGAACGCCGAAGCGCGGTTGTTGAGGGAAAACCCGGATGACGGTGGCGCACCAAGCAGTTTGACCGAAGATGAGCGCGCCGCACGGCTGCGCGCCGTTCACAGCGCCGCCGAGGATGCGGAAAAACGCATGCTGGAAGAAGCCGAACGGCAAAGGCTGGAAGACGAAGCCAGAAAGAAAAGAGAAGAGGAAGAGACACGCCGTGCGGAAGAAGAAGCGCGACTAAAATCGGAAGAGGAAGCGCGCCAGAATGCTGAAACGGAACAACCGCTAAAAGACCCCGCCGAGGCGGAAGCCGCGATCGAGCGTGCCCGCACCGCGCCCACCAGAAAGGCGGAAGCCGCTCCAGCCGAAGAAGAAGATAAAGGTCGAGGCCGTCGCGTTGGCGGAAAATCCGACGCGAAACGCACTCAAACACTACGCGCCCGGCAAGAACCACGCCGGCGCTCCGCCAAACTTACCATTTCCCAAGCGCTCGAAACCGAGGACGGTACGCTGGAAAGGGCACGAAGCATTGCCTCTTTGAAGCGCGCGCGCGAACGGGAGAAACAGCGCGCACGGCAGCTCGCTGGTGATTTGGACTCGGCGAATATTGTCCGAGAAGTCATCATTCCCGAAACGATTACCGTTGCCGATCTTGCAAACAGAATGGCGGTACGCGGCACGGATGTTGTCAAAACGCTTATGAAGTCCGGTGTCATGGTGACGACTAATCAGATTATCGATGCCGATACGGCGGAGCTGGTTGTATCCGAATTCGGACATCGCGTGCGCCGTGTTTCTGAATCCGATGTTGAGATCGGCCTTGAAGGTGTACCGGACGACGAAGAATCCCTAGTTGCTCGCGCGCCAATCGTTACGGTCATGGGTCACGTAGATCATGGTAAGACCTCGCTGCTGGATGCATTGAGAAAAACCGACGTCGCTGCAGGCGAAGCTGGCGGTATCACACAGCATATTGGCGCCTACCAGGTACGCCTTTCGAGCGGCGCGGAAATCACCTTCCTCGATACGCCTGGACATGAGGCTTTCACATCAATGCGTGCCCGTGGCGCCAGCGTAACGGATTTGGTGGTGTTGGTTATCGCGGCCGAAGACAAAGTACAGCCGCAGACGGCGGAAGCGATCAGCCACGCCAAGGCGGCCGAAGTGCCTATCATCGTGGCAATCAACAAAATCGACCGGCCCGACGCGGACCCGAATAGAATTCGCAATGAACTCCTTTCTCACGAAATCGTTGTCGAAAGCCTCGGTGGCGATGTTCAGGATGTTGAAATTTCCGCCACGGAAGGCACCAATCTCGATGCGCTGGAAGAAGCCATCGTTCTTCAGGCGGAATTGATGGAACTGAACGCGAACCCGGATCGCGCGGCACAGGGTGCGGTCGTCGAAGCGCGGCTTGAACGCGGTAGGGGCGCCGTTGCCACCTTGTTGGTACAGCGCGGCACCTTGAAAATTGGCGATATTTTCGTCGCCGGACCAGAATGGGGCCGCGTCCGCGCCCTGATCAATGATCGAGGCGAGAATATCAAAGAAGCGGGGCCGTCCACGCCGGTGGAAATTCTCGGCCTGCAAGGCGCGCCCGGCGCCGGCGATGAATTCGCGGTCGTGGAAGATGAAGCACGCGCGCGCGAGATTACCGAATACAGAAAACGTAAATCACGCGATTCGCAATTGGCCTCCGGCGCGCGCGGTACGCTCGATCAAATGTTCGATCAGATCAAGGAAGGCGAGGCGGCAAGCGCCCCGATCCTCGTGAAAGGGGACGTGCAAGGTTCTATAGAGGCCATCAATGCGGCTTTGACAAATTTGGCAACCGATGAAGTTGAGTTCTCGATTTTACATTCCGGTGTTGGCGGCATTACGGAATCCGATGTCGGTCTCGCGGCGGCATCGAATGCGGCAATTCTAGGCTTCAATGTCAGAGCCAACCCGCAGGCCCGAGAAATGGCAAAACGCGACAATGTCGATATCCGATATTACGCGATCATTTACGACTTGCTTGACGATATGAAAAACCTACTCGGTGGCATGCTGGCGCCGGAGATCAGGGAAAGCATTATCGGATACGCGGACGTGCGCGAAGTGTTCAGCATTTCCAAAATCGGCAAGGTGGCAGGTTGTTTCGTTACCGAGGGCGCCATTCGCCGTGGTACGAAATGCCGGCTACTTCGCGACCAAGTCGTAGTTTTCAACGGCAATCTCAAGACCCTTCGCCGTTTCAAGGACGATGTCCGCGAAGTCCAGAATACCTTTGAGTGCGGCATTGCATTTGAAAACTACAATGACATCAAACAGGGCGATGTCATCGAATGTTACGAAGTCGAGGAAGTGCAGCGGACTCTTTAGCCGCTGACTTTCGATCTCCGACTGTAGCGCGGCCCAAGCGAACGGGCTCTTACTGAGTTATGGCAAAACACAAAGAACCCTCACAGCGGCAATTGCGCGTCGGCGAAGCACTTCGCCACGTACTGGCCACCATATTCGAGCGACACGTCCTCAGGGAGCCGTTGTTGCGCGGTATCTCCATTACGGTAACCGAAGTTCGCGTGAGTCCCGACCTTTCCAACGCCACCGTATTTGTTATGCCGCTTGGTGGTGATGCCGCGGAAGACATTGTCGACGCTTTAGGACGTGCCGCGCCATTCCTACGAAGTTTGGTTGGAAAGGAAGTCGAATTACGGCGGGTTCCCAGGCTATTATTCGAAATCGACAGGAGCTTTGGGCAGGCCGATCAAGTCGATAAATTGTTACGCCGCCCGGAAGTCGCCCGTGACCTTGACGAGACTCGCGATGAGCCGTAGGCGGCGCGGCAGACCAGTCAATGGCTGGCTTGTCGTCGACAAGCCAAGCGGACCGACATCCACGGCGGTCGTGAACAAGGTCAGATGGCTGTTCGACGCCCGAAAGGCTGGGCACGGTGGAACACTTGACCCAATGGCAACGGGGTTGCTGCCAATCGCCTTCGGCGAAGCCACAAAAACAGTCGCGCATATCATGGACAGTTCGAAATCTTATTGCTTTACATTGCGCTGGGGTATCGAAACCGATACCGACGATGCCGAAGGCAAAGCGATGAAGGAAAGCGATTTTCGTCCCGAAACGGCAGAAATCGAACGGGTCCTCAGCCGGTTTATTGGGACAATTGATCAAACCCCTCCACGATATTCGGCCATCAAAGTCGATGGAAAACGCGCCTACGACCTTGCCCGTGCCGATCAGATCGTCGAGCTCAAACCAAGGAAGATCAAAATAAACGATCTCCGCATTCTTGAGTCGCCCGACGCGGACCACACGGTTTTCGCCGTAAATAGCGGTAAAGGCGCTTATATGCGGGCGTTGGCTCGCGATATTGCTCGCGCCGCCGGCACATTTGGACATGTTTCGGCATTGCGACGTACCACGGTGGGACCATTTGACGAAAAAGACGCGATTTCGCTGGACGAACTGGAGTCAATTAGTCAAATTGCGGCCCGTGATGAGAAATTGCTTTCGGTTGAGACCGCGCTGGACGACATCCCGGCGCTTGCCGTAACCGAAAGTGAAGCGGCGCGTCTGAAAAACGGTCAGGCGATAGCGCTGCTGCGAAAGGTTGATCTTCAACGAATCGCCGAATTCGATGACGGTGATACGGTTCTCGCCAAAACGAGGACCAAGCCAGTCGCGCTGGTACGCTACCAGGCTGGGGAAGTGAAGCCTATTCGTGTCCTTAACCTCTAAGCTAAGGAGTACCCGATGTCGATTACAGCAGAGCGAAAACAGGAACTCATCGGAGAGTTCGCGGTAAAGGCGGGGGACACAGGTTCTCCCGAAGTTCAGGTCGCAATTCTAACCGAGAGGATTAAGAATTTGACCGAACATTTGAAGACACACAAGAAGGACTTTCACTCCCGCCGCGGCCTATTGATCATGGTCGGACAACGGCGACGACTACTTGACTATACAAAGCGTAAAAGTCAGGAACGGTACGAAACGTTAATCAAAAGGTTGGAATTGCGGCGCTAGCAGCGCCGATGGTGCGGGACGGACCTTTTTTCCAAGGCGCCAGCGGTGCCATGTCCCCACGATTTGAAACAGTATCGGAATCGAGGCCGCGAGTCGTTCATTTGAAACGGCAGCGGCGGCATATGTGGGCATGGGTCTGCAATGCAGTGTTCCGAGCGATTGTATGCGAAGGAAGATAAATGTTCGAAATCACAAGAAAAGAAATCAACTGGGGCGGACGGCCTCTCGTCATCGAAACGGGACGGATCGCGCGCCAAGCGGACGGCGCGGTACTCGTTACCTATGGCGGAACGAAAGTTCTGTGCACGGCTGTTGCTCAAAAGCAACCGCGCGTTGGAATCGATTTCTTTCCACTTACTATCAATTATCAAGAAAAAACTTTCGCGACAGGTAAAATTCCTGGCGGTTTCTTTAAACGCGAAGGTCGGCCGAACGAGAAAGAAACTCTTACGTCACGGCTTATTGATCGACCGATCCGCCCTCTTTTCGCGAAGGGCTTTCGCAACGAAACACAAGTCATTTGCACCGTTCTTGCCCACGATCTGGAAAATAACCCTGATATCGTATCATTGGTCGGCGCATCGGCGGCCCTTACGATTTCCGGCATCCCATTCCTGGGGCCGCTCGGCGGCTGCCGCGTGGGCTATATCGACGGTGAATACGTTCTCAATCCACAGGGCGACGAATTGGAGGCCAGCGAACTCGACCTCGTCGTTGCCGGCACCCAAGGTGGCGTGCTTATGGTCGAATCTGAGGCCAGCGAGCTGGATGAGGACACTATGCTCGGGGCGGTTATGTTCGGGCATCGTGAGTCTCAAAAAATTATCGACCTGATCATTGATCTTGCCGAAGCTTGCGCGAAAGACCCCTGGAACGTACCCGAAGCGCCGGCCAACGAAGCTACCGTCGCGACGCGTCTTAGCGAACTTGCCGAAGGCTCCATACGCGACGCCTATTCAATCACGGTAAAGCAGGATCGCGTTGAAGCACTTTCCAGCGCTAAGGAAGCGGCAATGGAAGCGCTCGCCAACGATATGGGTGACGAATTCGACAGCCAGCTTGCTGGTGGAGCCATGAAGAATTTGGAAAAGGACGTCGTCCGCGGAAACATTTTGAAGACCGGCACGAGAATTGACGGTCGTGACACGAAAACCGTGCGCCCCATCGTCGCCGAAGTCGGGGTCCTAGATCGTGCGCATGGGTCTTCTCTATTTACCCGCGGTGAAACCCAAGCACTTGTCGTCACGACATTGGGTACCGGGCAGGACGAGCAAATTATAGATGCCTTGGAAGGTGAGTACCGGGAGCATTTCATGCTTCATTACAATTTTCCGCCCTATTCGGTCGGCGAAGCATCCTTCATGCGATCACCGGGACGTCGGGAAATTGGCCACGGCAAACTTGCGTGGCGCTCCGTTCGGCCTCTCTTGCCGACCAAGGACGAATTTCCTTATACAATTCGCGTCGTATCGGAAATCACCGAATCAAACGGCTCCTCCTCAATGGCAACCGTTTGCGGATCGTCAATGTCGTTGATGGATGCCGGTGTTCCGATGGCGCGCGCCTGTGCCGGAATTGCCATGGGCTTGATCAAGGAAGGCGATGACTTCGCTGTCCTATCCGACATTCTTGGCGACGAAGATCATCTTGGCGATATGGACTTCAAGGTCGCCGGAACCGAAAACGGAATTACCGCGTTGCAAATGGATATCAAGATCACCTCGATTACCGAGGAAATCATGAAAGTGGCCTTGGCCCAAGCCCGTGACGGCCGTTTGCATATCCTCAATGAAATGGAACTCGGAATCACGCAGGTGCGTCAGGGCGTTTCCGAACACGCACCGCGCATTACCACGATGACGGTACCACGCGACAAAATTCGCGAAGTCATCGGCCCGGGCGGGAAGATGATTCGCGAAATCTGCGAAACGACGGGCGCCAAAATCGATATCGAAGACGATGGCACAGTTAAAGTCGCGGCCGTTGATCAGGAAGCCAGCGACAAAGCGGTGAATTGGATCCGCTCAATCACGGCCGAACCTGAAGTTGGCGTGATCTACGAAGGCAAGGTTGTTAAGATCATGGACTTCGGCGCATTCGTGAATTTCTTCGGCCCCCGCGATGGCCTCGTTCACATTTCCGAATTGGCCAAGGAACGCGTCGGTTCGGTATCCGATGTCGTCAAGGAAGGCGAAACAGTCAAAGTGAAGGTTCTTGCCATCGACGACCGCGGAAAAGTGAAACTTTCTATGCGCGTAGTTGACCAAGGGTCCGGCGAAGATTTGGGCGACGTGGCCCGCGAAGGACGCTCGTAATCCTGGAAGTCCACGCTTTATCAAAAGTTTGGATAAGGTCAACGTGGTTGTTGTTTTTCCGAAGGTAGTTTCAACAAACCCGGATCCGATCTAAAGCAAGTCGACAAGGAAACGGGCGGCCCATGATGTGGCCG
>JAJFJC010000238.1 GCA_021774385.1 Alphaproteobacteria bacterium
GCCTGATTTACAAGTAAATACGCTATTCGGACAGTCCGGCCTTTCGCAGCCCCTCGATGATCCGGTCAACGCCGGAATGCAGCCCATGCCGCCCGGTCGTCTCCTGCACGGTGGCCAAAGAAAAGTCGGGTTTCCGCTTCATCGCCTCCGCTAGAAATTCGCCAGCACGCTCCCGGTGGCCGAGATGGCCCATGGTCGCGGCGGCATAGGCGAAAGGCAGGAACGGCGCGTTGGGGTACTGGGTGGCTTTATCGAACACTTCGCTCGCATCCTCAAAATCTCCCATGTTGAAATGGGCGCGCGCCAGCATATTGTAGTATGACCAAATTATTGTGCTACGGGGGTTCAGCCGTATCGCTTGCTCAAACTCCAATATGCTCGCTGCGGGATCGCCGTCATACACCAACGCCGTGCCAAGCCCGTGATAGGCACGGTCATAGCTGGAATTAAGCTCGATCGCCGCTTCCATTTCGGCGATTGCCCGCTTGTAAGCCTGCTTTCGAATATGGACGCGGCCCAGCGCATGGTGCGCGGTGGCATCTCTCATGTCTAGGCTTACCGCCCGCTCCGCATATTCCGCGGCCTGGTCGAGGTTTTCGGCTTCGTTGTCCGTGATGTTCAGCAGGATTTCGATCATATAGGCCCATGACAACTCGGCGTATGCAGCGGCGAATTGCGGGTCTATCGTACAGGCTTGGTGGAGAAATTTCTTTGCCTGGGCCGAACCTTTGCCGTCGATGATATTAGACATGTGCCAAGTGCCATGCAGGTACAAATTCCACGCGTCAAAATCGTTCGGCTTTGTACGGCGCGCCCGCTCCAGTTCACGCGCCTGAATTTCCGGTTCCACCGCGACGACGACCTGTTCCGTGATCCGGTCTTGCAGGTCGAATACGTCCTCCAGAGCGCCATCGAAACGGTCCGCCCACAGGTGACTCCCGCTGGCTGCATCGATCAACTGCGCTGTGATACGAATCCGATTGCCCGCCTTACGCACGCTACCTTCGACGACATAACGCACACCCAGTTCCCGCCCGACCGAGACGATATCGACGGCGCGTCCCTTGTAGGTAAAGGAAGAGTTCCGGGCAATTACGAACAAGGAGCGAAAGCGGGAAAGCGCGGTAATGATGTCCTCCGCGACGCCATCCGCGAAGTACTCCTGTTCCGGATCGCCGCTCATATTATCGAATGGCAACACCGCGACCGACGGTTTATCCGGTAATGCAAATGGTTCCTCCGATGCGGATGCCGCATCGGTTTTGTACATCGGCGGCCACATCCACGTCCGGACAGACTGCTTGATATTCTTCAGTACTTTTTCGCCGGCGTCCTCGAACGGTACGTCCAACCTGCCGCTAAGTTGCCGATACGCGTCATCTGAAATCGCGACCCCATTGGGATCGGCTATTTCCTGTAGCCGTGCCGCAACGTTTACGCCATCGCCGAAAATATCACCGTCTTCTACGGCGATGTCGCCAATATTGACGCCAATGCGCAGCGCAACGCGACGGTCTTCTGTCAAATGAGCAGACAGCTCCGGCGTCGCTTCTTGAATTTCGACCGCCGCGGTCACAGCGTCTACAACGCTTGAGAACTCGGCTAGCAACCCGTCGCCCATTAATTTCACGACGCGGCCACGGTGGCGCTTCAGCGCCGGTTCGACCAACTCGGTACGCAGGGTGCGCAATTGGCTAAGCGTGCTGGCCTCATTAGCGCCGATGAGGCGCGAATAGCCAACGACATCCGCCGCCAAAATCGCAACTAGCCTACGTTCCATCAACGCGCCTCTGGTAGGGTTACCGAGATGCCTTTGATGCTAGTGCAATGCATCGGCTCTGCCCAGCGTCAGGCGTCACGACTGTCGACAACGATCAGCGTATGACGATCCCGTGCTTCTTCGATATCCCGATGGACAGGCTGATGTCCAAGGACTACGCCGCCGGCTACGCGACCCCCGTCGTCCGCGCCATCCGCATGCAAGACGGCAAGATGGATGACGGCGCAGGTTTGAGGGGAAGATGCGTCTAAGGTTATCGTTGCGCTGATACGATCCAGACTGCGGCATTGAGCGCGTGGTCGCTTTTCCGGCCATGTGTCTCGAGGGCCGTTTTTACGGGGCCGGAAACACGTTCTCTTAGGACAGGGTTCTCGCGAATGATTTTCCCCAGTGCGCCGACACTCAGGGACAATTCCAGCATGCTGTCTAGATCGCCACTGGAAACGGCGGCGTCGTGGCGCGCGATTTGGACTTCTCGAAAATCGGCTGCGCTCAAAATGCTTTGAACGGTGTCCGGGTCGGAGAACGAGAAGTGTTCGGCTTCGTCCAAGTTCGGCGTTAACCCGGCGGGTAGATAGGGTAATGCGGCTTGCAGCGGGACCAGATCCAGATCGTTTTCTTGCAACCGCCGCCAACAGACGAAGGCGATTTTCCCATCTATTTTCAGTGCGCCATGCAAGTTTCTATACGCCTCGACGGGGTCGGAAAAAAACATGACGCCGAAACGGGAATACAGCGCGTCATATGATCGGGGCTCGAAGGCAAAGTTTCGCGCGTCGGCCACGGTTACGTTTATCTGGGACGACCCGGCCGTGCGCGCCGTCGCGGCGGCAGCCATCGCCGGCGACAGGTCGATCCCCAATACCGAACCGGTGGCGCCGACGGCGTTCGCCAGTTGTAGGCAGGTCTGTCCCGTACCGCAGCCGATATCCGCGGCATGGTCGCCTTCTCTCAGCCTCAGGGGGGCCATCGCGCGGATTCCCAGTGCCGAGAGCTGTCGATCGAGAAGCGCCGCCACCTTCAGCTTCGTTCGGTCGGCGATCTCGTCTGGCTGGTTTTTATTCATGACGTTGACTCGTGGCGCGGCGCTTTTCGCGAAACAGGGCGGTCTTCATAGAGAAGGTATAAATTGCCGCTGCCCGAGGGGCTACTTTTGCCGCCTTCGGCTCTATAATGTTTCCGTGTCTAAATTCTTCTTCGCGGCATTGGGAGATTCGATATGCAGGGACAAACAGACAGCCGAGGCCTTCCGCTCGACACGGGTGACGCGGCGGCGGCGGATGCTTTCAACAAGGGCATGCGGAGCTATGTCACCTGGCGTACCGATGCGTTCGACCATCTCGACGCCGCGATCGCGGCCGATCCGGGTTTCGCGATGGCGAAACTGGGTAAGGGCTGGATCTTGCAAACCGCGCGTAGTGCGAAATTCAGGCCTGTGATCGACGGTCTCCTGGAGGGGATGGAGATCGATCAAAGCGACACGCGTGCGGTGGCCTACCGCGACAGTTTGGCGGCGGCGGTTGCCGGCCGGGGCGTCGAAGCCTCTTCGATCATGGAGGCCTATCTCGCCGAAACCCCGACAGACCTGCTGGCCCACAGGCTGGTCCAGTTCGAGCTGTTCTGGAACGGCCGCGCGTCCTTGATGCGTGCGATTACCGAGCGCGCGGTACCGTTCTGGACCGACGACACGCCGGATTACGGCTGTTTCCTGTCCTGCCGTTCATTCTCGAACGAGGAGGCCGGCGACTACGAACTTGCCGAAAAATGCGGCCGCGATGCCGTGGCACTCGACCCGTACGACTGTTGGGGTACGCACGCCGTCGCCCACGTCCTGGTAATGCAGGGCAGGATTGACGATGGGACGGATTGGCTCGAAGGGCTGAGTGGCAATTGGGCGGAAGCCAACCAGATCGGTCATCATTTGTGGTGGCATCTGTGCCTCTTCCTGCTGGAGCGCGGCGAGCATGAGCGTATTCTGGAACTCTTCGACACGCGTATCCGCAACCCAGAATCGCCTCTTGTCAAAGCCGCGCCGGATGCCACCATCGACTTGCAAAATGTCGCTTCGTTACTGATGCGCTTGGAGTTGCGTGGCGTTGATATCGGTGACCGGTGGAACGTGATGGCCGACGTCTGCGCCGGGCGCGTCCACGATCACGGCAACGCCTTCAGCAACGCGCACGACATCATGGTCTTGGCGGGGTGCGGACGGTTCGATCAAGCGGAAGAACTGATTGGCAGCGCCCGCGCCTTCGCGGCATCGGACGAAACCGGCAGTCTCGTTACGTCCTACCGCGCCGCGGGCGTCGCGGTGTGCGAGGCGGTACTGGCGCATCGCCGGCGCGACTGGGGCCATGTGATCGAACTAATGGCGCCCGTCCGCCACGACCTGCACCTGATTGGCGGCAGCCACGCGCAACGCGACATTTTCTATCAGATGCTGATCGACGCGGCGCGGCGTGCCGGGCGCGCGGACCTGATAGGTCTTTATTTCGACGATATCCGGCGCATTGGCTTCGATCTGGTGGATCAACGTACGCTGTACCGCGATGCGGCCTGAGTCTACGGGACGATAGGCTTTAGATTAGAATACCGGTAGCTCGAACCCGCATAATTGGCGGCCGCCAAACTTACGTAGTCAGAGTAAAAGGCCGCTCCAAATTCAATAGCTGACGCCGACGGAAAAAGTGACAATGTTTTCTTTGAAATCAGATGATGCGAGGTTCGAGATGGCCTCGATGCGCTCATAGGCGAGTTTCGCCTGTATATGCTTCGTGATGTCCGCTGTGAGGTCTAGCGTTAACGTCGTTCGTTCGTCTTTACGCTCATTACCGATACTCGCGGTCTCATTCGAATAGTTCTTCACGAAGTACGCCCAACCGACTGTGGCGATCGGATTCCATTGCGCTATCGCCTTAATGGGAAGTGGTGTTTTGACTTTTAAGTGGAGAAAGTGACCTAAGTAGTCGAATTCCGTGCTTTCCGTATCCTCGTTCTCGATCCGGTAGCCGAAGGAAACATACGCCTTGCTGTCCATGAAAAAGACGAAGCTGTTGAACCCCAGGGCATTCAAATCCGCATCACGATCATTGTCGCTGATGAAATTTTTATCCTGATAATTATAGCTAAAGTTGGTGTACCAGGTCGGTGCGAATGCGTAACCGAGACTCGGCGTCACGCTGTGAATGCCCAGGAAGTCCTTCCCGCCAAGCAAGGTGCGCGTATAGAGGTAGGTCAGCCCCGTATCGATTTCGCCGACTTCCTTCTCCGCGGTTAACGAAACCGTGTGGGAGTGCAGATCGAAATCTGTCTGGTCGTCAAAAAAGCTTTGGAAAAAATCATACCCTATTTCTAAGTCTACCGGTTCACCTTGCAGCAACTTGTATGCGGCGGCTGCCTCGAAAACGAACGCCGTATCCCGCAAATTCGTCGATACGTCAATTTCGTCAGTGGTGACGTTATCGTCGTATTGGAAGCCGGCGCTGGCGGATAACGACCATCTTTTTTCGTTACCCGAATTAGCCTCTTCGACCTTGGCAAGGAATTCACGTGCGTCCGTAGCGGTATCGCTTTTCGGGTCCGCGGCGATGGCGCGGGTTAACGTCGTTTTTGCGGCATCCTTATTGCCGTCGCGAAATTGCGAAATCCCAATATTATAGATGGCGAGTTGTGCGAGTTCCGGATCCGCCGCAACCGTTTTCTCAAAATATGTAATGGCTTTCTCATAGGCGCCATCCGACTGATGGATAAGACCACGAAAGAGAAGCGCCGAACCATTTTTCGGTTCCAGCGCAATTGCGCGATCAAATGCAGAGCCGGCCGCACCAAAACGTTTCAATTGATAGTGAGAGAGGCCAACATAAAAATGCGCATCCGCGGATTTTGGAACTTCTGTTGCGGCCGCGGCAAAGGCGCTGACGGCTTTTTCATATTCGCCGTTTTGATAAAACTTCAGACCCCGATCAAAACTCGTGTTCGCCGCCAGCAACGGTGCCGTGCCGAGAATAGCCGCTGCGACCATCAGCGCTACTCCCCAAAGCAACGCGCGAGGCATATTCATTAACAACATAAGGTCTGGTTCCTATTCCCGAATCTGTTGATTCTATATAGACCAAATGAATAGATCAATTCAGCCTCATGATTGAACAGAAAGCGCGACCTGCAGTAAAAACGGGCGGTTAAAGGATATAACAGCATCCTTTAACCGCCCGTTAAAGACGCTCCGCGGTTTGGGTTACGATTTTTTTCCTTTACCCTTGCCGGCGTTCTTTGCGTTCTCTTTAGCCGCATCCTTTGCCGCGGATTTGGCGGAGTCCTTCGCTGCATCTTTAGCTGCATCCTTTGCTGCATCTTTGGCGGCTGCCTTAGCGGCTGATTTCGCTGCCGCTTTAGCTGCCCCCTTTGCCGCCGATTTGGCCGCGCCTTTCGCGGCAACCTTCGCGGCACCCTTTGCTGCAGCTTTAGCGGCACCCTTCGCCGCCTTCTTTGCCGCGCCTTTCGCAGCGCCCTTGGCGGCGTCTTTCGCGGAATCCTTAGCGACAGCCCGGCCAGCCGCTTTTCCAGCATCCTTTGCCTCCGGACGGGAAGCCGTTTTGAAAGAACCCTTGGTGCCTTTTTTGCTATCAAAGTTTTCCGCGGCGAAAAACTCTATCCGCGACAGAAACTTATTCTTTTCGCGTTCGGCTTTTTCCAAGAATTTATCGTTACCTGTTTCTTCAGCGAGTTTGAGGAATTTGGCTTCGGCCTCAAGCGCTTTGGTCAGGGAATTGATTTGCTGCTTATTGAAATCGCCATCAAGTACGGCCTGCAACTGCTCCGCATCCAAATTGACCAGCAATTCACTTGATACAGCGTTGTTCAGCGAACGGTTCAGCGCGAAAAGCTGTTCTTCGGACAATTCGCCGACAAGTGTCTCAACATCCGCAAGCTCGGTATCGAATTCGTTCTGCGCGGTATCGATCTCGCCTTGAATTGAATCGGCCTCACCTTGCGCCGTATCGACTTCCGTCTGGGCGTTGTCTATTGCGGTTTGCGCACCGGCGGCGTTGTTCTCTGCGGTCTGCAAATCTGCTTCCGCTTGTGTCAGAGCCGTTTGTGCGTCGGCTGCATCTGTTTCAAGCGTCAGGATTTCGCCCTGAAGTACGAGGATTTCTGCTTCTATCGCAGGACTCGGCGGTAGTGCCTGCAAGGCAACAAGCGCATCCTGAGTATCCGCTAAATCCTGTTCCGCCGTATCAAATGTTGTTTGCGCACCGGTTAGTTCTGTTTGTGCGTCATTTACGGCTGTCAGCGCGCCTGCCGCGTTATCTTGTGCTTGTTGAAGGTCTGAATTTGCCTGTTCCAACGTTTCTTGCGCATCGGCTAGTGCGGGCTCCAGCGTTTCCAATGTTTCGTCGAGCGCCGCTTGGTCCTCAGCCATAACAGTATCGATCAAGCGCTCTGGATCAGAAAACTTTTGGCCGTCTCCGGTCGTCGACTCTTCCGTGGCCTGAGGTTCACTCGTCGGTGCTTCTTGGGCAAATGCAGGAAAACCTGTCGAAAACACAAGTAAGCCAGCCGTGGTCACGGACAACAATTGAATCTTGTTCATAGGTGCTACCCTTTTTTCTATGGATACGCTTTCCATGAAGACGCCGCGCATCCGCGAATATGGTAATTTAACCTCTCACATGCCGTGATGGTGATCACATGCTTGAGGCGTTTGAATGCTGGGAGACAGAACAATCCAATTCAAAAAACAGGATCGAAACTTAGTTGCCTGGCCGCCTAGTATTCAAACAATTGGAATTTCTGTGCGAAAGGTACAATAAAAAAATTTATTATAAAACAATTTTCAAATAGAATAATGCATGTATTTTACCTTATATTGTAATAATTATCCTATCAGTAGTATTTTATTACTGATTTACGAAGTGTTTCTTAAAAAATTTTCTATAAATTGTTGTGTTATCCTAATCAATCTCGCTTTGCCCGAGCCCGTTTGGTGAACGGTTTCGCACCCGCCTAGAATGACCATCAATTGACGAAGGAGGGGACGAGATGTCCGCACCGAATATTCTATTTATTCAGGCTGACCAGATGGCCGGGCCGGCGCTTCCCATGTACGGGCATAACGTCGTCAAGACGCCTCATTTGCAGCACCTGTCGGATCGCGGCACGACGTTCCTGAATGCTTATTGCAACAATCCCGTCTGCGCGCCGTCCCGGTTTTCGATGATGTCAGGGCAGTTGTCATCCCGCATCGGCGCCTACGACAATGCATCCGAGTTTCCCGCCTCGGTGCCGACCTTCGCCCATTATCTCCGCGATCTTGGGTACAAGACCTGTCTGAGCGGGAAGATGCATTTCGTCGGGCCGGACCAACTGCACGGATTCGAGGACAGGGTCACGACCGACATCTATCCATCCGATTTCGGTTGGACCCCGGATTGGAGCCAAACCGATTATCCCTTCGCCCCGTCGGTGATGAGCCTGCGCGGCGTTGTCGAAGCGGGCCTGTGCAAGCGTTCGCTTCAATTGGACTACGACGAAGAAGTCTCCTTCGCTTCAGTGAAAAAGATATACGATTTTGCGCGCGATCAGGACGGGCGGCCGTTCTTCCTCACGGCTTCATTCTCGCACCCCCATAACCCCTTCACCATCACCCAAGGATACTGGGATCGATACGATGCAGACGAGATCGACCTTCCATCGGTGCCGTTCATTCCGTTTGAGGACCGCGACCCCTGGAGCCAGCGCTACTATCACCTGATCCGTCAGGATGAACACCAAGTCGATGACGATCAGATCAGAATAGCGCGGCGTGCCTACTACGGCATGATCAGTTATGTCGACGATCAGGTTGGGAAGCTCACCGCGGCCCTGGAAGACACAGGCTTGGCGGACAACACGATCATTGTCTTCACCTCGGATCATGGTGACATGATGGGCGAACGCGGCATGTGGTATAAATTCAATCCCTTTGAATGGTCGGTCCGTGTACCGTTGATCGTCACCACGCCGGGAGCCCTCAAGGGGCATGTGGAAAAACGCGGTGTTTCGCTCGTCGATTTACTGCCGACCTTTTTGGACCTGGCCACCGACGGCGTGTCTCCTGAACTCGTCGAACCGACGGATGGCCATAGTCTGAGCGGGCTGCTGCACAATACGGATAGGGAATGGCAAGACGATGTGATGATGGAATATACCGGCGAGGGTATCTATGCGCCGTGTCTGATGCTCCGGAAGAACGGCTTTAAGTACATATATTGCGAGGACGATCCCGGCATGCTGTTCGACTTGGACAATGATCCCGGCGAATTGCGGAACCTCTGCGGCGACCCCGATCACGCCGATATCGAGAAGGATATGCTCGCCGACATCCTGTCACGCTGGGACCCCGTCTCCATGAAGCAGGACATTATCCAAAGCCAGAAACGGCGTCATTTCGTGCAGAACGTATTGCTTCAGGGCAACCGGACGCCCTGGGACTATGAGCCCTATCGCGATGCGTCGAAGGAATTCGTGCGCTCCGCCAAAGCCACCAGCACCACCATGACCAAAGGGCTCGCGCGGTTTCCCTATATGGAGCCCGTGCCGCCGGACACGCCGCGCTCGGGTTAACGGGCGGATCGGCACTCGAGTTTTACGTCAAGCTGATTAATATATCTTCCAGTACCTTTCGCTGGTCGTCCGTAAGCGCTGCGGTCGGCGGGATGGGATTGCCGACGTCATAGCCCTGTATTTGGAGTCCTGCCTTCACGCAGGCCGCGAGGTTAAAATGCGCAAAGGCCTCGTTCATTTTCCAAAGCCCGCGTTGCGCCTCCATGGCCTTGTCCCATTCGCCAGCGCGGCATAACTCATACAAGGCGACGCTTTCTTTTGGAATCACGCAGGCGGGGCCTGCCATCCAGCCGACCCCTCCAATCAGCATGACGGCGGCGGGAATATGGGCCGAGGCGGAGAACACCTTAATGCTGTCGCCGCACCGGTTGATGATGGAAAGAAGACGGCCCGTATTTGTCGAGGCGTCCTTGATGTAATTAATCCGCGGGTGGGCCGCGAGGCGCTCAATAACATCGAGGGTCAGATCTGACCGTTGAAATTGCGGGTTCGTATACAGAATAACCGGTATATCGACCGCATCGGCTATTGACCGAAAATAAGTCTCGATCCCGCTACCTTGAACGGGAAAATAGGCTTCCAGAATGGCCAGAATTCCGTCAGCGCCTAGGCGCTCATAAGTTTGCGCTTGTTCAACCGCATCCGCCGTCGCCGTCGACGCGACACCGGCCACGACTGGCACCCGTTTGCCGGCGGCTTCAATTGTCGACTGCACAACGCGAATTCGCTGCTCCCTGTTTAGGTATGCGAATTCTCCCGTCGACCCCAAGGGTGTCAAACCGTGAACGCCTTTTGCGATCAGATCATCGCACAATCTTCCCAAGACGCCGGTCAGTATCTCACCGGACTGATTGAGGGGTGATACCAAATAGGGGAATACGCCATGAAAATCTGTCATTGCCGTGGGTTCTCTGCATCCATTGACGACTCATTCTCCCATGAAATTCGGGGCCCGTTTTTCGACGAAGGCCCGAGCCGCTTCCTTGTGATCCGCTGTGCTCTGCGCCCGGAGCATGCGGGCGGCTTCGTGGTCGATGGCCGTCGCATGGTCAATCTCCAGCGCATCGTCGAGATTGTCCTTGATATACCGGAGGGCGACGCGGGGACCGGTGGCGAGCGGCGCGACGAGTTCCTGAACCGCATCGTCGAGCGTTTCGGACGTGGCGACACGGTTGACCAGGCCGAGCGAAAGCGCCCGTTCCGCGGTAACGCGCTCGCAGGTCAGCATCAGTTCACGCGCGAGCCCGGGCCCGATGACGCGGGTCAGCATCCAGGCGACGCCGTAATCTCCGGGCAGGCCGACTTTGGCGTAGCCGGTCGTGACGAAGGCGCTGTCAGCCATGACGCGCATGTCGCAGGACAAAGCGAGCGCCAGGCCCGCACCGGCGGCGGCGCCGGGAATGGCGGCCACGGTCGGAATGCGCAGGTTGCGGATCGCACCCGCGGATTCCAAGTGCCGCGCCAGCATATCCTGATATTTCGCTTCCGCCGACTGTTCGCCATCCTTGCGCGCGGCCATGCGTTTGACATCGCCACCAGCGCAGAACGCGCCGCCGGCGCCGGTCAAGACAAGGGCACCGACATCCGAATGGTCGCCATATTTGGCGATGGTCCGGCGCAACCCGAACATCAGTTCCGGTGACAGGGCATTGCGCGCCTGCGGCCGATTGAGCGTGATGGTCAGGATGCGGTCGGTTAAATCCGCAAGCAGTTCTTCGGTGCCGGTATCGAGTTGCGCCATGAGCCGTCCTTCGGTTGCTATGTCCGGTGGGTGTTGGGGTCGCGGAATGATAGCGCCACGGTGACTAGCGGCATAGTCCGTCAAATCGCCCAGGCGTCAATCAAGCGTCCCGTCA
>JAJFJC010000239.1 GCA_021774385.1 Alphaproteobacteria bacterium
TGCCGGAAGATATGCTGCGGGACATGACCGGTATCGGCGACGCCGATCGCTTTAAAACGGTTCGCCCCGGCGTCGATCCCGCTGATATCACTGCCATGCAGGACAGGCTCGCCTCTGCAGAGCGTCCCCTCATGATCGTCGGTGGCGGCGGTTGGACGGAAACCGCCTGCGCGGACATCGTCAATTATGCGGAAGCGAATGGATTGCCCGTGGCGGCATCATTTCGGTGTCAGGATATCGTCAACAATAATAGTGATTGTTATGTCGGCGAATTGGGGACGAGCGTGAATGCCGCGCTGGCGGCGCGGGTCAAGGATGCAGATTTGTTACTGGTTGTCGGCGCCCGGTTGGGTGAAATGACGACATCGGGTTATTCGCTTGTCGAAGCGCCGCGCCCGAAACAGAAACTCATCCACATCTATTCCGACCCCGACGAGCTTGGCCGGGTCTATCAAGCCGACTTGCCGATCGCCGCCGCCGTTGACCGGTTCGCGGCTGCTGCGCGGAACGCCGTCGCGGTATCGGCCAGCGGTTGGCGCGATTGGGCGGCGCAGGCGCGTAAAGACTATCTTGATAACCTATTGCCAACGATGGATATGCCGGGCGCGGTCGATATGGTGCAGGTGATTGCAGAAATTCAGTCACGGGCCGGCGATGATGCGATCATCACCTGCGACGCCGGGAATTTCTCCGGCTGGTCGCAGCGTTTCTATCGCTATACGGCCTATCCTTCGCAAATCGCACCGACAAGCGGCGCCATGGGCTATAGCGTGCCGGCGGCTATTGCCTCCCGGCTGGTCAATCCGAACCGCCCGGTGATCGGGTTTGTCGGAGATGGTGGGTTCATGATGTCCGGGCAGGAATTCGCGACCGCGATGCATTATGGGATCGATCCGATCATCATCGTTGTGAATAATGGCGCCTACGGCACGATCCGGATGCATCAAGAGCGCGATTTCCCCGATCGGACCATCGCGACCGCGCTGACCAACCCGGATTTCGTAAAATGGGCGGAAAGCTTTGGTGCATTTGGTGCGCTGGTCGAACGTACCGAAGACTTCGCACCCGCGTTCGACGCCGCGCTGGGCGCGGGGAGGATATCGCTAATTGAAATTCGTCTCGATGTCGATGTGATCACAACTCGGACAACCCTGACAGCAATCCGTGATGCCGGACGGGCACGTCAGGTATCGTAGACAGGCTGGAGGGAATCGTTTAGGGGAATGCCTTCGTCGACGCGGGACTACCATCCGGGGATATGGTTTAATCTTGTTTACCGTGCCTTATGCATCGGGTTAGAGTGCGCATCATAGGTTAGAGAATGCCGCGAACATGTCATTCTCGCTCTCGTCTTTGCGCAATAACGCAAAGCAGGGAAAGCCTAAAAAGGAAACTGAACAGAGAGATTCACGGTCACGGGAGGACCAATGATCATGAGAAAGTCACTACTTCTAACTACAGCTGTTGCTTTGGCAACGTTCGGCATGGTGTCGACCGGGGCCATCGGCACGGCATCAGCCCAGGAAGTCAAAGGGCCAAAGGTTACCTTCAAGTTATCGCTTTGGGGCAAGCGCCGCGCGTTTTCCGAAGGGCTTGAGTTTATTTCCAGCGAGGTCAAGAAGCGGACTGGTGGAAACTTCCAGGTCAAGCTCTACTACGGCGGCCAGCTTTCGAAGAGTAAGGAAAACCTAGACGGCATTTCCGTTGGGGCTTTCGAGGCGGCGCTGTTTTGTGCAGCCTATCACCCCGGCAAGAACAAGCCGCTGAACGTGCTCGACTTGCCATTCCTCCCGTTGACGAACCTGGAAGTCATGCGGATCGTTCACGAAAAGGTTTATCAGCACCCCGCCGTGAAGACGGCGTTGGCGAAGTGGAATGCGACCGTTTACATGTCGAATATCCTGCCGCAGTACGAATATATGGGTAAGGGTACGCCGCCTTCGAAGGTGTCCGATTTCAAGGGTAAGCGGTTGCGCGCATTGGGCGGCATGGGCCGGTCGGCGAAAGCGATTGGCGCGGTGCCGACGACAATGCCGGCTTCCGAGACCTATACCGCATTGCAGCGCGGTACGGTTGATGCGATCGGCTTCCCGATGACGTACACATTTAGCGCCTACAAGCTTGACGAAATTGCTGACTGGGTGACCACGAACATGACGCTCGGCACGGTTAACTGCCCGATCGTTTTCAATACGAAGGCTTATGATGCGTTGCCCTCGCAGTATCAGAAACTTCTGCAAGACCTGAAACTGCCGGCGTCGAAGGCTCAGGCCGCTGCCTATATCAAGAAGGATAAGGTAAATCTCGCGAAATGGCCGAAAATGATGAAGATGGTCACAATCGACGAGAAGGAAATGGCTGAATTCCGCCGCGTAGGCGGTCAGCCCTTGTGGGACCAGTGGGTGAAGGAAAACGAAGGCGATATTCCGGCTCAGGAACTTCTCGACCTCGTACTGAAAACCGCTGCTGAAGCCTCGGCATCTATGAAGAAGTAGACGCGGCGCTAATTAATAGAGGCTGTTGGATCAAATTTGGTCCGGCAGCCTCTGCTTTATCAATTTCATAATTATCTGGAACTTGTCATGGCAATGAACGATGCCGACGAACTAAGTCCTGCCGCACAACGGTTGGAGACGTTCGATGAAATGTATCATGTTCTTGAGCGGTTTTTGAATTTCATCGCGGCACTCACAATTTTAGGATTGATGTTTGTTGGTACCTATCAGGTGTTCGGTCGCAAGCTTCTCAATTTTCCCGTGCCCGGCTATGTCGATATCGTGGAAATCTCGATGACCGCCTTCGCGTTTTTGGGTATCGCCTATTGCCAAAGGCTCGGTGGCCATATCCGAATGGAAATCATCCTCGGCCGCTTCAAGGGACGTGCGCTTTACATAATGGAGCTTTTAGGGACTTTAGCGATCGTGGTCATAATTGGAATTTTGATCGTTTATACCTGGGGACATTTCGAACGGGCCTGGACGATTGGCGACAGTACGATTGATGTCGAGATTGTTCTTTGGCCGTCGAAATTAGCGGTGCCGGTGGCATTCACGGTATTGATGGGACGGCTTTTGTTGCAGGCGGCGGGGTTTGCCCGGCTCATCAAGAATCCCAACGCAAAGCAAATTGCCGTTCCTCATATCGAGACCGTGGACGAACAAGCGCAACATGAGATTGATGCGGGTCTCGCCGGAGAGGAAGAAAAAGTAGATCTACTAAAGGAAAAAAATAGGGTGGAGGCCGACTGATGGATGAATTTACAATTGGTTTGGTCGGTACCGGCGGGCTGTTGCTCATGGTCTTCAGCGGTGTGCGCGTATTCGCGGCCGCAGCAATCGCCGGCCTTTTTGGAACGGTCGCGATTATTGGATGGGACGCGGGCGCGGGTATCGTCGGAACGATCCCACATTCGAAGTCGATCAATTATGTTCTCAGCGTACTGCCGATGTTCATCTTGATCGGTTTCATCGCCTATCATGCAGGACTGACGCACGCGCTGTTTAATGCGGCGAAAGCTTGGTTCGGTTGGGTTCCCGGCGGTCTGGCGGTGGCCAGCGTATTCGCGACTGCCGGCTTCGCCGCC
>JAJFJC010000240.1 GCA_021774385.1 Alphaproteobacteria bacterium
GGCGGCGAGGGGCGTGATTCACTCGACGGCGGTGCCGGACAAGATACGCTGCGTGGCGAGGCCGGCGATGACAGGCTTACCGGCGGGGCGGATACGGATACGCTCATCGGCGGCTTGGGAGCGGATACACTAGAAGGCAACGCAGGCGATGATCGCCTACAGGGCAATGATGGCGCGGATTTACTGCAAGGGGGAAACGGCGCCGACATATTGGAAGGCGGTACGGGTGCGGACACGCTGATTGGCGGTAATGGCGCGGACACGTTTTTCGGCGAAGCCGGAAACGATAGACTTGACGGTGGTGACGGCTTCGATGTGTTCGACGCAAGTGCGTCCGTCGGCGGTCTGTCCATCAACCTTGCGGCGGGCGTCGCCAGTGGCGATGAAATCGGCACGGACTTTTTAACGAGTATCGAGCATGTAGTCGGTGGTGCTGGAGCCGACATTGTCACGGGCAGCGGTGAGGATGACCACCTCGAACTCGGTGCGGGTGACGATACCGCCAGCGGTGGCGCCGGGATCGATACGATTTCCGGTGGTGCTGGCGGCGATCTGGTGGATGGTGGCGCGGGCAACGATATCATCAATGGTGATGACGGCGACGATACGCTGATCGGCGGCAGCGGAAAGGATACCCTCTCCGGTGGCGCCGGTGCGGACGCGATCGCCGGCCAAGGCGGCGCCGATTTGATAGACGCCGGTTCCGGCGCTGACAGCGTTGCTGGCGGTGCGGGTGATGATGTCATTGTTGAGCAGGATGGCTCTGGCGACGACACCTATAGCGGCGGAAGCGGCGCCGATACGCTCGACTATTCCGCCGTGACGAGTGGTGTGACCCTTGATCTTGATGCCGAGACCGCGACAGGCGCGGGCATAGGCAACGATAGTGTTACCGCCTTCGAGGACGTTCTTGGCGGCGCTGGCGACGACTCGATTAAGGGTGATGGTGCCGCGAATACGCTGCGCGGCGGCGGCGGCGCCGATACGATTGACGGTGGCGACGGCGCCGACCGACTGGCGGGTGGTGCCGGCGCCGATAGGCTGATCGGTGGTCTGGGCGACGATCTGTTTGATGCGGGGGACGACACCGGCGACGACAGTTTCAGCGGCGGTGACGGACTCGATACGCTCGACTTCAGTAGCGCTGCTGGACCCGTCACGGTCAATCTTGCCGCCGGAACGTCCGCGGGACAGGGTTTCGGGACTGACAGCTTCGATGGGATCGAGCGTGTCGTCGGCGGCAGCGCGGCCGATACCCTAACCGGTGGAACCGATGGCGATACCTTGGAAGGGGGGGGCGGTGCGGATGCGTTGGCTGGCGGTGGCGGTGACGATACGCTGCGCGGCGGTGCCGGCGACGATACGCTGATCGGTGGCGCCGGCAACGATGTCATTGAGGGGGGCGATGGTTTCGATACCATCGATTTCGCCGCGGAAACGGGCACGTTGGTCGTCGATCTTGGAATTGGTGGTGCGGCGGGAGACACTGTCGGTACGGACGCCTTCGCGGGTATCGAGCGGGTTCTCGGCGGAAGTGGCATTGATGTTATCGCCGGCAGCGCAAACGACGACGTCATCGAGACAGGCGATGGTGCCGACAGTGTTGCGTCCGGTGCCGGCCAAGATGTCATCTTGGGTGGGTCGGGCGCGGACACATTGGACGGCGGCGCGGGCGCGGACCGGCTTTTTGGTGAAGATGGGAACGATCTTCTTTTCGGTGCCAATGGTGCCGATACAGTGTTTGGCGGCGAGGGGAACGACACCCTTTCCGGCGATAATGGGGCCGACACACTAGACGGCGGAGTCGGCAACGATCTGCATTTTGGCGGCGCCGGCAATGATGTGTTTGTCGAACGCGACGGGTCCGGTGACGATCAGTATACCGGCGGAGACGGAACCATCGCGGAGTCCGGTAACGATACAATCGATTACTCGGCGGTGACGACCCAGATTGATGTCAATTTGAGCGCCGGATTGGCGACCGGTACCGGTATTGGAACCGACATCATCAGGGATATCGAAACGGTAATCGGTGGTGGCGCGGACGACACGATTACGGGGAGCGATGGTGCTGATACGCTGAGTGGTGGTGCCGGCAATGACGCCTTGGCGGGCGGGGATGGTGACGATCACTTTGTCGCGGCGCTGGATGCCGGCGACGATGATGTCGATGACATTGATGGTGGCGATGGTGTCGATACGCTGGATTACGCGGGCGTTGCAGATGCGGTGACGATTGACGTTGCGACGGGTACGGCAACAGCGGCTGGCTTTGCCGCGGATACATTTCGGAATATAGAAAACTTCATCGGTGGCGACGGTGACGACAGCCTTATTGGTGGCAGCGAGGACGATACGCTTCAAGGGGGCGCAGGCGCCGATAGTTTAACGGGGGGTGCGGGTGCGGACTCGATCCTCGGCGGCAGCGGCGATGATTTTCTCGTTGGCGGTGCGGGGACCGATCGGCTTGCGGGCGGCGGCGGAATCGATACCGCGGATTATTCGAGCGTCACTGATGGGATAACGATCGACCTGTCCACCGGAACGGTATCTGTTTCGGAGCTTGAAACCGATACGCTCTCCAGCATTGAACGCGTTCTCACCGGGACCGGCGACGACACGATAATTGGCGGCGATGAAGGTGAAATATTCGATAGCGGTGCGGGTGCGGATAGAATATCCGGCGGTGCGGGTAATGATACGCTTATCGGGGGAAGCGGTGGCGACACAATCCTGGGCGGTGCTGGCAATGATCTGATCATCGCTTCGACCGACGCCGCTTCCGACAGTTACGCTGGCGGTACGGGGACCGATACTCTCGACTATTCGGCGCTGACGACCAGTTTGGACGTTGATCTTGAGAACGGGAGCATCCGCTTCAGTTCTCTTACAGGACCCGTTGAGGATGTCATTGCCGGTATCGAGGGCATAATCGGTGGGTCCGGCGATGACACGATTTCCGGGACAAGCGGCGACGATACGCTGATCGGTGGTGCTGGCAATGACACGTTTAACGGTGTCGGCGGTACGGACACGATTCGAGGCGGCGACGGTGATGATCTCATCAATGCGGGTGGTGGCATTGGCGACGATGTTTTCGATGGTGGCGCTGGGTTTGATGTACTGGACCTGACCGGTGTCGATGTTGATATCGTGTTGAACTTGGCCGATGGGACCGCTGTCGCCGTTGGCGGGCAGACCATTGCAAGGCAGATCGTCGATATCGAGCAAGTCCGCGCAAGCGAAGGCGATGACACGATCCTTGGCAGCAGCGGCGCGGACACAATTAATGGGGGCCTTGGCAAAGACAGTATTTTTGCCGCTGGTGGCGCCGACCGAATTGTGTTTGATGCGAATGACCTTACGATCGATGGCGGCGCCGGAGTCGATACGATCGAGGCCGCGGGCGCGGGCTTGGTTTTCGATGCCGATTTGTTGGTCAACACCAGCGCGATCGAAGCGATTGACCTTGCCGGCGCCGGGGCAAACAGTTTCACGGTCACGACCGCGCTCATTCGCGGGATTTCCGACACGGGCACCGTGTCCGTTTCCGGTGGCGCGGGCGATGCCGTCACGACGGAAGGTAGTTGGACCGTAACAGGCATTGAAAATCAGTTCGTTTTAACGAATGTGGCGGATTTGCGCGCCGATGTGGAGTTTCTCACAAACAACGGCGAATATAACTTTGAAGACAATGCTTCCCTAAATTTCTTGGAAATTCAAAACAATGGCGCGGTAGGTCTCGCCGACGGCGGTGCCTTCATCACGGCTAACGTGGTGAACGCAACCGGTGGGACGATATCGCTGGCATCGGCGAACGTGGATTCCTCGCTCACGATTGAGGGAAGCCTGTCGAATAGCGGCCTGATTAATTTGCTCGGAAACGACACCACGACAGGCCGGCTGAATGTTCAGAATGGCGTTCTGCTGAATACAGGCCTTATAGACGTGTCCGGCGGTGTGGCGTCGTTGGGCGATGCCACGATCCGTAACGCGGCTGGCGCGGAAATCGACATCGGCGCCGGGGCGACGTTGCGGCAGGACACGGGAAGTTTTGAAAATAGCGGTCAAGTGTCAATAGCACAGTCCGGTCTGCTTTCCATCGGGTCCGATGCCGTGCCAACTACGCTCGATAATACCGGTATGCTAATTGTCGATGGATCGGTGGTGCTGCGTAACGCGGCATTGCGGCACAGCGGGGTGATGTCACTGGGTGACGGCGCAATTTTGGATGTCGGCGCATCGTCCTCGATAGATTTTCAGACCGATTTCACATTGCAGGCGGGGCGTACGCTCAATATTGGCGATGGCGGTTCGGGGGTGATCGAGGGGTCGGCCGTGGTCACGAACCAGGGCGATATTGTCTTCGACAACGGCACGCTTGATGTCTTTCTCGTCAACCAGGGAAGCTTGAACGCCGTCGACGGTACCTACAGCATCAATGGGGATTTAACGCTTGCGGCCGGTGGCTCGATCGACCTCACGGCGTCGAAAACCCTCACTGGCACTGGCCAGATCATCAACCGGGCTGATCTTAATTTCGAAGACGATGTAATCGATGTCACGTTTATCCATCAGCAGGGTGTCCTGGATCTTTCCTCGGTACTTGAGATTAAACAGGAACTCCGTTTGGAAGGTGCCGGTTTCATCAACGCTGGCTTGGGCGTTGAAATAGCGGGTATTGGCGCGCTCGACAATTCCGGCGATATGACGGTGTCCGGTGCGACAATCAGTAGTGATAACTTGATCAACCGGGGCCAGTTGTCGTTCCTCGACAGCGCCGCCCTTGTGAACAGCGACTCGGTGACCAATGCCGCTGGCGGGACAATCTCAATTTCTGTTGGCGTTGATTTCGATCTCGACGATGGACAGGTCTTCGAAAACCAGGGGTTGCTCGACGTCGACGCCGGGGTCTTTACATTTCATGACGGTACTTTGCGGCATAGCGGCTCTTTGGACGTGGCGTCCGGTGCCAAGGTCGCGATTTTGGGTGGCACTTTGTCGTTGCAGGAAGGCGCCGCGATATCCGGAGGTGGTGAGATATCGTTTTCCTCCGCGTTGGAAATCGCCGAAGGCGTCAACTTCGCGACATCGTCTTCCTTTCCAGCACTAGCGTTTAGCAATGGCGATTTAGTTGGGACCGGCTCCTTCGAAAATCACGCATTCCTGTCGATGTCGGGCGGAGCAATTGCAGTTACTAGCTTTGCGAATGATATCGGCGGAACACTCCAAATCGAAGATGGTTCAACGGGAGTTACGGGGAACTTCGCGAACCAACTGGGCGCGACGTTATCCATCATATCGGACGGTGCCGATGCCGAGCTCGTCCTGCCCGACGATTTTTCGAATGCGGGTTTGATCTCGTTTGTTGGCGGGGTATCGAATACCGGACGTCTCGATCTCAATGTGGCGACCCTTACAAACGAAAATGGCGCCGAAATTACCGCCGTTAGCGGCTCGCACCAAATTAGCGGTGCCGTAGAGAATCTGTTTGGCGGATCGATTTCCGTTACGTCGGACGGGACGGGTGACGCGCACCTTGATGTAACCAAAGGGATATCCAATTCTGGCGTTGTTACATTGAACGCGAACGGCGATGCCGGAGACGCTGGAGTTCTCGACCTAGGTGCCGGAACGCTTGTGAATGCGGTGACAGGGTCGCTTCAGTTCGGCGGCGGCGCTTCCACGGACACGCTGTCAATAATCGGCAACATTGACAATTCAGGCCTTTTTTCCGCTGCCTCCGCAGCTGATAGCAGCATTGTAGCGGAATCTGGAAGCTCCTTATCGATCCTCAATAGCGGAAATTTTCAGGTCGCGTCCGGTAGTGCTCTAGCGATTGGCGAGGCCTCTGCTCCATCGTCTGATTTTAACAACACCGGTTTGGTTGAAGTGTTCGGCGACGTGCTTCTGCTCAACACGCTGTTCACGCAAAGCGGTGGTGCATTGGCCATCGATAATGGTGGTAGCCTCGGATTGACCGAAGGTAGCACGCTTGCTCTTGATGCCGATGTGACGATTGGTGCGCTTGGTACGCTTGGTCTCGGCGATAACGCAGGGACGGTGGAAGCCGTTAGTGGGGGTTTCGCTCTCGAAAACCGTGGGCTGCTCGTCTTCGATAACGGTGAGCTCGCGGTTGCAACGAATAATTTCGGTCGTATCGAAACGAATAATAGCCGGTACGACGTGTTGGGTTCGTTGTCGTTGGAATCGGGTAGTTCGATTGATCTGACGGGGACAGTGGCGCTTGCTGGCGGCGGCGCGTTTGGATTCTCGATTGATGCCGACCTGACATCTGACTCTATCGTCGGATCTACATCGGTATCGGTGGCGAACAATACAGTTCTGACGGTGTCGAATACAACGGTCGATGGCGCGTTGATCGCAACGGATTCTTCCACGGTTACATTTGACGGTTTGCTTACGGGTACGGGGTCGTTCGAACACGCGGCTTTGGGTTCGACGCTGACGAGCCTGATTGATATCGCGAGCCTGACCAACAGCGGCGAGCTTACACTTTCGGCCGGAACGCTTTCGAGTGTGGATCTCACCAACAGCGGAACGCTGTCGTTGGATAATGGTCTTATTTCTAGCATCAACGCCGAGAATATTGGTCTGTTGGATGTCGTCGCGAGTTCGGTGGTCGACCCAGGTGCGAGCGGAACTTTCGACAATAGCGGGATGGTCGATATAGGGAATGGGGTTGTCCTGACGTTTTCGGACGGAGTGCTGTCGAACAGCGGGACAATTGCAGCGGATGGGATGCTAGCGGTCGCTGATGGTGCGTTGGTCATGGAAGACAACGGCACGCTAGCCGGTAGCGGCCAGGTGCGCTTCACCGGTGATCTCGATATTGGCAGCAGCACTTATACGCAAGCTTCGGTGGACCCGGATCTCGTATTCGCCGGTGGCGAAATTGTGAGCACCGGGACATTGGTCAACCAGGGCGATGTGAGTTTCATCGCCGACGGGGTCATCGGCGGGTCGTTTGTGAACGAAGGGCTACTCTCGATCGTGGGCGTGTCTGTGTCGGCGAGCGGAATAGCACTGAAAGCGAATGGGACGGTGACGCTGGACGCGACAGCGAGCTTGACGGATAGCAGTGACATCTTGCTAAACGAAGGTCTGGTGTCGGTGGTGGGCGGCATCGGGTCGTTGAATGCCGACACGGTGAGTAACGCCTCGGCTGGCACGGTTTCGGTTGCGGATGGGGCGGCGCTGAAGTTGGACGGCGGCGGTACGTTGCTGAATGCTGGCGAGATTACGATTGCCAATGGCGGCGATGTTTCAATTGGAACGGTGTCAGGAGCGACAACTCAAGTTGAGAATACGGGCACAGTCGTGGCGCATGGCGATTTGTCTCTGGTCAACACGAATTATAGGCATTTGGCGGGAGCGTTCGATATCGACGACGGCGGCAGTGTTGGCCTCGCGGGCGGCAGTACGCTTGAACTAGGTGCCGGCATCACGATTGGTGCGTTGGGGACAATAGGGCTCGGTGATGGCGTTGGGGATGCCGAACAGATCAGCGGTGTGTCGAACCTCCAAAATCGAGGTCTCCTCATCTTCAATGATGGGGTCGCCGATATCGATATCAACAATTTCGGCAGCCTGACGTCAATCGATGGCCGGTATGAAATCGGTGGGACATTATCGTTTCAGGGAACGGGATCGATCGACCTAGACGGTACGAACGTCTTGGCGGGTGGCGGATTTTACGATTTCACGACCGACGGCGATTTGAGCGGAGATACGGTTACTGACTCGACGACGGTGTCTGTCGCCGGGGGATCGTCCCTAACGATCTTCGATACGACGGTTGACGGAACCTTGTTGGTCGATACGGGTGCTTCGGCATCGTTTGGCGGAACATTTGACGGTTCTGGCTTGTTCGAGCATGCGGTGCAGGGCTCAACGCTGACGACCACGATTGACGTCGCGCGGATGACAAATAGCGGTCGGTTGACCCTGTCGGATGGCACACTGACGAGCGCGTTCGTGACGAATAACGGCCAGCTGGATGTCGTTACGAGTTCGGTGATTGATCCAGGCGCGAGCGGCACCTTCGACAACAACGGGACGGTCGATATCGGTAATGGCGCGGTGCTGACCTTCTCGGAAGGCCTACTGGTGAATGACGGGACGATTACGACCGATGGGACGTTGTCGGTCGGTACGGATGGCACGCTGGCCCAGGGGGCGGGCGCGGCATTGTCGGGCGGCGGGCAGGTACGCTTCGCCGGCGATCTCGATATCGGCGGCACCGCCTACACGTTGGCTTCGGCGGACGCGGGTCTCTTGTTCGAAGGCGGGGCTGTTGTGAGCACCGGGACACTGGTGAACCAGGGTGATGTGAGTTTCATCGCCGACGGCGTGATTGGCGGCACGTTTACGAATGAGGGTGCGCTGTCGGTCACGGATGCGGGTGTGACGGCGACAGGGATCGGTTTGACGTCGAGCGGCACGGTAACGCTGGATGGTAGCAATTCGCGCGCGAGCCTGGCAGACGACAGTGGTGTTCTGTTGAATTCGGGGTCGATCTTGGTATCGGCCGGTACGGCGTCGTTGATTGGCGACACGGTGAGCAACGCCTCGGGTGGCACGATATTGGTGGCGGACGGCGCGACGCTACAGCAGGACGGCGGCGGCACATTGTTGAACGCGGGTGAGATCGCCTTGTTGGGCGTTCTCGAAGTGACCGGCGGGACGGCAGTGAATACGGGTGTCCTTGACTTTACGGCGGGCACGCTGGGTCTGTTGGGGGATGCGCGTTTCGATCAGGACGTGGACCTGACCCTGGAAGCTAATTCCAGCATCGTTATCGACAATGGCACATTGGCGGGATCAGGGACGGTGACGGTCGAAGGCTCCGTGGCGGTCTCCAATGGCGGCGAGGTTGCGGTCGCGACGGTGAATGACGGTGTGCTGTCGCTTTCGGATGGCACCCTTTCGAGCGCGATTGTGACAAATAACGCGCTGTTGGATGTCGATGTGAGTTCGGTGATTGATCCAGGCGCGGGCGGCACGTTCGACAATAGCGGGACTGTCGATATCGGTAATGGTGCGGTGCTGACCTTCTCGGAAGGCCTGCTGGCGAATGATGGGGCGATTGTGGCGGACGGGACATTGTCGGTCGCCACGGACGGCACGCTGGCTCAAGGCGCGAGTGCGGCATTGTCTGGCAGCGGTCAGGTACGCTTCGCCGGCGATCTCGATATCGGCGGCACCACCTACACGCTGGCCACGGCGGATCCGGATTTCTTGTTCGAAGGTGGCAATATTGTCAGCACCGGGACATTTGTGAATCAGGGTGATGTGAGTTTCATCGCCGACGGTGTGATTGGTGGAACGTTTACGAATGAGGGTGCGCTGTCGGTCACGGATGCGGGTGTGACGGCGACAGGGATCGGTTTGACGTCGAGCGGCACGGTAACGCTGGATGGCGGCAATTTACGCGCGAGCCTGACAGACGACAGCGGCGTTCTGTTGAATTCGGGGTCGATCTTGGTAACCGCCGGTACGGCGTCGTTGATTGGCGATACGGTGAGCAACGCCTCGGGTGGCACGATATCGGTGGCGAACGGCGCGACGCTACAGCAGGACGATGGCACGTTCGACAATATCGGGGTGGTCGATATCGGCAACGGCGCGGTGCTGACCTTCTCGGAAGGCCTGCTGGTGAATGACGGGACGATTGCGACCGATGGGACGTTGTCGGTCGGTACGGATGGCACGCTGGCCCAGGGGGCGGGCGCGGCATTGTCGGGCGGCGGGCAGGTACGCTTCGCCGGCGATCTCGATATCGGCGGCACCACCTACACGCTGGCCACGGTGGATCCGGATTTCTTGTTCGAAGGTGGCAATATTGTCAGCACCGGGACATTTGTGAATCAGGGTGATGTGAGTTTCATCGCCGACGGCGTGATTGGCGGCACGTTTGCGAACGAGGGTGCGCTGTCGATCACGGATGCGGGTGTGACGGCGACAGGGATCGGTTTGACGTCGAGCGGCGCGGTAACGCTGGATGGCGGCAATTCGCGCGCGAGCCTGACAGACGACAGCGGCGTTCTGTTGAATTCAGGGTCGATCTTGGTAACCGCCGGTACGGCGTCGTTGAACGGCGACACGGTGAGCAACGCCTCAGGTGGCACGATATCGGTGGCGGACGGCGCGACGTTACAGCAGGACGGCGGCGGGACATTGCTGAACGCGGGCGAGATCGCCTTGTTGGGCATTCTCGAGGTGACCGGCGGAACGGGAGTGAATACGGGTGTTCTCGACTTTACAGCGGGGACGTTGGGCCTGTCGGGGGATGCGCGTTTCGATCAGGACGTGGACCTGACCTTGGAAGCCAATTCCAGTATCGTCGTCGACAATAGCACCCTGGCGGGGTCGGGGACGGTGACGGTCGAAGGCACCGTGGCGGTCTCCAATGGCGGCGAGGTTGCGGTCGCGACGGTGAATGACGGTGTGCTGTCGCTTTCGGATGGCACCCTGTCGAGTGCCGATGTAACGAATAACGCGCTATTGGATGTCGTTACGAGTTCGGTGATCGATCCGGGTGCGGGCGGCACCTTCGACAATAACGGGACGGTCGATATCGGTAATGGTGCGGTGCTGACCTTCTCGGAAGGCCTGCTGGCGAATGATGGGACGATTGTGGCGGACGGGACATTGTCGGTCGCCACGGACGGCACGCTGGCTCAAGGCGCGGGTGCGGCCTTGTCTGGCAGCGGTCAGGTACGCTTTGCCGGCGATCTCGATATTACCGGCACATCGTTCACGCTTGCGTCGACGGAACTTATATTCGAAGGCGGTGACATTACCGGCGATGGAACGTTGGTGAACCAGAGTGATATCGCTTTCACGGCTGGAGGAACGGTTGGCGTAGCGCTGCAGAATGAGGCCCAACTGAGTATCGTGGGCCAGACGCGATTTGATGGGGACGTCGCCAATACGGCCGGTACGGTCACCTTGGATGATGGCGCGGACGCCGTGATTGGTTCGCTGTTTTCCTTTGGTGGCGGATCAGTTGTGGCGGCATCAGGCGCGGCCACCATTACGCTCGATGACGCTACCTTCGCGTTGCAAAGCAATTTCGCATTGAGTTCGGACCTATCGTTTAACGCCGTGGGTACGGTGGGCAATGCCCTCACCCTCGATACATTTAACTTCACCAATAACGGTGTGTTGGCGATTGCCGCTGATGCGGATCTGGCCGTTTCCGCGAATGCGGGTGGTGTCTTCGTGAACCAGGGAACGATTTCGATAGACGGCAACGGCTCGATTGCCGCAACGGGTGTATCGATCGCCAACCAAGGCGGCGTATTCGATAACGGTTCGGGTTTTGGTCTCGTTACGGTCGATGGCGATATGTCTTTTGATTTCGAGAGCGCGATGCATATCGACCTTGGAGGCACCGCGACCACCGATCACGACCGGTTGGCCGCCAACGGCACACTGATGCTTGGCGGAACGCTGGTGATCAGCGAAATTGATCCCTTCGGTGTCGGCGGCGGAGACAGTTTCCAAATCATCGATGCGTCCGGCGGGACGCTTGTCAACAGTTTCGATACCGTGGTTGGGCTCGAGGCGAATGATGGTTTTGTTCTCGACTTGACGCAAAGTGGTACCGAGCTATCCCTCGTCAGTAAAGACGTCACAGATTTGGGCGATGGTGATGGAAACACGTTAACCGGAACAAACACCGTCGAAGTGTTCCTCGCGAAGGGTGGTGAGGATACGATTGTTGGCGGTGGTGGTGCGGATTTGATGCATGGCGGCGATGGCGACGATGTATTCGTTGCAACCGATACAAGCTTCGGGCGCCTGGATGGCGGTGCCGATTTCGATCTCGTGGAATTCTCCGGCGATGCCGTAAGCTTTAATTTGAGGCCGCTACGCGGCGACCAACTGTCCAATATCGAGCAAATCGACATTACCGGGAATGGTGGTACGCTTATGCTTGACGTGGCGACGGTATTTTCGGCGACCGGCGGCAGGAATACAGTTACCGATTCAGAGCATACATTGATCATCGATGGCGACGACAATGATAGCGTTAAAGCCGGTTCGGGTTGGGATAATGAAACTACACCGGGGTCAGCCACGATCTCGGGTGAAGGCTATTCAGTTTTCCAGGATACCGAATCCGGTGCTCAGATGTTCGTCAACAGCGCTGTGACGGTCTCGTTCGATTGATTGTGGAATAAGACGCGACATTGTTTGCGGCATGATCCAAAATCGCCGCCGCCCAAGGCTATTTGGTATTTCCATTAATTCGGCTGTTATTCTTGTTCCGATATAAAGACATCGGACGATAAACTGTGCGAAGGTTCTCTAGAAACTCAATAAATAGGAGTGACGACTATGCCGAAATGGATCGACCACATCGTAGTGCGAGTCAACGACCTCGACGCTAGCCTGAAGGATTATGAAAACAAGCTTGGCATGAAGGCCAGCAAGGGCCCCGATGAAGTACCTCATCTCGGCATGACACGGGCCATTGTACCGCTTGGCGACGAAGGCCGCTTCATTGAGCTCGCGGAGCCATTAGGCGACGGCGGTGCAATCGGCACCGCGCTTGAGAAATATGGGGAAGGCGTTCATTTGGTGGCGTTGGCCGTCGATAACTTGGCCGAGTCAACGGCTGAAATGAAAGAAAATGGCGCTCGCATAATTGAAGCGGGGACCCAAGTATTCGTCCATCCCCGCGATGGTCACGGTGTCATGTACCAGTTGATTGAGCGCGCGTAATGGCGCACTGGTTGGTTGTTCGATTGGGTTAACGTAATGAGTTCCGATAACCGCCGGCGGCCAGGGTAGGCGGCAAGGCAACATGTCGCGTAGCAGTGAAGCCCTATTTGCCCGCTATGGTCCGTTTTATCGGTTGTTCGTTACCGTTGCTGGGCTGGCTGCGTTTTTCACCATGGTGTTTTCGAGCACCATGGTGAATGTGGCGATACCGAATGTGATGGGCGCGTTTGGTGTTGGGCAGGATAAAGCCCAGTTCCTTTCGACCGCTTTTATCGCGACGACGGTTACCAGTTTACTTCTGAACAATTGGTTTATCGCCAAGGTCGGCCAGCGGGTGGCCTTTTCGTCGTCGCTCTTGCTGTTTTGTTTCGGAAGTATGGTATGCGGATTCGGTCCGACCCTCGATACCATCATCCTAGGCCGTGTGATTCAGGGTTTCGCCGCCGGGATCATTCAGCCCATGGTGATGATCGTACTGTTCCAGGTATTCCCACCGGAAAAGCGCGGCACGGCGATGGGGCTATTCAGCATGGGGGTGGTGATCGCCCTGGGACTGGGACCCGCGATCGGCGGCATCACCATCGATTTTCTCAATTGGCGCTATATTTTCTTCGTACCGATTCCGGCGGCGATTCTCTCGCTTGTCCTGGGATCGTTTTTTATCCCGGATCGGGCGCAGTCGGAGCCAGCTGGCCCGTTCGATTTCGTCGGCTATGCTTTCATGTGTGCCGCTGTATTTTGCCTTATGACGGTCATTGGCAATGGTCAGCGCGACGGCTGGACCTCAAATGGTATTCTGACGCTGATCTTTCTTTTGATTGTCTCCTTCGCCGGATTTATTCTCTCGCAGCGCAGGCCGGAAGGTAATCTTCTCGATCTTAGCCTGTTTCAGAACGCACGGTTCTCGACAGCTGTCGCCGTATCGTTTTTGTTCGGCTTTGGCAGTTTCGCCACGGTTTATATCTTTCCCGTCTTTGGCCAGATCGTGTAGGGCTATACCGCGACCGTAGCGGGCTCTCTGCTCCTACCCGGCAGTATCGCCGCGGCATTCATTCTGCCGATTACCGGACGGCTCGCCGACCGGTTTCCAGCCCATACCGTCATCATCGTGGGGCTGTTCGTTTTCGCTGTAAGCGTCATTCTGATGGCGGACTCCGATGTCGATACGGTGTTCTGGAGCATCGCCCTTTACCTTTTTATTGGCCGTGTTGGGGTGGCGCTCATATCGCCGTCGTTGAATGCCGTGGCACTGGCCGCCTTACCGCCTTCGCAACTCACGCGGGGTGCTGGCGCTGTAAATCTTTGCCTGATGCTCGGCGGATCTTGTGGCATCAACACCTTGGTCGTTGTGCTGGAACGACGGGTCGAATTCCACAGCGCCGCCTTCACTTCAACGCAGACTTCGGGGAACAATGCGACGCGGGAAATGCTCGGCGCGGTCCGCGGATTGTTGAACGAGGGGGGCATTCCTCAGGGTCTACGGGATCCGCTTGCCCTTGATTATCTCGGTGATGTCGTGAACGCCCAGGCCAACACGTTGGGGTTTCAGGACGGATTTATTGCGGTCGGGGTTGTTAGCATGTGTTCTATCCTCCCGGTTTTATTGCTGCGTCGGAGGCACCGAGCGCGTGCTTGATAGGGAAAGTGTTTCTTGCTCAAATCGAATGTAAATTTCTTTGAATTGCTTCACACGGGAAATCGATGAGTAAAATTTCTTTAGATAACTGGACCTCTCTTGATCTGGTAAAGCGTCAAGCCGTGCGGTATGGCGACCGCGTTTTCTGCACTTTCGACGATGGCCGGACACTGACGTTCGAGGAATTCGATACTGAAACCAATGTGTTAGCGTCTGCCTTTGCGGGTCTGGGTGTCGGGCCAGGAGATAGGGTGCTCGCGCTTGCCTACAACAGCCGGGACTTTCTCTTGGCGATGATCGCGGTGCAAAAGCGGGGCGCGATCTTTGTTCCGATCAACACCGAACTGCGGGGCGATTTTTTGGATCATCAGATTCGTATCGTTGAACCCCGCGTGGTTGTTGTCGACGCCGCGTTGCGGCCGACATTCGACAGCGTCTCGATTGCCGACCTGTCGATCGAAACGACTGTTGTCGTTGGTGGTGATGCGCCGCCACTGCCGGGGACACGCGGCGTATCGTTTGGGTCGCTTGCCGGAACTTCTTCGGCGAATGCGATGGATGTTTTGCCCGCCTCGCCACAAGACATCTGTATGATCATTTTTACATCCGGCACGACAGGGCCTTCGAAGGGCGTTCTGATGCCGCATGCGCATTGTTATATGTTTGGTTACGGATCTGGTCGTGCGCTCGGTATGACGGAAGCGGATCGAATGTTTATTTGCATGCCGTTCTTCCATGCGATGGGTCTTTTAATTCAGTTCAATTCCTGCCTCATCAACGGTGTTGAGACCCATATCGTGCGGCGGTTCTCGGCGACATCCTGGTTGGAGGATGTTCGTCAATGCAAAGCGACGATTACCTATGCGCTGGGAGTCATGCCGGAATTCATCTACCGTCAGCCGCCAACCGACCGCGACCGAGACAATGACCTGCGGGTTGTCCTCGCTGTGCCGATTGGCGAGGACTGGGGCGAGGCGTTCGAGGAACGGTTTGATCTCAGATTAATGCAAGCCTATGGGATGACCGAATGTAACCTGCCAAATTTTGGCGATCTCGCCGATCCAGTCATGGCGGGGTGTTCAGGGTACGTTGTCGATGATTTTTACGACGTTCGGGTTGTCGATTCGGAAACCGATGAGGCGCTTCCGGTCAACGAAGTGGGCGAAATCGTTGTACGGCCGAAACGGCCATCATGTTTCATGGCTGGCTATTACCGCATGCCGGAACGAACCGTCGAGGCCTGGCGGAACCTCTGGTTTCACACCGGTGATGCGGGCCGCTTCGATGAAAAGGGGCGTTTGTTTTTTATCGATCGGATCAAGGATTGTATTCGTCGCCGGGGGGAAAATATTTCGGCGTTCGAAGTTGAACAGGTATTGAATAATTTTTCCCAGATCGCGGAAAGCGCGGTTATCGGCGTGCAGGCGCAAGAGGGCGGCGAGGAGGATGTTAAAGCCTGCATTGTCGTTCAAGAAGGCGAAGTGCTTGACCCAGGGTCGATCCTCGATTGGTGTGTGGAACGCATGCCGCGCTTCGCCGTGCCGCGATTTATCGAGTTCGTTCATGAACTCGATAAAACACCAACTGGGAAATTACGAAAACAGGCGCTTCGCGATGCTGGCGTGACGGAGCCGACTTGGGACCGCGAGACGATTGGCTATACGGTACGCCGGTGACCCAAGTGAGAATGACATATAGCAATTTTCTGACTGTTTTACGTGAACATGGCCCCTGGTGCGATGGTGTTTGCACTTCTAATCATTCAACTCCAAACCGGCAAAGTGTATTGAAACCGCTCCCAAATATTTGCGGTGCGAGACTTTGACCCTGCGCTGCATAGACGCATAGCATCGCCCAATTTGTATTTCAGGTGTCGAATTGGAATGAATTTCACCTATTTCCCAAGCGCTGTTTTGATTGTAGTCGGCGGAATTAGTTCTGGTGCGTTGGCGGAGTTGGAAGTGCGGATAGCGCCAAATGGAAAAATCATACGCGCCCTATCGGTAGGTGCTTCCGATGCACCTCGGAGCCTTAGTGGACCGATAGGGAACACGCCTCGTAGTGCTTTGTGTTTCGAAAGTCGCGATCATCGCTCGTTGGAAAATTGCCACGCTATAAATAATGGTCAGTTACTGGCTCCGGTGACAATGGATGTGCAGGCGGTAACGGTGGTTGGCGAGGTGCAAAATCCGTTGCTCGTGGCCACGCTTCGCGGGGATCAACACGCCGTGGAAGCCTTGTTGCGCACTGGCACGGATCCGAACAGCCATGATTCGAACCGCAATACCGCTCTGATTTATGCGGCTCGGGATGGCCGAACGAAAATTGTTCGCATTTTACTCGACGCGGGAGCGGACCCAAACTGGATCGACGGTGAACGGGTAACGCCGCTTATTCTCGCGGCCTATAAAGGGCACGTAGCGATAGTGAAACAACTCCTGTTGTACAAGGTTGATCGAAAACATCGCGACCAATGGGGGCGAAGCGCCATGGATTGTGCGCTCCGGCGAGGCCAGCGGGACCCAATTGTTCTGCTGTTGCGCGCGCCCTGATTTACCCGTCCTATTTAGTGATCGAGAAAGCTGCGCAAGGATTGGCTACGGGTCGGGTGCCGTAATTTCCGGATTGCTTTGGCTTCGATTTGGCGAATACGCTCTCGCGTTACGGAGAACCTTACGCCGACTTCTTCCAAGGTGTGGTCGGTGTTGAGGCCGATCCCGAAACGCATTCTCAATATGCGCTCTTCCCGCGCCGTCAAACCCGCGAGGGCCTTGGTCGTTGCAACACCTAAATCGGTTCGTATTGCGGCATCGAGGGGAATTACAGCGTTCTTGTCCTCAATGAAATCACCGAGATGACTGTTGTCTTCGTCACCTACCGGCGTTTCGAGACTGATGGGATCCTTAGCGATCTTTTGAACCTGCCGGATTTTCTCGAGCGGTATGTCGAGTCGTTTCGCGAGTTCTTCGGGCGTCGGTTCGCGGCCGATTTCATGCAGCAACTGATGCGAGGCACGCAGCACTTTATTGGTGGTTTCGATCATATGTACGGGGACGCGTATGGTTCGCGCTTGATCCGCGATTGATCGCGTAATTGCTTGGCGAATCCACCATGTCGCGTAAGTCGAAAATTTGTACCCTCTGCGATATTCAAATTTATCGACCGCCTTCATAAGGCCGATATTGCCTTCCTGGATCAGGTCGAGAAACTGTAGGCCACGGTTGGTGTATTTCTTTGCAATCGAAATGACGAGACGCAGATTTGCTTCCACCATTTCTTTTTTGGCCTGACTGGCTTCTCGGTCCCCTTTTTGCACGGCCTGGGCTATGCGGCGGAACTCTTCGATGGGCATGCGGATGGCGAGTGCTATCTCGGCGATTTGTTCGCGGAGTTGTTTGACCTCGTCACGATGTTTGGTCGCGAACTTTTTCCAGCCCTTTGCTTTGACACGTGACATGCCATTTAGCCAATAGGGGTCGACTTCGCGTCCGAAATAGCGATTGAGAAAATCCGCCCTTTTGACACCGCAATCGGTTGCGAGCCGCAGCAGTTTGCCTTCCAGGCGCGCGAGCGCTTTGCTGTGCGTGCGAAGTTCGTCGACAAGTAAGTCTATTGTTACTTCGTTTAGGCAAATACGGGACATCCGTTCAAAAATAGTCGTGCGGTGCCGTTCATAGGTGCCTGCGGTGGCCGCAGGTAGGCTAGAGCCGGTGCGCATGGCGGCGAATTGTTTGTCCCTTAGGCGATGAAGTTTGCGGTATGTTGCGGCAATTTCTTTTAGATCATCAAGAATGCCTGGTTCGATCGCCTCTTGGATTGCGTTGAGGGACAAGGAAGGTTCGTCGAATTCCTCATCGTCTTCTTCATCGTCTTCCGCTTTTTCTTTCGTTTCAGCTGCGACGAAGGCCTGTGTTTTCGCCGCGCCGAACGATTTTACATAGGTTCCTTCGAGGTCGGTGAAGTCTCGCAGCAGGATTGATTCATCCAACAAGGCATCTTGCCATTGCGCTAAGGCTTGCATGGTCAGTGGACTTTCGCACAACGCCGCAATCAGGCGTTCACTACCGGCTTCGATGCGTTTCGCGATCGCGACTTCGCCTTCGCGAGAAAGCAACTTTACCGTGCCCATTTCCCGCAGATACATCCGGACCGGATCGTCCGTCAGTCCGGAGAAAGATTCCTCTGTCTTCTCGCCCAATGTACGAGTCGCCGCCTTCGCGTTGTCCGGCGTCGTAGCACTTACTTCCGGCGCATCATCGACGACATCGATGCCCATTTCCGAAAGCATCGCCATCGTATCTTCAATTTGCTCGGAGGATACTTGGTCCTTGGGAAGGATGGTTTCGAGCTGACTGACGGAAATACTGCCACGTTCCCGCCCTTGGGTTAGCAGTTTTTCGATTTCTTGGCTGGCGTCGTCGATTTCGCGCGCCGCCGTTGGGTTTTCAGTTTGTTCGCTGGTTTGAGTATGCTCTATCGCTATGTCCATGGCCTAACGGTTTCATCTCCCTAGCGTTTTTTGCGGTTCTCAAAACTTCCTTGTAACGCGGGAAGGATGAGACGCGTATTCTAGTATGACTGTGCCCATTTGCCGCAGGGCTTAAGCCGCGCAAATTAGGCGTCTAATCACGCATAGGAAAAGCGAATAATTTCGATAATTAATATCGGAAATTCGAATACTACTTGAAGCCACCGGATTCCCTAGCTTGCAGCCCGAAATAGCGCTAAACGATCATACCGTCATTGCGATATTGAGTTACGGTCGCATCCAGCCCAAGAAGCGCATCTTGCAACACTTCTTCGTCGAGCCCATCGGTGTGAACCGCATATACCGGATAAGTGAAAATCGGCGCGTCGGAAATTTCCTGCAACGTATCGTTTCGCAAATATGGTGTGCAAACGCGTCGCGGGAAATATCCCGCAGCATTGGCGCTGACGAGATAATCGATGCCCAGAACACCGAGATCGAGTGACATATTCGGCCGATTGATATCTGGGTAGTTCAAAGCATGATCGCTTCGAAATTCCGGGCCCCAATTAACGAAAACATAATCGTCGCCCATCATCGGATCGGCTGCATTCGGGCTCGTGACCAGAATCATGTCGTCATCGAACAGTTTTTGAACCTGAAGTCCCGTGCGCTGTTGGGGCCTATACATGACGGCGATGTCGAGCGACCCTTCGGTCAGGTTGCGCATGAGATCGTCAACAATGCCTACCTCGCATTTGATCGAAATTGCGGGTGCTTCGGTATGCATCCATGCCAGCCAGGCAACCAGGAAGCTGCCCCAAATGCTCAGTTGGCCACCAACCCGCAACGAGGCGGCTTGATTGTGTCCGACACCCACCTCCAGGCGCGCCTGGTCCCAAATTCGCGCCATCGCCGACGCGTGTTTGGTGAATTCACGGCCAGAATTGGTCAGTGTCGCACCGCTTTTGTTGCGGGCGAAAACCTTAACGCCCAGTTGCTCCTCTAATGCCTTAACGCGCATGCTGACCGTCGATTGCGTCACATGAACCCTCGCGGCCGCCGCAACGAAGCTACCGGTCTCGACCACGGCAAGAAAGGTGCGGATATTGGTAATGTCCATTAATTTGCCTCCACCGGTGCCAGTGTAACGCAAAATATTGGAATTTCGAATACTATCTATTGGTTGGAACGGTGTTTGTCGGTTTCATGAAGGCGACTAGTATTTTGTTCGCTGCGAACCGCGTTGTTTGTAACGGCATGCGAAAAGGCTAACGGAATGGCATTGTCAAATATAGCGGATCATTCACCGCCGCCCATGTTGGAGCGTGTAATTCGAGGTCGAAAGGCCTGGCGAACCTCAAGCTTGCGGCGTGAAGATTGGATCGAGCCGATATCCGATGCCTGCCTGGCGGAGATCGATACCTTGGTTGGCGTTTTGCGTCGTAACCCAGTCCCAACCGTTGCGTTGGACATAACGGATTATTCGCTTTCCGCCTGCCGCAGAATGATGAAACGCCTTCGTGCGAAATTGGACAATGGTGTTGGGTTTGCGGTCCTCGATAAACTCTCTGTTGATTCTTATGGGAAATCGGAGCTCACGGCGGTTTATTGGTTGTTGAGCTCCATGATCGCGCGCCCCGTTGCGCAGTCGTTCGGTGGGACGCTGCTGTATGACGTGCATGATACGGGCAAGAAAATCGCGACCCGCACGCGTGGCGATCTGACAAACCAGAAACTCGCCTGGCATACCGACTACGGGTTCAATCATCCGCCGCCTTATCTCGGCTTGCAGGTGTTACGAACGTCGAAGTCCGGCGGCGAAAGCTGTGTTATCAGCCTGGCGAGTGTCCATAACGAGATGCGCCGCCGCTGCCCCGATCTTTTGGCGCGATTGTATCGTCCCTATTATTGGAACCGGCAAGGCGAACACCCTTCGGGTGATCCCATTACCAATATCAATCCAATATTCCGCTATGAAGGCGAGCAGCTGAATTCCCGGGTCAATCGCCGGCTTTTGCAAGTTGGACACGAGTTGATGAACGAGCCAATGGACCAAGAAGGCGCGGAAGCGCTGGACGCCCTATATGACATCATGGACGATCCAAAGATGAAATTTACGTTTCAGCTGGAAGCGGGCCAGATCCAGTATCTGCACAATTGGCGGTGCGCCCATGAGCGCACGAGTTACGAGGACTATGATGCGCCCGACAAGCGGCGGCATCTTGTGCGAATTTTCCTGCGCAATGAAGGCGCGCGCAGCTATATGGGATGACGGAGGGCGGAAAATGCCGAAGGTGTTAACCCAGAAAATGGTCGACGATTATCATCGCGATGGCTACCTGTTTCCGTTGCCAGCGTTGGGCACTGCTGAAGCGGCATCCTACCGCCAGGACCTTGAAGATTACGAAAAAGAAGCGGGCGGGCGGCTGACGGAACTTGGCGGCGCGGCGCGCTTTAAGAACCACCTGCTCTTTAAATGGGTTAATGATCTGGTCCGTCTACCGGCTATTCTCGATGCGGTCGAAGATGTCATCGGTCCCAATATACTTTGCTACACCAGCACATTTTTTATCAAGGAAGAGAATAGCCGGGCGATTGCAGCCTGGCATCAGGACTCGACCTACTTTGGCGTACGCCCGCATGAACATGTCACGGCTTGGATCGCACTCACCGAATCGACACCCGACAATGGCTGTCTGATTTTCTTGCCTGGGAGTTCCTCGCACGGTCAGATGACGCATCGGGAGAATGCCGTCGAGCACAGCGTCAACGGCGGCAGGCAGAAAATTATCGAAGAGTTCGACGCCAGCAGGCCGACAATGGCGCCGCTGAAAGCCGGTGAATTCTCGTTACACCATACGCTGTGCATTCATCGCTCGGCGCCCAACAAAACGAATGACCGCCGCATTGGTGTTGGGATCAGTTACGTCCCGACCCGCGTTCGCCACATCGGTACGCACCGTATGCCGGCCATGTTGGTACGCGGTAGCGATGAATATGGTCACTTCGACCTGGAGGCTGATCCCGTCAACGACCTCGACGAGGCCGCGCGCGTGAACCATGCCGATGTCTACAAGCGCTATCGGGCCAACTATAATGAACAGCTTGCCTGGCATCAGGAAGGCAAGGCGCTGCCGGTTTCGTAATTCTGGTACTAGTGCGTCGTATAGCCTCCGTCGATGATCAAATCCGCGCCTTGCATGTATGTCGCGTCGGTGGCGGCCAGATAGTACGCCAACTCCGCGATTTCACTTGGTTCGCCAAACCGGCCCGATCGAAGATAAGTGCCTCGCGTATCCGCGTAGCTCGGGTCCTTTTCCAAACGGTCGAGGATAGGCTGCGTCAGGATTGGACCGGGGCTGATCGAATTGACGATGATGTTTTCCTGACCGAGCTCATAGGCCATTGTCTTCGTCAGATGGATCAAGGCCGCCTTGGTCAGGCCGTAGACGGCGCGCTTGTCGAAGGCGACGGAACCCATTTGGCTGGCGATATGGATGATCCGTCCGCCGCCCTGCGCGCGCATGGCCGGTAGCACCGCTTGGCTGGCGAAGAAGGCGGCGGACACGTTGACCGCGACGATCTTGTCGAATTCGACGCGGTTAAACTCGCCGAACGCCTTGTGATCGCGGATGCCGGCGTTGTTGACCAGGATGTCGATGCGGCCGAAGGTTTCGAGCGCCTTGGCGATCATCGCCTCCGGCGCACCCGGTTCGGCGAGGTCGAACACGCCGAATTCGATCTGACCGTCGCCCGGCCCTAGTTCGCGGCAACTTTCGGCCGCCTCTTGAAGCTGCGCTTCGGTGCCTTCGGCGGCGAGGAAAAGCGACGCACCTTCCGTCGCGAAGCGCCGCGCGATCGCGGTGCCGATACCCTTCGGCGTCGAAGCACCGGTGACGACGGCCACCTTGCCGGCCAAACCGTCTTTCAAGCCGCTCATGTTCCCATCTCCCATAATTTACAAATCAGTTGCGCCAATCGGTGCCGACCTCGCGTTCGAGCTTTCGGATCATCGCCGGCCATTGCATGTTCTTCGAGGCGAAGCCCCCTTTGCCGAAGAGACTGCGGGCTAGTTCGATGGTTTCGTCCTGCACTTTCTGGCTCGGCAGTTTCAGCTTTTGGCCCATGCCGAGGATATCGACTTGATACTGGCAAGCCATTTCCATCCGGTACATCCAGAAAAAAGCTTCGCCTACGGTTTCGCCAACCGTCAACAGACCGTGATTGCGCAACACCAGGATTCGAGCATCACCGAGATCCGCAACGATGCGCGCCCGTTCGGCATGATCGAGCGCAACGGACTCGTAGTCATGATAAGCGACGAACGGCAGCAGGGTCAGGGCCTTCTGGTGATAGGGCAGCAGACCATCCTCCATGCAGGCAACCGCGTTGCCGGCCCTTGTATGGGTATGCAGGACAGCGTTCAAATCGTCCGATGACATATGTACCGCCGAATGGATCGTAAAGCCGGCTGGATTGATCGGAAGATCACTGTCACCAATGATGTTGCCGTCCTCGTCGACCTTTATCAGCGACGAGGCTGTGATTTCACCGAACAGCATGCCGTAAGGGTTGAGCAGGAAGTGATCGGTGCCGGGCACGCGCAACGAGACATGCGTGCCGAAGAGGTCGCTCCAACCATAATGGTCGACGAGACGGTAGCAGGCTGCGAGGTCGCAGCGCGCTTCCCATTCCTCGGGACTGAACTCACGGGGCACGGGACCGTATTTGCTGAGGCCGGCTGAAGACATTGGGTGATTCCTTATCGCGGTATTCGGGCTGGTTAACGGGATGGAATTTCGCTGAGCACAATACTCAATTCTTCTCATTCCCGGAAATGGGGTTCACAATTCTCCCTGCACTACGGGATGTTTTGATCCTTAATCCATTCAGCATAGGCGGCGATGCCTGCGCGCATATTCTCCGCGGGATCGAAGCCGAGGTCCCGCCGCGCTGCAGCGATGTCCATGGGTTGGCGCGCGGGGCCCTGAATTGTATCGGTTGTTTCGAAGGCGATGTCCGCGCCGAGGATCAGGTCGGCGACGATGGTGGCAATTTCGGCGTCGCTCGTCGTGTGGAGATTGCCGATATTATACGCGGCTAGGGGCGGACGCGGGGCGTCAAGCGCCAGGGCGAGCGCCGCGACGACGTCGTCGCGATAGACAAATTTGTAGCGGTCATTGCCATCGCCCCGCCGGCGCGTCGACCGGCCCGCCCGGACCTCTTACAATAGCGTCTGGATGGATGATGTCGTTGTCCGGCCCGGG
>JAJFJC010000025.1 GCA_021774385.1 Alphaproteobacteria bacterium
AAAAATCCCTGCCGAAAATCAAATAGCCCGCGCCGGCGTCGACACCGCCCTCGTCATTGAGCTCCGAGCCGACCAACACATCGTCGAAGCCGTCGCCATCGACATCGCCGGCAGCCGAAACAGCCTTGCCACGATTTGATATTTGCGAGCCGCCAGCCTTATCATCCGCCGCCTCGCCGTCGATGAAGAACCCGCCGGTACCATTGGCAACATCGGTGAGGTTGATACTCGTGATACTGGCTGTCGTACCGAACACGACAAAGGCCGCACCCGAATCCGTCCCACCAACGGTACTGGTAGGCGCGCCAATGATCACATCGTCGAGGCCGTCGCCATTGACGTCACCCGCGATTGAAACGCTGTATCCGGACTGATCGCCGGCGGTTTCACCGATAATCTTAATGCCGCCATTCGCAGGAATGGCATCAAGATCGATATCCGCGCCCAGGCCACTGGCGCCAAAAATTACGTAGGTCGCGCCGGCATCCACGCCGCCCGTGTCATCGCCGGCCGCACCGACTATAAGATCAGCGATCCCATCGCCGTTAAAATCGCCACCGCCGGAAACCGACCCGCCAGCGCTATCGTTATCGATCTGGCCGATAATCTTAAAACCAGCGGTCCCCAGGCTTCCCAAACTCACCGATGAGCCGCCATCGGCCTCGCCAAAGACCACATAAGCCGCTCCGGCGCTGGAACCACCGGCGTCGTTGCCCGGTGCCGATACGATGATATCGTCGACACCGTCACCGTTCACGTCGCCCGCTGCCGAAACGGCGAGACCCGCGAAATCGGGTGAAAATTCGCCGGTCATTTTAAAACCGTCGAAATTCGCGACAACATCCGTCAGGTTCAATACTGACGTAGGGGCGAACGTATCGCCGAAAACCACATAGGCCGCACCGGAACTGGCACCGGCGCCGTCGTTAAAGGGCGCACCGATAAGAACATCGTCCAGACCATCGCCATTCACGTCACCGGCGGACGACACGAAAAAGCCTGCCGCGTCTCCAGAGACTTCGCCAACAAACTTGACGAAATCGGTTCCAAGCACCGCGGTGCTTAGGTCAACCGCCGTCGGTCCGGCGGATCCGAATACGATATAGGTCGAACCCGTAACCGTGCCGCTGATATCATTGTAGGTTGCGCCAAGGATGATGTCGCCAAAACCGTCACCATCGACATCCCCGGCCGACGCCGCGCTTGTCGCATGATCTCCGGCAGCCTCACCGGTAATTTTAAAACCACCGGCGCCGCCGGCAATCGCGCCCAAATCGATCGAGGCGGAAAAACCAGCGGTGGACCCGAACAAGACATAGGCCGCACCGGCATCCACGCCACCCGCGTCATCTTGGAACGCGCTGACGAGAATATCGCCGATCCCATCGCCATTCACGTCCCCGGCATCGGATACCTGACCGGCCCTGTCGTCGCCATTCTCGCCGATTATCTTGAACCCGTTGGCACCATTGAGGAGACCGAGATCGATACCCAAATTTGTCTGTACGCCGTCAACGTCAACATCGATATCGACTAACAGCGTCTTGCCGTCGCGCGTGAAGGAGAAGAATTCCTGACTTTCGATCGTGACATTGGTGCCAACGTCCCAGGTATCCGCCGTTACGATCGAGTTCGTCCCATCGCCCAAGACACTCAGCGTATTCGTATCGGACATCGCCGCTACGTCACGCGATTCCAGGGTCAGGGTGTTGTTGCTCGTCAAACCAACGGTTTCGATTCCAGAGAGTTTTTCGTCTCCAATCGCCGTTAGATCGACCGCGACTCCCGCGCCGGAAACCGTCAGCGTATCGTCGCCAAGCCCGCCATCAAGGCGTGAGAAAGTCGCGTCGCCGATCAATAACGTATCGTCACCACTGCCGCCTCTGAGGACATCCGCGCCGCCATTCCCGGTAAGCAGGTCGTTCCCACCGCCGCCGATCAGAACGTCTATACCGGCCGTACCGTTAAATGCGTTCGCGTTGACGTCGCCTTCCTGCGTTACGGCGCTCGAAAAATCGCCGCCATAGACGATATAGGCAGCGCCGCCTCCGGTGGCGCCTTCGTCGTTACCAGGCGCGCCGACGAGCAAATCGTCGTATCCGTCACCATTCACATCACCCGCAGCCGATACCGACTCGCCTGCAAAATCATCCGTCGCTTCACCCGTAATCCGAAATCCGCCGGTACCCAACGCGACATCGGCCAGATCTATCGTCGACGATCCACCCGATACGCCAAATACGACGAATACCGAGCCTGTATCTGCGCCGGTGTTGGCCCTTGCGCCGACCAGAAGGTCGTCAATGCCATCGCCATTGATATCGCCCGCGCCAGAGACGGAGATACCGGCATCATCACCAGCTACCGCGCCGATAATCTTATAGCCATTTCCACCAAGCACGAACGAGCCAGAGCTGAACCCATTGGCGCCAAGGACGACATAGGCAGCCCCCGCATCGGTGCCGCCCTCGTCATTGCCGATGGCGCCAACGATAAGGTCGGATATGCCGTCGCCATTAACGTCACCAGCCGCGGAAACCGAGGTGCCCGCGAAGTTGTTAATCGCCTGGCCGGTCATCCGAACGCCTTGAGCCGTATTCAAAAGGGCTAAATCGATGGATGTCGGTCCCGCGGCATTGCCGAAAATGAGGTAGGCCGAACCCGATGCACCGCCATTCCCGTCATTCAGCGACGACCCAACAAGGACATCGTCAATCCCGTCACCGTTCACATCGCCAGCACCGGAAACCGCGCTGCCGGTCAAATCGATATTCGCCTCGCCAAAAATCGCGAAGCCACCATTGTCATTGACGACGTCGCTTAAATTCACGGTAGCGGCCGGTGTCGCGGAGCCGAAGACGACAAATGCCGTGCCGGAACTTCCCCTGAAGTTGGCATCATCCAGGGGCGCACCGACAATAACATCGCCAAAACCGTCGCCGTTGACGTCACCCGCGCCGGCGACCGAGGCGCCGGCTTGATCGCCGGCGGACTCGCCAACGATTTTGAAGCCGCCCGTTCCCGCGGCGACGTTCGTCAAATTAATGGAGGATGCGAAACTCCCAGTGCCAAAAACAACGTACGCCGCGCCACCAACACCATTGTTGTAAGTACCAACGATTAGATCGTCGATGCCGTCGCCATTTACGTCTCCCGCGTCGGCGACTTGTGTCAGCCCGTCAGAGGCGCCCTCGGCCACAATATTGAACCCGGGCAAGCTCCCGCCCACATCGTCAAGGTTTACCGAAGACCCGGTATTCGCGGCGCCAAAGACAACGAAAATCTCATCCCCAGGCCCCGCTTCGTTGCCGGCTTTCGCAACACCGAAGTCAGCGAACCCATCGTTATTGATGTCGCCAAGACCGGAAACGGCTTGTCCGGAAAGATCGCTCGCGGTTCCGCCGAGCAGTTCAAAGCCATTGCTCCCATCCAATTGGGAGAAGGAAGTCGGCGCGAGGGTCAACTCGGAGGAATCGGTAACCGTAATGTCGGTATCGACAAGTAACGTACCGACGCCGCTTGTGAACAATTGAAAGTCCACGCCTTCGAAATTAGTTGTACCGCCGTTGCTGAACGCTTCGGTCGTGAAAACCTTGTCATCCGTGTCGCCGGTTACCACGAGTATGTTTTCCGCATCGGTTACCGACAGCAGGCTAGATTCGGAAATCGTCAGTGAATTTCCACCGGTACCCGTCAGGTCGACGGTTTCGATGTTGGAAATCGCGGGCGTGCTCAGCGTCAAGTCGATGCCCGCGCCCTCGCCATCCACGCGTAGCGTATCGTCCCCGGCACCGCCATCGACAGCCGAGTCAGCGGCATCGAACACAATTGTGTCGTCGCCGTCTTCGCCGCGCAAATCGTCGGCGCCTCCGCTGCCGTCGAGCACATCGTTGCCGCCACGGCCTTGCAATATGTTAAAGCCGGCGTCACCGGTAAGCGTATCGTCGAACTCCGAACCCCGGATACGCTCGATATTGGTGATTGTGTCCGTTCCGCCGAGACCGTCAGAAACCGTGACGGTCGCGCCAGTCGAGAGATCCACCGTCACGCCACTTCCAGAGCCGACATAATCGACCCGGTCGTTGGTGCCGCCGCCGCCGTCGATGAAATCATTTCCGCCAAGACCACGGAAGCTTTCGAAGTCTGTTCCGTCGCTGCCCACCAGCGTATCGGCGAACGCCGAACCCTTAACCTGACTTACATTCGTGAAAGTATCGGAACCTACCGACGCATCGCCAACCGCTGTTCCGGCGCCGAAATCGACCGTAACGCCGCCGGTCGCCTTCTGATAACTGATCCGCGTATTGTCGTTACCGTTGATAACGTCGTTGCCGCCCTGCCCTTCGATATCGATGAAATCGCCAAAATTGGCACTATGCAGATTATCGGCGGTGAAGGTATCGGCGAAGTTAGACCCGAACAGCCGGTCAATATTCTCCAACGTGTCGGTTCCAACCGATGCATCGCCGGTGACAGTGCCGGTCGTCGACATATTCGCGGTGATGCCCGCCGTCGCATCCGTATAATCGGCGGTGTTAAAATCATTGAGGAAATCGCCGCCGATACTACCCGTTAGGAAGTCGTCACCGGCACCACCCTTCAGCAAATCGACGCCAGCACCGCCATCCAGCGTATCGTTGCCAGCGTCGCCTTCCAACGTATCGCTGCCGTCGCCACCGCTGAGGTTATCGTTCCCGCCTTCGCCCTCAAGCTTGTTGTTACCGGCATCGCCGGTCAGGGTATCGCCGAACCCGGAGCCGCGGATGCGCTCGATATTGGTAATCGTATCGGTGCCGCCAAAACCGTCGCCGGCGGTAACTGTAGCACCACCCGACAGATCGACCGTAACGCCCGCATTTGAATTCAGATAGTCGACCCGGTCGTTCGTACCGCCGCCGCCATCGATGAAATCATTGCCGGCCTGGCCACGGAAGCTCTCGAAATTCGCGCCATCTCCGCCAAGCAATGTATCGTCGTTCGATGAGCCTCGCACCTGTGAAATGCCGCCGAGCAGGGTATCCGTACCGCCGAACCCATCGTCCGCGGTGCCAGCACCGAGATCGACCGTGACCGCGGCCGACGAGCGTGAGTAACCGATACGCGTTGCATCGTTACCCGTAATTGTGTCGTCGCCCTGCATGCCTTCGAATTCGTTGAAACTGCCGAACTGACCAAGATGGGAAGCGCTGGCGAAGAAAGTATCTCCGGCCTGACTACCAAATATTCGATCGATGAATTGGAGCGTATCCGTTCCAAATTCCGAACCGCTAACGCTCCCGTCACTGCCGGAATCACCCAGGTTAATCACCACGGACGCGGTGCCGGCGGAGTAGTCCACCTGGTTGAAATCGTCGTTGGTCCCTTGCGTCCCACCCGTCAGGACATCATTGCCAGCGCTCGCCAAGAGAAGGTTCGCCCCGGTTCCACCGTCCAGCCGATCGTTCCCCGTACCGCCTTCCAGTTGGTCGTCGCCGTCACCGCCTTCCAGCGTATCGCCATTGTCGCTCGCGATCAGCAAATCATCCCCGGTCCCGCCGATCACCCTATCGATGCCGGTAATTGTGTCATTGCCGATTTCGTCGCCAGACGCGGTGCCCGCGAAAAGATCGACCGATATACCAAGCGTGGTACTGGAAAAATCGATCGTATCGATTCCCCCAACGCCACCATCGTAATCATCGTCGCCAAGCCCGCTTCCGGCGATCAGCGTGTCACTACCCGCGCCGCCGATCACCACATCGTCGCCAGCGCCACCAGTCAGGGTGTCGTCGCCATCGCCGCCATCAATGGTATTGGCATTCGCGTCGCCGACGATCACGTCACCAGAAGCACTGCCGGTAACGTTCTCGATGCCAGTGACCGTATCGGTCGCGCCGGTCGTCGCCGTACCTTGTTCAAGATCGACGGTTCCGCCGACGAGGAGTTCCAGCGTATCCTCACCGGTACCGCCGTCGAAGGTGTCGACCGAAGTATCGTTGGAAACGAACAAGGTATCGTTGCCGGCACCGCCCTCGCTCAGATCAGCACCCAGGCCATCGGTCAGGAAATCGTCGCCGGCGTCGCCAAGCAGGACGTCATCGCCAGCACCGCCATCAATATCGTCGTCGCCAGTGGCGCCGCTCAGCGTATTTCCGAGGGCGTCGCCCGTAATCGTATCGTTGCCCGCGCCACCGATGACATGCTCGATATTGGTTAGCGTATCACTGTCGATATCTTGTCCCGACGCAAAACCCGTCGAGAGATCGACCGACACCGAATTCGTCGCGCTCGAAAAATCGATGGTGTCGGCACCATCGCCGCCGTCATAAGTATCGTTGCCCGTGCCGGTCGCCGCGATCAGCGTATCGTCCCCGGCCCCGCCATCGACGGTATCGTCGCCGGCGCCACCGGTAATCGTGTCGCCACCGTCGCCCCCGGCCAGCAAATCGTTCCCCGCGCCACCCAGAATAATATCATTGCCCGACGAGCCATCGATATTGTCATTGCCGCCACTACCATCGATGGTGTCGTTGCCGAGTCCGCCCGGCAAGGTATCGTCACCGCCAGTTCCCGTGATGTTTTGATCGCCGGCCGTGAGGACCTGGGCAATATTTACGAAGGTATCGATAAAACCCGCGCCGCTAACGGTCCCGGCCTGCAAATCGACGGTAACGCCCTCGAAATCATAGACTAGGACATTGTTGCCGGCACCGCCATCTATGAAATCATTGCCGAAACTCCCGAAAATCGTATCGTCGCCACCGCCTGCGTCGACCGTATCCACGCCGGCGCTCGTGGAAATTTCGTCGCCATTGCTCCCACCGACAAAGGATTCAATGCCGACGAAAGTATCGAGAACCGCAGCCGATCCGGTTGAAAATTCAGCGGTTTGCGCGCCGAGATCAACCGTGAGAGGCGAACCGACATTCGAATAATCCAAAACATCGAAACCGGTACCACCATCATAGGTATCGTCCGCCGCATCGCCGGAGGCGAAGAGCGTATCGTTCCCCGTGCCCGCGCCAATGATATCTGAGCCCGCGCCACCGGTCAGCGTGTCGTCGCCGTCGCCGCCATCCAGAATATCGTCGCCCGTGCCGCCATCGATAATATCGTTCCCGGCGCCGCCGAACAGAAAATCGATTCCGGCGAGACCCTCGATCGTATCCGCCCCGGCCGCGCCTAGAATTAAATTATCGCTATTACTGCCGAGAATAACATCATCGCCGTCGCCACTGGTCACGCCCTCAATTTCAATGAGCCGGTCATTCCCGACCAGGAAGTCGCCATTCGCGAAGCCCTCGGTTAGGTCGATGTCGAGGGCCGATGACGTGCTCGAAAATACCACGGTATCGACGCCGTCCCCGCCGTTATAGGTATCATTGCCTTCACCGCTGGCGGCGACAAAGGTATCGTTACCGGCACCACCAAAAATCGAATCATCGCCGGCGTCGCCGAACAGAGAATCATCGCCGTCGCCACCGTCGATAGCATCATTTCCCGCGCCGCCAATGATAATATCATTGCCCGACGAGCCATCTATATCGTCATTGCCGCCACGGCCATCGATGAGGTCGTTGCCAAGGCCACCCAGCAAAATGTCATCGCCATCCGAGCCCGTGATACTTTGATCGCCCGTCGTGAGGACCTGAGCAATATTGACGAAGGTATCGATAAAGCCCGCGCCACTGACGGTACCGGCCTGAAAATCAACCGTAAGCCCATCAAAATCATAGACCAGGATGTCAGTGCCCGTACCGCCATCAATAAAATCATTGCCGAAACTGCCAAGAATAGTGTCATCGCCGCCCGCCGCATCAATCGTATCGTTGCCCCCGCTCCCGATGAAGACATCGGCACCGGAACCACCGACGAATTGTTCGAAATTCGTAAAGCTGGAATTCGTTGAAAAGACCGATGCACCGCCGCCGAACGAGAAATTATCAAGGGCGTAATTAAATGACGTGCTGTCACCCTGAATGACGACTGACGCGATGTCGGCTTGATCGCTCTGGAACCCAAAAAAAGAAGTTCCCGAGACCGCCAGCGTATCGGACAAAGAACCGCTGGAAGAAAAATTGATGGTGATGTCAAAAGCAGAGCCCATCGAGCTATTTGTATCAAATCCGAACGCGGAGGATGGCGTGTCGAAGGTGATAGTGAGCGCGCGCGGTCCAGTTCCAATCAGGCTATCCAGAAAACCGCCGGCAAACCCACCACCGGCGTCGATATTAAAGAAACTCCCCGAGCCGACGGGAGTCGAGTAGGTGACGCCGGGCTCGATATCTCCGGCCACGAGACCCGCCTCGGTCGTGAACTGATTGAGAATACCCGAATTGATCGGAAAATGACTGGTGGAGGTAAAATCCTCGAGCGTTGTGAAGCCGACCGCCGCATCGAAAACGGCCCGGCTGGCAAATTGCGTGATTGTCGTCAAGATCTGCGGGGGTGGAAGTGTCTGACTCGTGTTCTGAACATTGACCAACGTTCCTGCGGACAGATCGAAGATCATCGTTTCAGCGGTACCCGAGAAGCTCAGCGTATCGGTACCACTACCGCCGTCATAGAAGTCGTTACCCACGCTGCCGATGACCAGATCGTCGCCGGCGTCACCGCTAACGGTATCGTCACCACCGCCGCCATTGAGCGTATCGTCGCCGCCCGCGCCGGAAAGACTATTGTCGGCACCATTACCGGTAATCGTGTCGCCGCCGGCGCCACCTTTGACATTCTCGATACCAATAAGCGTATCGCTGTCGATATCGATGCCAGAGGCCGACCCAGACCCAAGATTGACCGTGACCGGCTCAACGGCACTCGAAAATACCGCGGTATCAACGCCATCCCCACCATTGTATGTGTCGTTGCCTTGCCCGCTTGCCGCAATCAGCGTGTCATCGCCCGCACCACCGATTACGTTGTCGTTGCCGGCGCCACCAACCAGAAAATCATCACCTTCGCCACCATCGATAATATCGTTTCCATCGCCGCCCAAGATAACGTCGCCACCGCCTTCGCCAGACAAATTGTCGCCGAAGCTACTGCCGATTATTTGCTCAGCCCCTTCACCACCGGCAAAGGATTGAGGCTCCGTAGCGCCTCTGCCATCGAACGTAATGGGAAGGCCGAATTCGCCAATCTCAAATTCAATGACTTCATCATCGTCATCATCATCTTCGTCTATGAGAGCTTCTCCGCCTTCTCCCTCACCGCCACCTGCATCACCGCCGTCGCCGCCGTCACCACTAGAAGCCTTATCTGCTTCGTCCTTGCCGAAGTCGGGCTCTTCTTCCTCCTGTTGTTGTTGTTCTTGAATATTTTCATCGCTGAATTCGCCACCAGTAACACTGACAATGTCAACATTCTCTCCCTCGTCTCCCTCGTCTCCCTCGTCTCCCTCGTCTCCCTCGCCTTCATCGCCGTCACCCGCGGCTGGTGCGATATCCTCGAGGCCTCCTTCGCCTTCGCCTTCGCCCTCCCCTTCGCCCTTGGCTTCTTCACCTTCAGCCGGTCCTTCAACGCCGCCCAGTGAACGGCCTTCCGCCTCGCCCTCACCACCGGGCCGGCCTTCGCCTTCACCGCCAGTGGGGCCTTGCCCGCCCTGCGACGGCGCACCGAGGCCACCGGGAGCATTGCTGGCCGACCCATAATTGGCATCGATCTGGCTCTGCGACAGCACAACCGGTTCACTCGGCGGAGCGAGGAAATTGGTCACGATGGTCGTAGCGTATTGGTCACTCATGATGACCGTACCGCCCTGCGTCACGATCGCGATCTCGCCGTCGATGACCGTGAACTTCGTTTCTTCGCCAGCAGGCTTGACGTCGCCGGCGACCTTGGTGCCGCGAATACCAATCGTGGCGACTGGCGTCGTTACGGTCATCTTGGTGTTGTCGGTCGACGCGATTTGGCCGCTGACGAAGACGAATACGCCCTTCAGGATCGAAAAGGAAGATTGACCCTGTTGGGTCGCGGGGTTGTAGACCATCTCGTCGAGGGCCAAACGCGCCGAATCGCCAAGCGCGAACGTTGTTTCGTCAACGAACAGCAAATTGATCGCGCCACCATCGCCGGTCTCGATCACGTCACCTTGGAAGACCGGATCGCCGGCCGACAGCGCGACCCGCGTCCCATCGGTCCGCACCGCGAAGGCTTGTCCTGTGAGATCCTTTACCTGGCCAATCGGTTGCCCCGCCTGCGCCAATTGGTCACCGGCCGCCGCATATTGTCCTGCCGCCTCTGGCGGCGTGAAGGACCGCACCATTGCCGCCGTCATGCGGCCACCTTCGGGCGTCACCAGGTCGGGTGGATTGTCGAGCAGGAAGTAGTCACGAACGATAAATGTCGTCCCATCAGTACCGATCAGGACAAGATCATCGCCTTGCTGTAGATAAGCCGCATCGGACAAAAACCGACCGCTCGGCAACAATACCGATTCGCCCGGTGTCACATCAACGGTTGTGAGCGGCTCCAAACTGTCAGTATTTTCTAACCGGCCGACAGAAACCGGTGTCGTGGCTGGTGCGCGAAACGCCACTACGGATATCCTCTCCGCCCCCTGTTGGCGCGCCTTTCACGTACCGAATTTACCCATCGGCATCGTGGCGCTTCCATTGTAACCCGGCCTTACCCCTAAAGCCGTTACGAGGCAATTTTCAGAGCAAAATATGCCTGAAAATTCGCACAAATGCAATCTAAACGAATCAACACAACAGTAATATCAATAAGTTCCACTAAAGCGAGAAGAGCCGCCGGCTTTCTCGGCTATTGTTTAGCGAGGCCGAGTGCGGCGGGTGTGAGGGTGCCGGTGCGGCGGGCCAGCAGGTAGCTGGCGATGCGGGCGTCGAACTCGGCCGAAATCTGGTTGATCCGCGCGCTGAACACCTCGCGCTCCGCGTCCAGAACGTTCAGCGACGTCTCCTTGCCCGCTTCCCGCAAGCGCTTCTTCGCATTGAACACCTCGATCGCCAAATTCACCGCGTTGTTCAGCAAGTCCACACGACGATGCTCCGTCAGCAAGCGGTCCCAGGCCACCCGGACGTCCTCCTCCACACGCCGTACCGCGAAATTGTAGCTGCTCTTCCGCGCCGCCAGTGTCCGCGTTGCGCTCTCAACCCGCGACCGCGTCCGGAAACCGCTGAAAAACTCCCAACGCGCCCGAACCAATAGCGATTGCTCCCGCTCGATGCCCCGCGTCGTCCCCACATTCTTCTCGTAATCAAGCGTGCCCACAAGATCAACCGTCGGATAATAGTCCGCCCGCGCGATACGGCCCTGCTCGCGCGCCGCATCCGCCTGATAGCGCGTCTGACGCAAGGCCGGATGATATTGCGACGCCGTCGCGATCGCGCTCTCCAGGTCTGGCGCCACCAAATCCGCCGGCGGCACGCCCTCCTCAAGCGTCGACACCTCCGGCAAATGACCGAAAAGCTGCTTGTAACGCGCCAGCGCTTCCTGCAAGCGGCCCTCGAACGCAACCCGCTGCTCCTTCGCCACCTGAAGGCGCGATTTCGCCTGCAAAACATCAACCGCGATACCTGAACCGCGCTGAACCCGTTCGTCCTCAAGGCGAAGCTGCGTACGGATCGTGCTCTCCGTGCTCTGCGCCACCGCGATCAAACGCACATTGCGCAAAACATCCAGATACTGGTTCAAACCCTGAAACAGCAATTCCTGGCGCGTGTTCTCAAGGCTCATCTGCTGCTCAACATGGCCCAGCTCCGCCGCGTTCAAACCCGCCTCGTCCCGGAAACCATTGAAAAGATTCTGTGTCGCCGTCAAGGTCAGCTTGTCCCGGCGGATGCTAAACGCGCCAAGGTCACTCAAACGGCGCGTCGGCTCGTCCGTACGCTCCGAACCGCTATCCCCGGAAAGCTCAAAGCGCGGCAAATACGCCGCACGGGCCTCCTCGATACGCGCCCGTGCCGCGGAAGCCTCGTTCCGCGCCCGACGTAAATCCGGATGCTCCAAAAGCAAGCTGTCCAATTCCGGACGCAAAGGTTCGCCCGATACCGAAACCGACATCGAAACAAACACCAATATCAACAGAAAGCTTAACGGCCTTAACCGCAATCTCGAACCCCGACCAATATGCGAACGCTCCTCTTTATCGCTCATCCAAAGCCACCGGCGACAAAGCGCGCCAAGTGGTCCAATATTTCAAGAATCAATTGCCCCGCACAAATTAGAGCGGAACATCAAGGACATGACAAATTAACCTGAAAAAACCTCAAAATAAGAGACGAACTACTCTAGTGTTCTGCATCGTCAAATAATTTGCAAGTAATAATTACGAATTTAACAATCAATATGAACAAGATTACAGCAAAAGCAAAACAATCATATGCTGCAAAACTAATATAAAATACACCAAATTTTGATGGACAATGTCGAACTTTCGCCGTGCCGGACGAACAAACATCGCATATATAGTTTACTTTACCGTAGGGCGATAAGCTGGGGTTTAACGGTGAAAACGCACAGGCTTTTATTTTTCGGCACCGCGGCTTTGGTTCTTGGCTTAACCGCGATCATCGCAACATTTTGGGTACATGAAACGACGGGAAACCAAGCGCATACGCTTGTTCTCCAAAAAGCACTGCAAAATGTGATCCCACCACGCGATACCAAATTCAACCTCATCGATCATACTGGCAGGCCCGTGACGGAACGAACCTTTCGCGGCCGCTTCATGCTGGTCTATTTCGGCTATACGCGCTGCGTCGATATCTGTCCGCATGACCTCGCGGCGGTAGCCGGCGCGCTCGATCTGCTCCGGGACCGTGAAATCGAGATTCAGCCCCTATTCATCACCATCGACCCCGAAATAGACACGCAAGCGGTATTGTCCAACTATGTCTCTCTCTATCACCCGAAAATTATCGGCCTAACCGGCCCCCTCGCCCGAGTTACCGCGGCGGCGAAATCCTATGGCGCCTCCTTCGAGAAGGAGCAAATCCCAAGTTTTACCGGTCACGGGCATTCGGCGAACTTGTATCTAATCGGTCGCGATGGCGAGTTCTTGCGTGCTTTCCGTACCCCCACGACGGGAGAGGTCATCGCCTCTATCATCAAGCTTTATCCGTGATATGGCGGGAAAGTGATATAGTCAGCCGACCCTATCCAGGAGAGGCGATGATGCGTGAAATCGACCGGAACAGGCAATTTCAACAGATTGAATCCTATATCGACGAATTAACAACAGTTCGCCGCGATATACATCGGCACCCCGAAACCGCATATGAAGAGAACCGGACCGCCGATATCGTTGCCGCGCGCCTGGAAGCATGGGGTCTGGACGTACATCGAGGCCTCGGTGGCACAGGCGTGGTAGGCACCCTCCGCAGCGGCGACTCTAATAGGGCCATCGGTTTTCGTGCCGACATGGATGCGCTGTTCATTCAGGAAAAAAACACGTTCGACCACCGGTCGGTCCATGACGGAAAGATGCATGCCTGCGGTCATGACGGCCATACCACGATGCTTTTGGGTGCCGCGCGATATCTCTGCGAGAACAATGATTTCAATGGCACGCTGCATTTTATATTTCAGCCGGCCGAAGAAGGCGAAGCCGGTGCCAAGGCGATGATGGATGACGGCCTTTTCGATCTATTCCCCTGCGACGCCATTTACGGACTTCACAACATGCCGGGTATCGAAGCGGGGCATATTGGCTTGCGGGTTGGACCGATCCTCGCGGCCAGTGACCGCTGGACGGCGGAGTTTAAGGGGTCGGGTGGACATGGCTCGATGCCGCACAAGGGTACCGACCCAACCGTCGCGGTCGCGCAATTCATCGGTGCCATGCAAACCATCGTCAGCCGAAACGTGAATCCAATCGATACGGCGGCCATCAGCGTCGGTCATATCGCTGGCGGCGACCCCGGCGCCCTCAATATAATTCCGTCCGACGTTATCGTGGGCGGCACCGCGCGTTCCTTCACCGATACGACACGGGACATAATCGAGCGGCGGCTGGGCGAAGTTGCCGAAGCGGTTGCCGGCGCACATGGCTGCGATGTCGAACTTTCTTATATTCGCGGCTATCCGCCGACGGTGAATTGGCGCGAACAGACCGAAATCGCGGTGCGCGCCGCCGAAGCAGCGGTCGGCGCGGAACGAACCGATCCCAACCTCAACCCCCTTCCCGGCGGCGAGGATTTCTCGTTCATGTTACAGCAAGTTCCTGGTTCTTATGCCTTCATTGGCAACGGATTTACGGATCCGGACGAATTTGTTCATGCGCCGCGTTATGATTTCAATGATGACATCATCGCGAACGGCGTAAATTACTGGGTTGAACTGGCCAAAGCGGAACTCGAGGAAATGCCGTAATCGAAGGTTTCCCGCATCCCGACTTCAAAGGTCATTTAATTTCAAAGGTCACCAAGAAAGCTTTCCAGCGCCTCATTCACATCGTCTGTTTTCTCGCTAATTATGCCATGTCCCGCGCATGTTTTGGAAAAACTCACTTCATTTCATACGTACTTCGCGGCGCCTTTAACACTGCCTCAAATTCTCTTTATCCGGGCCGGCACAGGGCAACAGCCCGCCAACCGCTCCCGAAAGATCCCCCGCTCCAATTGCATCCATCATTTCGCGTGCGTTGGCATCGCTTGGTGATGCAATCAACGCCGAGGCCTGAGGCACGGACTTCAGCGCAGCTTTAGCATCCTCGGCTCGCTTCATTTGCGCTGCCTTGTATTGTTGGTCGGCTCCCGCCGAGGCGGACGCATCTGTAGCGGAAACAAGCTTCGCGGCCTGACCGGCGACAAATAACCTGGCTAATTGCGCAGCCGAACGTTTTTGCAGCCAGTGGCTCATTTTGCCCTGGGAAAACAGGACGATTTCAAAGGACTGATTTATTGGATGCCCCGCTCCCAGCATCGTAGCGAAAGCCTCGCCGCTGATTTCCGGACGGGCCAGGCCATGACACTTCATGCAATTGACCGCCAGATCGTAGGGCATCGAGGCCCAGGCCAACCCGGCATGCTTGGAATCGGCAATCCGCTTGGATTTGTGATCCGCCGTCTCCGCTTCCCGCTTGACGTTCTTGCCGCCATAATCGAAGTGGATGGGCTCCCAGTTGGACGAGGCGCCGTGGCAGCTTTCGCAGGAGGGGCCGGTCTTGATTTTAGGCTTGGCTTCCGCTGATTTCCGTTCACTCGAATAATGGCAGACGACGCAGTCCTTGTTGCGCTTCATGTTCTTCTTGCCGCCCACGGCAACAGCAATCTTCTTCGCGTCCTTCGCCTTGTGCACGTTGCGGTACGAGGAGAAATGCTTGGTTCCTTCCCAAACCTTATATTCATCCCTGTGGCAATCCTGGCAGGTTTTCAAGCCTTGTGAAAAGGGTTTGGCGATCGCCGACGGCGTCCATGCGAACGCCGCGAACAATATCGCCAATAACGCCGTCAAACGTCCGATGGATGAAACCGACATGACTCCCCCTAGACCAATTAATTAAAAAAACGGCTTGCAGATAGCGCGCCCTATAGATCGTCAATGACTTTTGACCAGCCGCGAAATACCGGTCTGTCGAGACCGCTGACAAAGCGGCCCCTAGAAGGCGATGTTTATTTTCGTCCGAATTCCATATCCGTTATCGATGGAATCTTGCATCACGGCAAATCCGCCGACTTCAAAAAATGTATGCTGATTGAGTTTCTGTGAATAACGCACCGCAGCGCCGAAACGGTCGATCCCGCCCGGCGAATTATCATCCTTGCCGCCAATTTCGAAGACCAGGTTTCTGTCGAGGGAGGGCCATATCAACTGGTAGCCAATCGCGCCGCCATAGGTATCGTTGGCTCTATTGCTGATTGCCGCGCCGGCCAAACCGTTTCCGGAGAACAATAAACCAGTAAGACTCAGCGGCCCGCCCCTTTCGCGCGAAGCGGGTGCATAGGCCCCCTCGGCCGCGAATAAATTCACATACATGATATCGTCGGTCCGTTTCGGCGCCCAGGAAAAGCTTGTGTAAAGCAAGGTGCCGTCCGTGGCCTGTGCGGTTTCTTGGTCCGGCGTAAAGGACGATGCGAGATGGACCTTTGTATCGACGGCGCGTTCGAAGAAGACAAAGCCATGCGTAAAACTGGCCCCGATATTAAATTGATCGCCGATGACATCGCTGCTGTCGACATAAATCATATCAAGATCGACCGTTGAGTGCGCGATATCGGCAGACGTGAAAATGCCATACAATTCGCCATCAGGATCGTCAATATTGTTACTTCGTTGAACGTTGTTCACACCCACAAAACCGCCAATGCGCGCGAAATTGGAGCCTGGAAACGGAATCGTGCTTCTCGTAACAGCGATCGAATCCATTGTGTCGTTAATCAATATGCCGTCTTGAATGATGGCACGTTGTCGGCCAAAGGAAAATTCGTAGTCGAGCGGTAACCGACCGAGCCAATCGATTTTTGGAAATATTTCCGACAGCTCACCCTCAAAAAATGCAGTGGTTAAGCGAAGGTTCGTTTCGTTTTCAAACCCGGATTCCGGTTGAAACGAATATCGGGTTCGTGGTCCGCCTTCGCGCTCCAAAGGGGAAATGCCCACCAAAATTCGCTCCGTACCGCTGAGTGTTAGATTCAGGAACAAGTCCAGTCTGGTCACAAAATCGATTGAGGTATCGGCAACCCCGTTGTCCGTAACTTCCAATCCTGTATTGATAAATCCGTACAACAACAGGCCGGGCGATATGATCATACCCGTGGGCAATTCGAATTCGCAGCAGTACTCCCCTTCGTTTACGTAGTCCTGAAACAATTCGAAAATTGGCTTCGGACGCGGTGGAAAGTCCTTCTGTTCCTTGAGCCCAGGCACCTTGTCTGAGTAGCGTGACGGACTTTCGGCGGCGGGCTTGGCGCTGGACTTTTTATCATCGGCAAAAACATCATTCGAAAATCCGATACCGAAACCGATAAGAGTGAAAACGCCAGTGATGATGATTTTTTTCAACATGTTAGGCACTCTACTTTCCAATTTTCACCGTCTCGGTTTTTTCCCACAGGTTCATGCTTAGGTCGACCACCCGCTTCGCCAACTCGCGCAAGGAGAAGTTATAGTCGAGCCCAACACCGGAAATGACGTGGACAAAAAATGCCGGCATCGGTTGGGCAATCAGCTTCATATTCACCGTGTAGGTTTCGCCCGGCTTCAACAGATCGGAATCGACGGAGTAACTTGCCCAACGGTGACCGCCAGGCTCAATGCTGTTCTTCAACGTGCGGGCGCTTTGCGGGCGCATAAGGATGGCGGTCGAATTCGTGGGGGGACGGATAAACGGCCGGACCGCGGCCGAGAACGGAACAAACCGCAATTGCGTGCGCTCGCCACCCCAAAATGTTCGGGTCATGAAATGGCTTTCCAGATTGAACAGTTGTTTGTCGAATTCCACTTCGCCATTGCGCACGTAACGGGAGTAGCGCTCTCGCAGGTCGCCGTTCGGATCGCGGTCGCCGGATTTGAAAACGACCTCACCCTGGCTGTCCTTGACCGTGACCTGGAAAAACACCATCCGTTCATGGATGAAGCCCGATGGCGCGTTATGACCGAGCACGGCATTTCTCAGTTTGATCTTGAAGTTGAGACCGCTGCTCATATTGGCATCGTCGATGACGACCTCATCCACCTTATACCCAGCCTTCATTAACGCATCGCGCTGACCCTTGGCCCAGCCCAACAGTTCGAACTGCTCGTCGAGAATTTCCCGGGCTTCGTAGCGCAAATTCTGATCCTGCCAGAATTTCGGGAACTTATAATCGTCGGCGACGTCGTCCTCGAATTTGTCCGTACCCCAACCCTTTTTGTGGTCGAACTCTAGCCATTGCTCGTAGGTCGCGATCTGCACCGCATCTGGATTATGTGGAAAGATACCGGGATGCAGAACCGAGAAATCCGGCCCGGCAAAATAGTGATTCGACAGCCGCCGATGCTTGGTCTCGGTCTTGCCGATCACCGCGCCGGGCCCCTTGGAGAATCCCTTATTCTCACCCGGTACCTTGCCCATGTGGCAATCTTGGCATGTTACGCCGTCGCGGGCCGATTGCGAGGTGCGGTATTCGTCGAAGGTTTCCTCATTGTGCAAGCCGGTCGGCAACCTCGATGAATGGCAATTGCTACAGAAGGTCGAGGCCCTGAGAAACGAATAGGGTTCGACCTTGCCATGGATCTTCCGGCCTTTCTTGCCGGGTTTGGTGACCAGAGACAGCGAGGCGTCTTTTTCGGCCTCGGCCTGGATTTTGTTGTTGGTCGGTCCAAAGATCGGCGCAAAGATATCCCCTTTTGTGATCTTCGCCCGCGCGCTGCGTTTGCCATAGCGTTCGGCGAATCGGTGACAAACGACGCAGGTAATCCCTTCGATCACCGGACCCAGGAAGTCCTCGCCCGCTCGCGCGAATTGCGCTCTCTTCATGTTGGAAATCTGCATAACCTTCAATACCGCCGCCAACGGTGCGTGACACCGCGAACAAGTGTCGGCCGAGGTGCTGTTGACTTTGGACAGGAGCGCAAGCTCCGTCGAGACGAAGAAGGGGCTCAGATTGGCATAGGCATGCTGCGAGGCGGACCACTGACGAAACTGAATCTCATGACAGGATTTGCATTCGAAAGCGGAGGGGAACTGCTTGTTTCGAAAAAGCTCCTCGTGCGCTTTGTCTTCGTCGACTTTGCCACCGGCCTTTTGTGCCAACGCCGATCCCGTGATCGCCATGGCCAACGACAGGATAATTGCAAACAGTACCCTCGATTGCGAAAACATTGAGCCCCCTTACTCCCTAGTACCAACGTCGTATTGTATTGGGCTAGATTCGGGCCGTTATTGATCTATATCAATTTTTATAGTGCTAAATTTTGTTAGACAGCTTAAATATGAAGTAATTCACGGATTTGTTGTAAATTTCCCTTAAATTTCCCAAGATTAGTTGTGAAATTGAATCTTGAGATGATTTGAGACTTTGGGGCCAATTTTGGCAGCCCTTGGTTTCGCCTCCTCCCCAAGCCGCCAGCATCGAAAACGTCTCCGAAAACCTGTCAGGAACGAGTAGAGACGGAGCTTAAACGGCCTCGGTACCTTTTACGATATGATCGTGAAGGGAATGAAATGCGGTCTCTAAATTTTCGCCGAACAACGGATCCGCGTTCCCGGCGAAGGCATCATCGATGTCACGCCAGTCTTTCTCGGTCAACGTCATCTTGGCCGCGGGAATAATCTTTTCCTCTTCGAGGCGCATATGTTGGCGTTGTGATGCGATAAAATTCTCCGCCTTCGTCGCCAAATCCTCGAGCCCATTTGGATAATTCATTTCGTATGCCTTTAATGCGGCATCAAGTTCGTCAATCTGGCGTTCGCCCGCGGTGTGTTGATCGATTAGCTCGTCCAGAACCTCTCCGATATTGGGGCTTCGCATTCGGACTGCCCTAAAAAGATGGTGCTCTTCCTTTGGATGATGAAACTGGTTGGGAAAGACGCGAATGTAATAAACGATGGAATAGAGCAGATTGAGATCAGGCACCTTCCGCGACTGGATTTTGTGGCCAAGCGCCGCGAGCCGCCTCCCATCGTAAGCCCGCAAATATTGAACGACGTCACGTAGGCAGGCCAAAACACGCGCGTAGTCTCTATGCTCCGACTGAATTCTCTCGATTGCACTCGCCATACCGACACCCAAAATTCGAAAACCCAATGCTTCTATTACTGGTATTGCCCGACTGGGAAGCACGCCATGATTCATATCAATTCACGCTATCGACAAAAAATATTGAACTGCGCGGCACGGTGCGGGAAGTGAGAGGGCCAAGTTTCTGGAATTGAAAAGTCGCGATGTATCGGCTTGCACAACAATCACGCCATAGCGCTGCTATTTTCTCCCAAACCCTAGTTGCGCGTCCGACCGGCTAAGCCTCAGCCGTCTTCAAAGCCTCTCTAGAAAGCTCTCCAGCGCGCCGTTAACGGTATCCGGTTTCTCGACATTCACACCATGACCCGCCCCCGGAACGACGACGTTGATGGCACCGGGAATTCGACTGGCCATGTAGCTAGATCCGTCCAGATAATTGGTATCGCCATCACCGATAACGACAAGCGTCGGAACGGAAATTCCGGGCAGGCTATCGATCACCCGTGAATCAACCTGGCTGAGAATGCCACGTGCCGCCTGCGCGAGGCTTTTGGCCGAACCTTGCACGCTTTCGCCGACCTCGGCACCACCGCCGAGCGCCGCCAAACCGCCCTCTTCCAACGTCCGTGCCCGGTTTTCCGCGCGTTCGTTCCATTTTTCCCGAGCCTCATCACGGCGGTAGCCAGGACCGCAGCCCTGCAGGACAAGCGCCTGCACGCGTTCGGGATAGGCGACATTGAAGGCAAGCGACATAAATCCACCCAGCGAATGGCCCGCAATCACCGCTTTCTCGATGCCAAGGTGATCGAGCAGCGCACGCATGTCCTCGGCCGTATGTGCTTGGCTGTAATGCGTCAGGTCTTCCGGGCACTCGGTTTTCCCGTGGCCGCGCATGTCCCAGCGAATAAGCCGATAGCGATCGGCGAAAGCCGCGACCTGCCCCGCCCACATGCCGGTCGAGGCGCCAAAACCATGGGTCAGTAAAACAGGCACGCCCGCGCCATCGTCTTCATAGAAAAGCCGGGCCGCCTCACGCTCCAGATATGGCATCTAGAAAACTCCTTCTCGTCTCAGTCCTTCGTAAATGCATCACCGTCGAAGCGTTCGTATACGGCGATATCCTCCACGGGGTTGCGGCGCAGTTTGGTAAGCTGTTTTACCGGCTTGCCCATGGGCACGATGGCACAGACGCCGAAATCCGGAGGGATATTCAACAATTCCCGGATCTTCGGTTCCTGCGCGATCGCCAGCGTCGTGATCGTGCCGCCAAACCCGGCTTGCCTCGCCAGGAGGCAGACATTCCAGACAAACGGATAAACCGACGCGCCACTGACGATTCCCACGCGATCGAGGTCCTGATCCATCGACGCGACCACCTTCAGGTCAACCACGAAGACAAGCACCACCGAAGCGGCGCGAAACGGCTCTGTCAGCAGCCCCGCGGCAGGCGTCGCCTCGATCTGTTCGGGCGTCGCCTTGGTCGGTACGACAGCGTTCCACGGGCTCTCGCCCAAATTGATCTGAGCCATGTAACGCTTCGCCGCCGGCACGGCGAGTTCGGCGAGGCTGTTCCTGGTTTCCGCGTCGCGTACGACAATAACCCGGTTACCCTGACGGTTCCCGCCGCTCGGTGCGAAGCGGGCCGTCTCCAGGATGTCGTACAAGGTCTCGTCCGATAACGGTTCGCCCGTATAATCCCGCGCCGCGAACGTCGTCCGCACGACATCGTTCAGTTCCATGGGTGCCCCTTGCGTTACCGTGTAAGTTTTGTTTGTGGGATAGTAACCGGCCAGGCTTCCGCCGCAAACAGGCGAACGGCAGAGCCGGCTTCTACGCCGCCGATTCTCGATTGAGGAAAATCGGTATCACCATCAGCAACGCCAGGACGGCGAAACCGATATTGACGATATAAACCCATTGCATGGCGAAGATGATTGCCTCGCGGCTGGACCCGTCGACGAGACCCGCCATGGCGGCGATCATGCCCGAGGCGGCCGCACCGAAAGCAATGCCGATATTGCGAACCGTCTGCACGGACGTACCGGCGAGTTGCTTCTCCGATTCCGATGCTGCGGCAATGACACGCTGCATGGCCGGGATATTGAGCAACCCCATACCGGTACCGTTGATACCCATGGCGATAGCGATCGCCAACACCGGTCCGTTCTCAAGCGTCAAGGCAATCGCAACCGCCGAGACCAATAGACAAATCAGACCCGCCGCAAGCAAATAGGGCTCCATTTTTCGCGTTGCACCCGTCAGGCCTAACGCGGCAACCGTCCACATCATAGACTGGATGGCCAGCAGGTACCCCGCCGTCAATGGCGCGATGCCATGCAGAACCTGCAGGTAAAACGTGGTGTAGGTATTGACGAATGTTAACACGATACTGACGAGAAACAGGATCCAGTAGCCGGCGCCCAACTGACTGGCGACCGCCGTAATACCTCGCGGGAACATATTGTGGATCGAACGCGCGTCGCGGTGGAAGGCAATCGCCGCAAAACCGAGAGCCACAACGAGTAGCAGCAAGCGCTGCCAGTTCAAATCGACCAGCGACGTCGCGCTCATCATCAATACCGACAAAGCCAGAAGCGAGAGGCGCCAGAACGGCAAGTCGGATAAGCGGCCATGGCCGCGCCGCCCCTCGACATACCGCCACGCCAGGACGACGAAAATGATGGCGAATACCATCATCGTCCAAAACGCGCCGCGCCAAAGCCCCGGCGCCGCGAAGAAACCGCCGAGCGCCGGCCCGCTGACCGTACCAAAACCCCAAATGCCGGACACCAGGCCAAAGACGCGGCCGCGCAGCCTCTGCGGATAGACGACAGCCACCAAGCCATAGGCCAGCGACGCGACGCCGCCGCCACCGATTCCCTGCACGAGCCGGAAACCGACAACGCTCGGCATATCCCAGGCAAGCGCCGTCCCCGCCAGACCAATGGCAAAGACCAATCCGGCGCCGGCATAGACGCGGCGCATCCCGAACGCATCGCTCAGAGGACCGACACTGGCCGCACCGACAATCGAGCCGACGGCAAACAGAGAGAAAGCCCAGGTGTAGTAATCCAGCCCGCCGAGGTCGGCGACAACGGTCGGCATGATCGTCGCCACGACGAATTGATTTATGGCGAAAACCGTCATGCCCAAATTGAGCACCAAGGTATAAATGCCGTACCGGCCTACGAAGATTTCCGACCACTGCCCCGCGGCTTGGTCTTCCTCGTCTGAGGCGGGCGTCACGTCCTCGTCTCGCCCGTGGCGCGTTGATTTGCTACCCGTTCGCGCCATGCCACGAACAGACCGGCGCCCGCGATCATGGCCATACCGGCTAGGGTCAGCACATCCGGCACGTGACTCCAGAACACATAGCCCCAGAACGTCGCGAAAACGATGTAGCTGTAGTCAAACGGCGCCAGCCAACTAGCCTCCGCGCTTTGATAGGCGCGGGATAATGCGATATTGGCGGTGAGATTGATCAAGGAACAGAGCCCAATAAGCGCGACAACCCAAAAGTCAATCGCATGCCATCCAGTTAGGAGATAGGGCCATTGCGATGCCTGCGAAGGCACCAGCAAGAACGAGAAAACCACCACACCGAGCGCGCCGGCTGTAAAAAAGGTGAAAGCGACGCCATACGCCAACGTTATCGGCGACTCGTCGCGGCAAAGACGGCGCGTCGTCAAAATCGTCCCCGCGTAACAAAGCCCCGCACCGACCGGCATTAGACCAACCAGTTGGAACGCATCCGTCCCAGGCTTGAGGATCAGCAAGGTACCGGCAAACCCGATCAGAATTGCCAAAACGCGGCGTGGCCCCACGCGTTCACCCAGCAACAATGCCGAAAGGACGGCCACGAAGAGCGGGAAGACATAGAGACCCGCGGCAATGTTGGCGAGGTCCAAGAACGGGATGCCGCCGAAATAGAAGACCATCGCGCCGACTAGAAACAAACTACGCAACGCCACTGCCCAAAACCGCTTCGGCGGCGGACAGGAGGCCCCCCAGATGACGCGGGTCAGCAGAAGCAAGAGGATTACGTTAAGGCCCGCCCGGATCACCTGGAACTGCCATAGTGACAGTTCCGAACTGGTCAGTTTGACGACGCTGTCTTGAAAGGCGAGCAGGAATAGCGCCCCGACCATTATCGTCGCGGCGTGTCCGGGCCGATCCACTGTCGTGCCCGACAGCAGGCTGTGCCGCTTCGGTTTCCCCGATATGGTCAATGTCTGTCCTGCCGTGCAAAACCGCTATGGCAACCGGGCAACCGCTTCAATCTCTACCGTCATCTCTGGAAGCGCCAATTTGCGTACTTCAACCAACGTGCTGGCCGGATGATCGATGAAATGCGCACGGTAAACGTCGGTATGTTCGTGGAAGGCCTCGATGTCGGTCGTGTACATCGTGTATTTCACGACGTCCCCAAAACCCGCACCGGCGGCATGTAGAACATGGCCCAGATTTTCAAAACAGGTTTCGATCTGTCTGCGAATATCACCCGCGCCGACAAGGTTGCCATCCGGGTCACGGGCTGTGATGCCAGAGGTGAACAACAAACGTCCCTCCACGGTAACGCCTTGCGCAAAAGCGCTCTTCTTTACCCAGGGCTTGTCGATATGAATCGGCGCTCTGCTCATCTATTTTCCTCTCCATAATGCCGTTAGGCGGCGGTGGACCAACGCTCAGTGTTATGTCCCTCATACAACGCGGGAATACGCTGCAAATCTTGCACGATCTCGCGTTTGAAGCCGGCGGCGGTTCCCTCCGGGAAGGCCAATCGAATTGAGTCCGCGCCCTCGAACCGCTCCTCGATGGCGCTGGCGATAGTGTCATAGGTCCCGACCGCCGCGAACAGGCGAACCACATCATCGGGAACCTCACCGGCGAGCTTATCCCACTGGCCGTCCGCCACCATGCGGTGGAGTTTCAGCCCAAGATCCTCCAACCCGTACAGTTCCCATACGGGAAAATAGGTCCGCGTCGAACCGTAAAAGCCGACCCGGTAGCGGACGCCATCGACCATTTTCGCCACGGCCTCTTCATCCGAACCCGTGGCGACGAAACCGCCGCCGAAAATTTCGATGTCCTTGCGTTCGCGGCCGCTCTGCGCCAACCCTTCCTGGATATGGGCCATGCAGACTTCTTCCATATAGCGGCGTGTGCAGAACGAATGCAGGCGCACGCCATCGGCGACGCGGCCACCGACCCGCAGCATCGCGGGACCCACGGCGGCGAGCGATATCGCGGGCATTGGTAGATCGGTCTTTGGCGGCGAAAATTCTGGTGTCATGAGTGTGAAATTGTAATGTTTCCCGACGTAATTGAGCTTCTCGCCGGTCTCCCAGCAGCGCCAAATCGCCCGCAAACTTTCGATATACTCCTGCATCCGCGGTGCCGGCGCGGACCACGGCGCGCTGAAGCGGCGCTCATTGTGCCCCTTAACCTGGCTGCCGAGCCCCAAATAGAAACGGCCACCGGAATTGGCATGTAGGTCCCAAGACATATTGGCCACGATCATGGGACTGCGGGCAAACGCGATCGCGATTCCCGTGGATAGCTCCACCTTCTTCGTTGTTTGCGACGCTAGAACGAGCCGCATGAAAGGTTCATGCGCCAATTCGGCCGTCGAAATTGAGTCGAACCCGATATCTTCCGCATCCGCCGCGGCGGAACCAATTTCCGACCATGGCCCGGAAGGCAGGCCAATATCCACTTTCATTCCATCATTTCCTTCAGACTGTTTGGGAACCGTGTGCGCGAACCGCCGTATCCACGGTTTAACGAGTGGCGAAATAATGCGACCCAAGCCGCTTTTCGGCAAGCAAACTTCGCGGCAATCGTCACCACGGCACGGTTGACAACCGTACCGGCGCATTCGATTCTCGGCTTCCCCGACCTTGAAATACGGAAATTATCATGACAAGGCGTCTTTCTGTCCCCGAGGTAACGTCGATTCTCGCCGATGGTGGCGAAATTGCTTTCATCGACGTGCGCGAGATCGTCCCGTTCGGGACCGGTCATCCACTACTCGCGGCCAATGTGCCGTTGTCTCGCATGGAATTGGATTTTGGAAGGCTTGTTCCCAGACTAGATACGCGAATTGTGTTTACCGATGGCGGCGATGGCCTATCCGAACTCGCGGCGGCTCGAATTGAAGCGCGGCGTTATACAAATGTGTCGGTATTGGACGGTGGCGCACCGGCTTGGACAGCTGCCGGCGAAGCCTTATTCCCCGAAATCGAAGTTCCCGCGAAAGGGTTCGGCGCATTCGCGAGAATCAACGGAAAACCGAATTTCATCTCTCCCCCGGACCTCGATCGCGCCCTAAAGTCCGACGAAGATTGGGTCGTCCTCGATAGCCGGCCAAGCCGGGAATATGGTTGGGGCAACATCCCCGGCAGCACCAACGTACCGGGCGCCGATCTTGTCCGATGGTTCGATGATTTGGTACCCAATCCAAACACCAAGGTCGTCGTTAATTGCATGAGCGGAACCCGAGGTATCCTGGGCGGTCTGAGCTTGGTTGCCGCTGGCGTTCCCAACGAAGTCCGTGTCTTGTTCCACGGCACCCGCGGCTGGCTCCTGGATGGGTTGGCGCTTGAGAAAGGTGCGAACCGCAAGGCGGGGCCGGTCTCGGCTGAGTCCCGCGCGGCAGGTGTCGCCCGTGCCGCCCGGATCGCGGAAAATGCCAACATCCAGCGAATCGATACGAACACGCTCGAAGGCTGGCTTGGCGAGCCCGACCGCACGACGTATCTCTTCGATGTCCGGAGCCGGCAAGAATTCGAAGCGGGCCATATACCGGGATCATGCTGCACGCCGGAAGGCACGCTGCCGATGAGCCCCGAGCGTTATTTCGCGACCTCGAACGCGCGCTATGTCCTGATCGACGACGATACCGTGCGCGCAACGGTAACGGCATTATGGCTCAGGCAAATGGGATGGGGCGACGTTGTCGTCCTTCTGGACGGACTAGAGGGAACGCCCCTTGAAACAGGACCTGAGCCTGCACCAGAAATCGAACCTTCCATAAACCAGTCACCGGAAATTAACCCAAAGAACCTTGAAGCACTTTGCAAGGCGGGATCGGTCCGGATCATCGATACCGGCACGTCGGACGCCTACGAAGCAGGGCATATTTGCGGTGCGATCTGGTGCTCGCGTGTCGCACTATCTGAATTTTTGGCTTCAGAACCACACGATGGCGCGACGGTCTTGACCAGTGAAGAGGGGATAGTCGCCAGTCTCGCGGCGGGAGATTTACCGCCAGCGGTTCAAGAAACATTGTCCGTGCTAAAGGGCGGGAATACCGCGTGGCGCGGTGCAGGGCACGAACTCGTAACCGGAGCCGAAGATTTGGCATCGGCACGAGACGACCACTGGCTGGCGTCCTCGGAACGGCCTGGCGATGTCCGCCAAAACGTTGTCGATTATCTGGAATGGGAAATTACACTATTGGACGATATCGCGCGCGGCGGACCGGTTCCCTATCAAAACCTGATTTGGAACTAAGTCCGCTCAGGTTAAATAGGCAAGACAGCCCGCGCTTTCCAGGATCGGGTCCAGCGGCGCCTTATCCGAAACAGCCGCATAGCGTTCCCGCAAAACCTTCAATGAGCGGGCGTGGTATTTTTGCGGCGGCTGAACATAGGCCTCGCCATCGAGGTTGACGGAGAAACTTTCAGCTCCCGCCGCCAATGCCGTGGCATTCGCCGTCGACCAGGGCAGGAAATAATCACCGATATTTTGCAGCAATGGCGCGAGTGTTGGACGCAGTTCGTCCCAGCTTTCAAAGGGGCCGTCATTGCGAGGTTCCGTCATCCGGTAGGCCCAGGCCAAAACATTCGGTGTCCGAGACCGGATGATAGCCCCGGCGGTCGGATCGAGGGCCATTTCATAGACTTGGAGTCCCAATCCGAAATCGGCGAATGCCGGCCGGGCGCCGAACAGATATTTCCGAGTTTCAAGATGCGGCGCAAGAATTTCCAATAGCCGGTCGAGATAACCGGAAATCAACGGGGCGGTTGCATCGCTCGACCCGACGAAATGGCCACGCCCGGTCATGCGTTCGCGGATTTTCTCCGCCATTCGGTCGACCTTATCGCTGTCGCCATAGGGGTCAGCGCCACGCGCCAGGACCAGCGCAGTCGCGAGTTGGTCGGGCTTGGTGTACCAGCGGTGATGGAACATCAGCTTGTTGCCCCACTCGTCGCCGAATTCCTCGATCAGCGCCGACAGGAAAGCCAATGCGGGATCTTCTGGATGAATTGACGGTTCGGGAAACACCGCGTCGAGTTTCTCCATGATCGGTGTCGAGTCTTGTATTCCCGTCCCGTCCGGCGTCACGACCAAAGGGATAATTGGGAGACGCGCGAATTTTTGGAATTCTTCCTCATGTTGGCGGCGCGACAACCACTCATGCGGAATGCCCTTGTAGCGAAAATAGGCCCGGATCTTGACCGAGTAAGGCGACATCTCCGCCCCGAAAATCCTGTATTTTTCAACCATCCCTTTGCACCCCTTTTTTAGATCGAGGATTGAGACCGCGCCTGCGATTGAATGAATTGCTCCTTGCCAATATTAGCTGCGCGCTGCACGGCCGGACGGCCACCGACCCGTTTGAACCAGGCGCGCAAGTTCGGAAATTCCGTTAGATCGATGCCATAGGCTTTATACCCCCGAATCCACGGCCAGGACGCCATATCCGCGATAGAGTAATCGCCGCCCAGGAAGTCACGGTCGGCGAGCCGGCCTTCCATTACGCCGTACAGCCGAATGACTTCATTCGTGTAACGCGCGACCGCGTAGTCAATTTTATCTTTCTTATAATTCCGGAAGTGCGCCGCCTGTCCCGCCATCGGGCCAAGGCCGCCGACTTGCCAGAACAGCCATTCCTCGACCGCGCTGCGCGCCCGCTGTTCCGCCGGATAGAACTTTCCCGTTTTGTTGCCGAGATATTGCAGAACCGCGCCGGATTCAAAAATAGAGATCGGTTCGCCACCAGGTCCTTCATGATCGACAATCGCGGGCATCCTGCCATTCGGTGAAATCTTCAGGAACGATTCCGAAAACTGCTCCTTCTCGCGCAAATTGACGTATTTGATGTCGTAGGGAAGATCACACTCTTCCAACATGAGGGTAATTTTCCAGCCATTCGGCGTCGGCCAGAAGTAAAGATCGATTGGCGCCATTCTGAAGATCCCTGAATTGATAGCGTGTCTGGATACGGTTAAATGTCATTCTAGATACCCGGCCACGGTGACGGAACTCTATTCCGCGTCTTGCGGATAAGACCTATGATCCGGCCCCGTATCGTAACTTTCGGAATTGAGAAATGACGCCGTCCGGCGACCCTTCGAACCCGCAGCGTGTCACCATCGCGCAGGCCCTGGAAATTGCGATCCAGAATCACAACGCCGGGCACCTTGGTGAAGCACGGCGTATCTACGAGCAGATCTTGTCGGCAGCGCCGACGAACCATGACGCGCTGCATCTGCTTGGGCTTATCGCGAATGAGCAAGGTGAAAACGAGCGGGCCGTCGCCCTGATCCAACAGGCCATCGCTCTTGCCCCCGGTGTCGGTGAAATGCACGGCAATCTGGGTCTTGTGTTTCAAGATTTGGAACGGCCGGCGGAAGCTGTCGCTTGTTTCGAGAAGGCGCTCGACCTCAACCCAAATTTCGCCGAGGGCCATAACAATTTGGGTCTCGCGCGACAGGACCTGGGACGGCTCAAAGACGCTCTCGAGAGCTTCAAACGCGCCCTCGCCATAAATCCCCGTTTCGCCGAAGCGCATAGCAATTTAGGAAATGCGCTCAAGGAATCCGGACGGTTGGACGACGCGGCGGCAAGCCACCGTCGCGCTTTGAAAATCGCACCGGATTTCGCGGAAGCGCATAACAATTTAGGAAATGTTCTCCATGCGTTGGGACAGTTGGACGATGCAACCGAAAGCTTCCATACGGCGCTTCGCCTGAATCCGGAGTTTGCCGAGGCGCAAACCAATCTCGGCGGCGTATTGCAGGAGCAGGGCCGATTTGATGACGCCATCACGTGTTACCGGAATGCCCTTGCAAACAATCCCGTGCTCGCCGAGGCGCACAGCAATCTTGGCATTGCCCTGATGGAAACGGAGGCCCGGGAAGAAGCCCTTGCCTGTCATCGCAAAGCCGTGGCCTTGATGCCGGAAAACGATGCTTTCTGGATCGGACTTGCCGCCTGTGTCGAGGTTCTAATACTTACATCGTCGGACCCTGAACTATTTGAAGATTTGCTTCAGCTCTTGGACCACCCGGCGATCGACCCTCAAGCCATCGCGCCATCGATCCTCGACGCGCTTCGTACTCATCCGGTGGTAGCGGCGGTCCTCGACGAAACGCCACAGATCAAAATCCTGGCCGCGGCTGAAAATCTTGCGACGATACCGCTCCTACTCCGAATTTTGACGCTGAGCCCTCTCAAGGATTTGGAAGTCGAAGCGATGCTCACGGCACTGCGTCGCGGCCTCCTCGATTTGGCGTTGGAAAATGACACCGACGAGCGCGGCATCGACTTTCTCACCGCCTTGGCCCGCCATTGTTTCATCAATGAGTATGTATTCAGCGAAACCGCGGAAGAGACCGAAAACATCGATCGGCTTCAAAGCAAGATTGACGCATTGTTAGCGTCGGAACAGAAGCCGTCGCCAGTGCAGTTCGCCGCATTCGCCGCGTACCGACCACTTCACGAACTGGAACGGGCCGACGATCTGATGCAGACGCCTTCGCCGAAAGCGGTGCAAGACCTCCTCACGCAGCAAATCGCCGAACCGCGCGCGGAACAAGCCGCGCGTGCTGACTTTCCGGCACTCACGCCCGTCGCAGGCGCCGTCTCCCAATCGGTCCGTGCGCAATATGAGGAAAACCCCTATCCCCGTTGGATCAAATTCGCCGCACAACATAAACCCGCCATCATTGGCGAGGTTCTGCGAGGTGCGTCACTCCGTTTCGAATTGCGGGACTACCAGCCGCCGTCACAACCGAGAATCCTAATTGCGGGGTGCGGGACAGGTCAGCAAGCACTGCTTGCCGCCAGCCGATATCGGGATGCCGACATTCTGGCCGTCGATTTGAGCCTGAGCAGCCTGTCCTATGCGCAACGAAAAACCCGTGAATACGGCGTCGGGAATATCCGCTATGCGAATGGCGACATCATGGCGCTTGATGGTATGCAGCAGCGGTTCGACTTGATCGAATGTGTCGGCGTGCTCCACCATTTAGCCGACCCGCTCGCGGGCTGGCGGATACTTACCAACCGGCTGGAAGCGGACGGTGTCATGAAGATCGGATTGTATAGCGAAACCGCGCGGCAAGATGTCGTGGCAGCGCGCGCCCTGATCGCCGAACGTGGTTATGACACAACACCGGGCGGCATCCGCCATTGCCGCGAAGCGATCATGGCATTAGCGCAAGACGGCGATCCCGACATGGCCCGCCTAATCGGACGCAATAGCTTCTTCACGACGAGCGAATGCCGCGATCTCATATTCCATGTCCAAGAATACCGCTTCACATTGCCCCAGATCGAAACAGCGTTGGAGGCGCTTGGCCTGAACTTTCTCGGTTTTGAAATGAGAAACCAGAATCTGCTACGGCAATTTAAGGAAAGCCACCCCGATGCGCTTACATCGCTCGCGAAATGGCATGCCTTCGAGCTTGAGAACCCGGAGACCTTTAGCGGCATGTACCAGTTCTGGGTTAGGAAACGTTAATCGGCGACCTTGACGGCCAGCTTGCCGGTCGTCGTCCCCTCGAACAGCATGGTGAGGCCCTCGGGTGCTTTTTCAAGGCCGTCGAGAATATGCAGGCGCTGTTTGATGTCACCGGCCTTTAATTTCTCGGACAGCCACCGCCGCGCTTCATCATAGCGGTCGTTGAAATCCGACACGATGAAACCTTCCATCCGCGCCCGTTTGCCAATCAGCAAACCGACATTAGTTACGCCGTACAATTCATCGGCGGCCGTCTGCGAGATCCGGCCGCAAATCACCGCGCGCCCCTTGTGACGCAAATTCGCAAGCGCGGCATCCAAGGTCGGGCCGCCGACATTGTCGAAATAGACATCGACGCCATTCGGACATGCAGCCGAAATCGCGGCGGCGAGATCGGGTTCCGCCTTGTAATCGATCGCCGCGTCATAGCCCAGCTCTTCGGTAATGAAGCGGCATTTCGCTGGGCCACCGGCGATACCGACGACACGGCACCCTTCGAGCCTCGCCACCTGTCCCGCGATCTGTCCAACGCCACCGGCCGCGCCCGAGACGAGCACTGTCTCCCCCGATGCAACACGGCCCACCTCCTTCACGCCGAACCATGCGGTCAGCGCAGTCGTGCCCAAGGGACCAATCCAATCCTCAAGCGAGCCGAGACCGAGGTCGAGCTTTTGCATTCCCGCCGCGCCCAAAGTGGGATGACTCTGCCAGCCAAGCCGCGCCTGTACGTAGTCGCCGGGCACGATTCCATCGATACGGCTTTCGATGACACGCGCAATACCACCAGCCCGCATCACCGCGCCGATTTCGACCGGCGGCACATAGCCCGGATCTTCCTTAAGCCACACGCGCATCGCCGGATCGACCGAAAGATAGACAGTTTCCAACAATGCTTCGCCTTCTTCGGGCTGACGGATTGGTTCGGTCGTTTCCTCGAAGTTATCCGGACCAGCCAGCCCCGTCGGGCGCGACTTCAGTTTCAATTGCCGGTTCGCATTTCGCATAAAGCCGTCTTCCTTTATCAGTCAGATTTTATTCGTCCACGTGATCCCATAAACTGAACCTCACAACCCGCGCACGCAAACCGAAAGGACCCAATATGACCAACTGCATCCATGACCATTCCCGATGGGGCGCGGGAGACCAACTCGGTGCGGGACACCTCCTGACACCAGCCAACACGCTGGCTGCCCTGAGTTCGGTTAACCAAGGACGGATCTACGACCTCAGTCATGTGATTGAAATGGGGGCGCCGAAGATTGAACCGGTGCAGCTTCCCTATATCATTACGTCATCGGCGACTTCAGCGAACGGCATTAAGCGCCGCCGCGCGGCCGGGGCGGAAAACGATGCCGGCTCCAATCTCGAACGAATCGAAATGACGACCCATGTCGGCACCCACATCGACGCGCTGGGACACTTCACCAAGGGCGACCTGATGTATGGCGGCCGCAGCTCGCTGGATGAAGTCGGTGACTGGGGGTTGGAAAATCTCGGCATCGAGCACGCGCCGTCGATCATTACGCGGGGTGTCTGCGTCGATGTTTCGGGCCTCGACGGTGGAGAATATTTGGAAGCCGGCCGCGCCGTAACCCGCGAGGATTTGGAACGCGCGCTGGACAAAGCTGATGTCGGGCTCCAACCCGGCGACGTATTCTGCGTGAATACCGGCTGGGGCCGGTTCTTCATGAAGGACAATGCGCGCTATGTGTCAGGCGAACCGGGAATCGAACTGGGCGCCGCTGAATGGCTCACCGGACAGGAGGTCGCCGCGATTTGTTGCGACAACATGGCCGTCGAGGTTCTGCCGGGCACCGAGCACCCTAAAGTCTCGATGCCGGTACACCAGCATTCCCTGGTCGAAGCCGGCGTCTATTTGGTCGAGAATTTGGTCATGGACGAATTGGTGCGCGATGCCGTCACGACATTCTGTTTCATCCTGCTGCCAACGAAGTTCAAGGGGGCGACCGGCTGTCCCGTGCGTCCCGTCGCGATTATTTAGGCGCAACGGTCCGCCAGCGTCCTGTAGGCCTAACCGTCACCTCCGACTTGATCGGGGGCCCAGGGCAACGTCTGACATTAACGGGAAAGCTAGATCCCTGATCGCTGCCTTTTCTTCACCAAATCGTAGATTTGGAGGAAAGCCGCGTCTGGGATGACCCGGAATGAGGAACCGCCCCTAAGCCGCAAACTCCGGCCACGCGCCTTTGCTGGAAATCGTCGTGCGCTGCATGAGACGGCGATGCTTGTTGGTATCGTACGCGGTCGCGCGGTGTACCGCCGCTTGGTTATCCCAGACGATGGTATCCCCCGTTTGCCATTCGTGGCGCAGGCAGATTTCAGGTTGCGTTGCCCGCTCCTGCAGGTCGTCCAGCAAGGCACGTCCCTTCTCCGCCGGCCAACCAATAATCCCCTTGGCATGCGCGCCGATCAGGACCGACTTGCGACCATTTCCGGCATTGGTCCGCACGAACTTGTGCCGTACCGGTGGGAAGTGCGCCGACTCTTCAGCCGTAAACTTAAACCCAACAAGTCCGCGTGAATGGTTGAAATCATGTTCGACCTCAAGCATATCTAGCTCTGCTTTCTCCGCGTCCGACAGGCTGTCATAGGCCACCCGGGTAGAGGCGAACTCAGTCGCCCCGCCTTCCGGCGGCACCTCGCGCGCGGACAGGATCGAGCACAGCGATACGGTCACCTTAAAGCTGCTGTCGGAATGCCACAGATAGTTGGCCTTCTGATAGAACATCCGCCGGTCGTCGGGTGGAATCACCTCACCGGTCTTCATATCCAGATTGGATTGGCGCGCGAAGACCGTGCCGGCAGCGGGGTTTGCCGTCTTGGTCCCCTCGCACGGCCCAAAGCGTTCGCTGAAGGCAATCTGCGTCTCGTCGTCCAAGGATTGCCCCGGAAAGATCAAAACCGAATAACGATCGAACGCCGCGCGAATTTCGCGAAAGACTTCGAAATCCAGCGGCACGGCGATATCGACACCCGTCACGCGGGCACCGAATTCGGGGGTTAAAGGGCTAACCTGTAATGACACGAAAATTTCTCCTCGAAAATTCTCCGTCTCAATATAGACGAAATTGCATTTCTATTCGCGCGGCCCCAGCTTGATGTCCGCCATCTCCTCATAGAGCGTGATCAGGGCGCTGCCGTCCTTCTTGTTCAATCCAGCCGCGCGGGCCATCTGATAGACCTGCTGCGAGGTATTCGCCATGAACATTGGCACACCAAGCGCCTTGGCGAAGGATGTTTCCAGATCCTGATCCTTGTAGGAAATATCAATCGTCCCACCGGGTGAGAAATCGCCGCTTAGATAGCGCGGTGCGACGGACTGGAAGCTCGAACTATTGCCAGTGCTGACGCTGATCACGTCGACCATCTGCTGCGGATCCAGCCCCGCCTTGGTCCCGAGCGCCATCGCCTCCGCGATCACCACCTTGGTGACCTGGGTGAGCATGTTATTACAGAGTTTCATTGCCAAGCCCTGCCCGATGCCGCCCATGTGAAAAATCTTCGATGCCATGGGTTCGAAAATCGGTCCGCACTTTTCGACGATTGCGGCATCGCCGCCAACGATGATCGACAGATCACCGGAATTCGCGCGTGGGACGCCGCCGCTGACCGGCGCATCGAGCATCGCGACGCCACGCTCGGCGAACACCGCGTGCATTTCCTTAACGGCAATCGGATCGATCGTCGCCATACAAATCACCGTGTCACCGGCCTCGACACCGTCAATGACGCCACCTTCGCCAACGAGAACCTCTTCGACTTGCGCCGTCGTTTCAACAATGCAGATGACCGTCGAGGCGGCACTCGCGACGCCCGCGGGTCCATTCGCGATTGTGGCGCCGAGTCCGGCGAAGCGGTCATTCTTCGCTTGATCGATATCGTAGGCGACCAGGGAAAAATCGGCCTTCAACAGGTTGGCGGCCATGCCGCCGCCCATCATGCCCATACCGATGAAACCGACATTGTCATTGCGATTACTCATGAAAGACCTCCCGTCACGTCGATAGTAAGACCGGTTACAAAATCGGCATCTTGCGATGCCAGGAATGCGATCACGCGTGCCTGATCGATTGCTTTGGGAATTCGCTTCAGCGGCACTTTCTCGATTTCCGCCGCCTGATCCTCGGCACTGCGCTTTTCCCAATGCGGCATGAGACGCTCTGTTAGCGTCAGGCTCGGCGCAATGGCGTTCACGTTCACGCCGAATGGTCCCAGTTCGCTTGAGAGCTTACGCGTGAAGGCAATGATACCGCCCTTCGCCGCCGCGTAAGCACTGCTACTGTTGCCACTGAACCCGCGCCCGGCGATCGACGACAGGTTGACGATTTTGCCGCTACCGGTCCGTTTCATCACCGGCACAACCGCATTGCAAAACAGGAATGTGGCGCTGAGATTGAAATCGATCAGCTTCCGCCATTCCTCGAACGTCAATTCGTCGACGGCTGCTTTCGGATTATCAACGATAGTGCTGCCGCCAACCGCATTGACCAGGATATCGACTCCGCCATGCGCCGCGTCCGCCTCCGCGACCAACTCCCGAACCTGCGCCTCATCCATCGCATTGATGCAGCGGCCTTCCACCTTTCCTGGGCTGCCCGCTAGATCGGTGGCCATCTTGTCCAAACGCGACTGATCGATCTCCACGGCCACGACCGTCGCGCCTTCCTTGACGAGTATGTCCGCCGTCGCCCGGCCGATGCCCGCGCCCGCCGCCGTGATGATCGCCGTCTTGTCTTCGAACCGCATTATCCGTCCCTTTCCCGATTAACTTCGAATCATGTTAGGAGGCAATGTCGGTATCACCAAGTGAGGTACCTATCGTCGGCTAGGCCGCCCCATGCGCCAGGCCGGGACCAACGCCAGCACGAAGATAACGGCAAGGATCAAGAACCCGTCCTTGAACCCTAACGTATTGGCCTGAGCCTCGATGACCTGCCCCAGATAATGCAGCGCACCGGACTGAAGGAATGCTTCGGCGACACCACCTTGTTGCATCAATTCGGTGACCTGATCGAGCAGTTCGCGGCTGGCGCTATTGTTCGAGGTTTGTGTTGCCGTCAATGCGATGCTGTGGAATTCGGTGCGCTGTTCCATGAAGACGACCAGCGAATTGACGCCAAACGCCCCGCCCAGGAGGCGAACGAAATTAATTGTCCCCGCGCCTTGATCTAGTTGCTCCGGTGGCAAGGCATTTAGGGCGGACACGTTAATGGCCGGGACCATGATACTGAAACCAAGGCGGCCGATTATGGCAAAGAACGCCAACGTCCAGAACGCCGTGTTCACATCCGTCGTGTGCAGCAACATCATGCCAAACGCAAACAGCGACAGACCAGTCATCGCAAGATAGCGGACCGGGAAGGTATCGACGAGACGCCCCATCACCGGATACAGGCACATGACGACGATACCTGCCGGCACCGTCACCATGCCAGCCGCCGTCGGAGTAAAGTCCTGTACCGTCTGCACGAAGACCGGGATGATGTAAGTCGAGCCGAAATTACCGGCGCCGAATACGAAGCCGAGCGTTGCGGCGATGACGAATTGCGGGTGCCGGAATACGGCGAAGTTCAAAATCGGCGACGACGACCGGAACTGCGAGATGACAAAAGCCGCGGCCAAACTAAACCCTGTAAGCAGCAATCCCACGATTTTGTTGGAGACCCAGCCATCGCGTTGACCGTTGGCGACCGCGGTCATCAGGCAGACGATCGCCAGACACACGAGGATGTAGCCGGTCCAGTCGAAAGGCGGCCGCTTCACCGTCGGATCACGCGTCGGCATGAACAGGACAGCCATCAACATCGCGACCCCGGCGACGGGTATCGGTATGAAGAAGACATGCCGCCAGCTCAGCCAATCGATGGTAACCCCACCGACCACCGGCCCCATGATTGGGGCGATCATAATGCCCATGGCGTACAGGCTCATGGCGAGACCACGCTGGTCAGCCGGATAGGCCCTGAAAATGACCACCATGGCGACCGGCTGAACAAGTCCGGCGGCGAAGCCCTGCACGACGCGGCCGAAGATCAGTATATCGATATTTGGCGCGCCGGCGCAGATCAATGACCCGATGATGAACACGCAGACCGCGGCGATATAGGCCACACGCGGCCCCACCGCAGCGATAGACCAGGCGCCAAGGAGCTGGCTCGCCGTCATGGTGGCGAGAAATGAGGAGGCCATCCATTGCGCTTGATCTTGTCCGACGCCGAACGTCCCCATGATGCTGGGGACCGCGACATTGGCCATGGTCGACGCCAGGATCATGACCATGGCACCCATCATCCCGGTCATCGTGACCAGCCAACGGTAGGCGGGACCATACCGTTTAAAAAGAGTATCGACGCTTTCGGTGGCCAAACTGATCTCGACTTCCAAGCCCGCTAGTCCCGGCGCGCGCGAACACCGTGCGGCGGCAATTCCAACGATATTAGTGTATCATCGTTACAACGATAATTAATGATCTGAAAAACATACGAAATTATCGAGTTTCCCAAAACCCTCGATAATCAAATTCATGGATTAACGAGGGGAGTCTTGTGCCGCACGCCGTCATTCATCGCCTCCAAAATTCGGAACCAAGGGATCGCCGCGCCATCGTACAGGCCGTAAACGGCGCAATGGTCGAAGCCCTCAAGGTACCCAATGACACCCATCCGACGCGCCTTTGCACGTACGACGCAGACGCTTTTCTAATCCCAAAGGATTCAAGCGATCACTTCACGCTTGTTGAAATTACGATTTATCCGGGACGTTCCTTGGAAACACGGCGATCCTTATACAAGGCAGTCGTAGACCGTCTGAGTGCCCTGGGAATTGATCCGTTGGACGTGCGGGTCGTTCTTTATGAAGTGCCGCTGGAGAACTGGGGTTTGCGGGGCGGTATTCCAGCCAGCGAAATCGATTTGGGTTTCGAAATCGCAATCTGATTGACAAAAAATCCGCGCCGCTTATGGACGGTTCAGCGCCGGTAGTTGCCGTGAGAATGAGCGACGGCCGCGTTTGAACCCAAAGATCGGCAGCGCCGCCGTCGCGACCGCTTCCGCAGTTGATTGAACATCCCATACCGCCAAGTCGGCGGGGTTTCCAATCGCGACCCCGTAGTCATCGCGCCGCAACAAACGCGCCGAACGATGCGTTACCATCTCGAAACATTCCGTGAGTTCCTCCATCGCGCCGCGCTGCACCGTGTTGGCGTAAAGATTGGCAATCCGCATCAGTGACCCGTCGCCAAACGGCGTGAAGGGATTGAGAATATTATTCGACGACAGCGAGCAATTTACGCCGCAGGAAACCAGCGCGTTCGCATCGGCGACGCCACGCACCACGCTGTGTTCCCGCTCGCGCCCCATCACGAACAAATCCGTGGCCGGCAGTACCGTCACCGCAACGCCGCTATCCGCGAGGCGTTTTCCGAGGTCACGCAATTCGTTGGCGGGAAGCAACGAATATTTCGCGCCATGCCCGACGGCGACGCGGCCACCCCAACCGAATTTCTCCGTCAGATCGCAGACCTGATAGATGTCCATATCCTCGGCCGTTGGGCCGACATCGAGATGAATATCAACATCGACATCGAACTCCCGCGCCAACTCGAAGATGCGATCAATCTGTCCCGCGTGGTCAGGGTCGTAACCCGGCGCGCCACCGACCACCTTGGCGCCCTGCTTCAGCGCCTCGACAATATTGACGTCAACCTCGGGTACGTCGGTCCAACCCTCTTGCGCGAAGACGCAGAGTTCAAGATCGACCGCCCAACGATAATCTTTCGCCAGTTGTTGCAACGCCTCGAAGCTGCGCAACCCAACATTCGGATCGAGTTCCACATGGGTCCGCACATGAGTCGTTCCGTGCAGCAGGCAGCCTTCCAGCGTCGCCTTCGCCCGTTCATAAACATCTTCGACGGTGAACTCCGATTTGACGGCGGCAACCCGCGCCATGTGATCGCGTCCGCGATTGGGCGACGGCGAACAGCGGTCGAGGATGCGTGACTTGTCGAGATGGATATGAGTTTCGATCAGACCCGGCGAGACCAGGGCGCCATCAAGATCGAGCGTCTCGCCCTCCGCCGCCAAATCCGGCTCAATTGCCACGATTTTGCCGTTTTGAACGCCAACATCCCGGAGCGGTTCAGTTTCCGCGCCGGCAATTCGAACGTTCCGTAAAATCAGATCCAGGGCCATATTCTGTCCTTGTTTCTATGAGGACGCTAAAACAGGCCCTCTTTGCGCAATGACTCGATTTCCGCCACCTCGAACCCCGCTTCCCGCAATATTTCATCGGTATGTTCACCGACAATGGCGGGCCCGCGCTCGACGCTGCCACCGCCATGGGCCAGCTTGAAGCCGGAACCGACAATTGTCATCGGTCCGTTTGGCCCCTCGGTTTTCTGCAGCACATCGCGGTGTTCCAACTGCGGATGCTGCACCGCACCTGCGATCGAATTGATCCGCCCGGCCGGCGCATCCGCCGCGGCCAACCGCGCTTCCCAGGTTTCCGCATCAGCTTCGGCAAAGGCGGTTTCGATGATCTCGCGCAATGCGGCCTCGTTTTCCGAACGCGCCGGCCAGTCTGCGAAACGCGGATCGTCGAGTAGCGCCGGCCGGCCGATCGCCTTACACAGATTGGCGAACTGGCCCTCGCTGTTGACCGCCAGCAGGATATGCCCGTCCTTAACCTTGAACAGGTTCGCCGTCGGCTTGCGGCTAATCGCCTGATTGCCGAATTGGCCCTGATTGTGGCCGGCAAGCGTATAGTCGCAGACACCCGGCGACAGAAATGTGAGGGTCGAATCGAGCATCGCCACGTCGATGAGTTGGCCGCGTCCCGTGTGGGTACGCTGGAACAGCGCGCTCGACACCGCGAACGCGGCAGTCATACCGCTCAGCGCATCGCAGACCGCGAAACCCGCACGCACCGGCCCCGACGCTTCATGGCCAGTGATCGACATAATGCCCGACAGTGCCTGAATCTTGCCGTCATAGGATGGCGTATTCTTCTCCGGCCCCGATTGTCCGAACCCCGATACAGCGCAGTAGATCACGCCCGGATTGATTTCCGACAACACCTCATAGCCGATGCCCAGCCGGTCCATGACGCCGGGCCGGAAATTTTCCATGACAACGTCGGCGTCCTTGACCAACCGCTTGACGATCTCAATAGCCTTTGGGTGTTTCAGATCGAGCGCGATATTGCGCTTGTTGGCGTTCACCGCGATCCAGGCCGGCGACATTGTGTCGTCGGTCCAGGACGCGTTCGGCGCCGAGCGGCGCATATCCTCGCCACCCGGCCGCTCTACCTTGATGACGTCCGCGCCCAGCAGCGACAGCTGATAACTCGCGAACGGGCCCGCGAAGACCTGGGTGAAATCCAGGATACGAGTCCCGCTGAACGGTTTACTCATACCTACTCCGCGGCGCTTACTTTAAGGCCGTCCTTCTCGCGCTGTACCTTTGCGACCCGCTTTACTTCGTCAAATGCGGCGCGCCGCTTGGCGAGTTCTTCCTCCGACATCTGCTCGATATTACTGAAGTCGATTTTCCAGCGCGCATCGTCGTTCCAGCGCAACGGTGACTGAACCGTCGTCCGGGGACCAATAGCCGTTTCAAGCACCCGTAAGGCAAGATCGAGAGTGAAGACCTGCGAGCCCCGATCGTTCGGCTTGCCGGCCGAATTGCCGAGCGGGAAATCGCTGAACAGGAAGCGCGGCACGCCGCACTGTTCGACAATGTCCTTCGCACATCCCATCACGACCGTCGGGATGCCATTTTCTTCAAGGTAGCGTGCAATCAGACTCACGGTCTGATGACACACTGGTCAATTAGCGACAATGACAGCGACGTCGGCCTCATCCTCACGGACACCGGCGAGAATATCGCGGCAATCCTGTTCGATCGTCGTAACCTGACTACGGTTCGTCGGCGCGCCATGGAAGCGCGGCGCGACAGAGCCGACCCGGCCGCTCTCGGCCGCCTTGTGAAGCTGCCCCAACGGGAAATACGTATTGATGTCTTCCGCCGTGGTGTATTTGCGGTCGTAACCAAGGTGCGAGATGCGGAGATCGTGCTCCTTATCGGTCTCGCCCGAATAGACCTTGTAGAACTTAGCCGAGGCGTTGTACGCGGCGCCCGGCCCCTGATCGCCTTTATCGTCTTGGTAGGGTGCGGCCGTCGTCACCAGCGCAACACGCGACTCCGACAAAGGTTTCTTCAAGGGTGTGAACGGTACATCGGTATATTGCGCCCATCGGTAGGGATTACCGTAGCCGAGCGCCAAATAATACGACGTGATCCGATGGATATACGGAACCGGCGTATCATGCGGCGCGGCAAATCCCAGCGCGGCATCTTGATCTGTCATAGGTGTTCCTCTTTAGGCAATTGGTCTTAAAACAACAATACAGCATGCAACGAGCCAAACAAATCAGCCAACCAAAGTTGGCAGAGTTATGCTGTTTTGGGATCGATAGGCAGCAGAGACAAGCCGAGTTCCGCTTCCAGCGCCGCCGCGTGGCGCAACAAATCCGCTTCGCCGCGCGGCTTGCCCACGAGTTGCAGCCCAACGGGCAGACCTGCCTCGGTAAAACCACACGGGAGCGATAAGGCGGGGCATCCCGTCAGCGTGATTGCATACGTCATGCTGAGCCATTCGATATAATTTGTCAGCACCTTGCCGTTGATCTCTTTCACGTAGCGTTCCCCGACCGGAAACGGCGATACCGCAACGCAAGGTGTCACCAGTATGTCATGGGTTTCGAAGAAGGCGGCAACATCGGCACAGAGCGCCGCCCGCTGACGCTCCGCGCGTCCAATATCGGCGGCCTTTAAAGCCATCCCCTGTTCGGTATTGCCAATTACCTCGGGTTTGAGTTGATCGCGGTGCCGGTCAAGCAACTCCTCCATAACCGTCGCAAAGGACGCCGCGCGCAGAGTCTGGAAAGACTCGTGGGCAGCGGAAAAGTCCGGACAGGTATCATCAACATCCGCGCCCAGAGCGGAGAACCGCTGGGCCGCCGATGCGCAAATCTCAACAACCTCCCTGTCCACGGGCGTAATCCCAAGGTCTGGGGAGAACCCGACGCGGATCGGTGCCGCCGGAGACAATCCAGCTTCGAGGAAAGAACCAACCGGGCGGTCAAATGTTAAGGGGTCGCGCGGATCCAAGCCGCACATCGCATCGAGAAACAGGCCGACATCGGCAACGTCTCGCGCCATCGGACCATCGACCCAAAGCGGCGTAAAGGGCTCAAGTCCCGGCCCGTGCGGAACCCGTCCCGACGACGGGCGCAAACCAACCACATTGCAGAACGCGGCGGGAATGCGCAGCGAGCCCCCAAGGTCGGACCCTGTCGCAAGCCACGCCATGCCCGTCGCCAACGCTACCGCCGACCCGCCGGATGATCCTCCGCAGCTTAACGCCGTGTTCCAGGGATTCACGGTTTTGCCGAAGACTTCATTGAAGGTATTCGCCCCTGCGCCCCATTCCGGCGTGTTCGACTTGCCGAGAACCACGGCCCCATTTGCCTCAAGCAACTCAACGAGGAAGTTCGATCGTTCTGGAATATGGTCACTATAGATTGGCGAACCGTAGGTCGTCCGCACACCGGCGACGTCGACCAAATCCTTCACCAGGATTGGAAGGCCCTGAAGATTCCGCTCCGCGCCGCCGGTTCCGCCGATATCCTTCGCGGCATCCTTGGCCCGTTCGATACAAAGGGTCGGTACGGCATTAACAGCGATATCAACTTCCTCAATCCGCGCCACCGCGGCGTCTATTAAATCGATCGGCGTAATATCTTTCGATCGTAGCCGTTGCACGATATTGCGGGCCGAGGAGGCAATAAGTTCATTCATGGGAATCGCCCTTTTAGACGGATTAACACGGTTTGCCCGGCACTATATCCATTCGATCGCAATGACCCACGCTAAATGAGAACCGACTCCACAGTACGGTTTCGTCGCGGTACTGTAGCCACACGGCAAATATTAAGGGGGAACACAAAATGAGCGTTACCGCGCTGACGAAAACCGACTCTGGCGGCGCTTCGGTGGCGCTCCTGGAAGCAATCGGAGACGCCTTCAACCGGCACGATGTCGACTCCATCATCGACTTCTTCGCCGAGGACGGTAGCTTCGACAATGCCATGGGGCCGGACATCCACGGTCAACGCTATATCGGCAAGGAAACGCTGCGTGCCTTCTTCTCCGAACTGATGCGCACCTGTCCGGACATCCAGTGGAACGCCCTCGACAACCGTGTCGACGGAAATAAGGGATTTTCGGAATGGCGCCGCCAATGCACTTTACCCAACGGCGAGAAACAGGACTGGCTAGGCCTCGATATTTTCACCTTCCGCGACGGGCAGATCGTGAAGAAGGACACCTACTTCAAAAACGTCATATAGGCCCCCTCCCCCGTGGCCATCCATGGGGGAAGGTGGCAAACCGAAGGCGGACTAGTCCGCTCCGGCGCGGTTGGCTTCGGCATCGGGGTGCATGCTGTCGAGCGGCACGGAACGACCGTCGGCGGTTACCATACGTGCATGGTAGCGGCGTAACAAACGAGGTTCCCGAACTCCGCAGGAATGCGCAATGACGCCGATCTCATGCGTCATGTTCTCGATATAGTGCTGTACGCGCAACGCCTTGTCGTTTGGATCAAGCCCCTTTTGCAGTCTCGGGTTGTGTGTGGTTATCCCGGTGGGACAGGTGTTCTTGTTGCATTGCAACGCTTGAATACAACCGAGCGCGAACATGAACCCACGGGCCGAGACACAAAAATCCGCGCCAACGCACAAGGCCCATGCCGCTTCCGCCGGCGTAACCAGCTTACCCGACGCGATGACCTTAACCCTGTCCCGCAAACCATGCGCCACCAGCAAGTCGACCAACAATGGCAGGCTTTCGGATATTGGCAGGCCCACGTAATCGATTAAACTGGAAGGTGCCGCGCCGGTGCCGCCATCGGCGCTATCGACGGTAATGAAATCTGGTGCGGATTCGAGGCCGCGCCGCTTGATTTCCTCAAACAGCGTTTCCAACCAGCCGAAGGCGCCGATCACCACCTTGAAGCCCACCGGTTTACCCGTGGCCGCGCGAACACGGCTGATCAAATCTAACAGGTCGGCGGCGGAGTCGACTTCCGGATGCCGGTTCGGACTGATTGAATCCTGCCCGGCCGGAATGCCACGGATCTCGGAAATCTGTGGCGTCACTTTACCGCCCGGCAGGATGCCCCCCTTGCCTGGTTTCGCCCCCTGACTCAGCTTTATTTCGAACATTCGAACCCGTTGATGGGCCGCGACTTCACGCAATTTGTCGTCACAGAGATTTCCATCTTCGTCGCGCACGCCATACTTCGCGGTGCCGATTTGAAAAACGATGTCGCCACCGCCCAGCAGATGGAAGGGCGACAAGCCACCCTCGCCCGTATTCATCCACGCGCCGGCGGCGGCGGCGCCACGCGAAAGCGCCGTCACGGCAACATCGGAAATCGCGCCGTAACTCATCCCCGAAATATTGAACAGGCTTTTCGTTGTAAAAGGCGTGGCGCAATCGGGCCCAATCGTCACGCCCGAGGTATCCGCCGCGTCCTCCTCCAGTGTCGGAAAGGGACAGTTGACGAACATTACGGTCCCGACCGGATTCAAATCCCGGGTCGAGCCGAAGGCAACCGTCGTATCAACATCTTTCGAGGCGCGATAAACGTAGTTCCGTTGCTCACGGTTGAAAGGCATCTCCTCGCGATCCATCGCGAAGAAGTACTGGCGAAAAAACGTGCCCATATGTTCGAAGAAATAACGAAACCGGCCGATCACGGGATAGTTGCGGCGTATAGCGTGCTCGGTTTGCGTTATATCGACGACGTAAAGCACGGCGGCGAACAGCACACCGCCGCCAATCAAGAAAACAAACGCGATTGCCATATAGGTTACGATTTCGACACCCAAATTGGGTGATATGTTGATCATCTTGTTGCTCCAATTTCCTGTATTTTTTTTGCGCGTGCGATGACGAGGCGATTATCGGTTTAGGAAACCGATAATCCCGCCCAACACGGCGCCGTAAAGGATGTGTCCCACGAACGACGCCATCGCCGGTGGGAATTCGCCCATGAAAAAGCCGCCGCCGGTTACCGGCATCACGACAACCATCGCCGCCAGCCACAGGATCACGCCCCAAGCGATACCCTTGAGCCACATCGGGCCAGGCAGGAAATTAACGGCAATTAGAACAAAGATTAATGGAAACAGAATGGTTCCGAGCATGAAATGAATGGCCATTCCAACCATCCAGATTCCGCCGGTCATCGCGCCGAGATGGGCAGCGATATCCATTGGTTTACCGATCATCATCGGTGCCGCTTTGTACATCATCAGTGTCATCAGAACCGTCGCGATGAAGCCCGCGACCGGCGCATGCCACAGCCTTGTCCTCGGCGTGTCAGAATCAGATTTCGTGAATGTAGGCATCAGTAATCCTCTATGGTCAAATTCGATCGCTATGCGAACCATGGTTTGGAAATTAGACGCTCGAATGCGGCACAGGTTACAAACGGACTCCAGTCGCTAAATTTTTTAGAAGGACATTGATGGGAAATCGTTGTGATCCGGGGTGAACTCAAATAGATTTTCTCCAATTAAGCGACTGGTTGTGGAGTTAAAGTGGACGATACGGAGAACAATCCGCGCGACAGTACCGCGCTTGAGCAAGCCATTCGCGAACATGGCCCCGCCATGCTGGCCGTTGCGCGGCGCCTCCTGAGGAATGAAGAAGACGCGCGTGAGTGTGTGCAAGACGCCTATCTTCGGGCATTTACAAAATCCGATCAGTTCGACGGCCGCTCCACATTTCGAACATGGCTCCACCGTATCGTGGTCAATTCGGCATTAGGTCTTTTGCGGAAACGTAAAAGAAGCGCAGTGCAGACATTGGACGGGTTGCTGCCCGAATTTGACGCCAATGGTTGCCGCATCGAACCAATGTGGCAAATCGATGAACCGCTGGAGAAGGTGCTGGAAAATAGGCTTGTCCGCGACACCGTTCATCAATCAATCGACAAACTTCCTGATATTTATCGTATCGTTTTGCTCCTTCGTGACATCGAAGGGTACAGCACTGAAGAAGTTGCACAATTATTGGATACAAATGTAGCCGTCGTTAAAACAAGGTTGCATCGCGCACGCGCCGCGTTGAAAAGACTGTTGGAGCCTCTGTGGACAGGAGGCGAAATATGAATCCCGATCGTGGCGTATTGAGAAAGCTCAAAGGTTTGCTAGGGAAGATGCCAATGATGCTGACGTGTCAGGAATTTGAAGATTTTGTGCTGGATTATTTCGAAGGCACCTTGACGGCAAAAGAAAACGCCATTTTCAAAATGCACCTATTGGTGTGCACGGATTGTAAACGTTACCTCGCGGCATATAAACGAAGTGTCGAACTAGGCCAAAACCTTTTCAAGGAGCCAAATTCTCCGGTTCCCGACGATATGCCCGAAGATTTGGTACAAGCGATATTGGCGGCAAAAGAATCCGAACCCGAACTTGGTCCCTAAGAAGATAAACCTAACGAAAATTAATATTCGGCATAGCATTTGGACTTAAAGGAACCTCATATCCTTTTCAAAAAACGCCTTTCACGCGCCAATTAACATTCATGTACCCAATCCGCGGACCAAAGCATCATAACCCTTGAAACCCTTGCGTCTTGGCGCAGTTGTCTTTGGGCCTGGTCGACGTAATCCGCGAAATTTCGTGGAGCATTTGGAGAACATTAGTCATGGCGAATAAATTCGACGCGATCATCATTGGAACGGGCCAATCCGGCCCCTCTCTCGCGCAACGGATGACCCAGCAAGGGCTCAAGACGGCGATTATCGAGCGCAACCTTTTCGGTGGCACATGCGTCAATGTTGGCTGCATTCCGACCAAGGCCTTGGTCGCTAGTGCGCGCGCTGTGCATATGGCGCGGCGCGGCGCGGATTTCGGCGTCGTCATCGACGGCGCTATCAACGTAGACATGAAACAAGTAAAGGCGCGCAAGGATGGCATCGTTCGCCAATCCAACGAAGGTGTCACCAACTGGCTCAAGAACATGGACAACCTGACCGTCTATGAAGGTCATGGCAGACTAGAGAGCGCCAATACCGTCAGCGTCAACGGTGAGCTGTTGGAGGCGGACAAGATCGTCCTCAATGTCGGTGGCCGCGCCTTGGTTCCCGAGATGCCGGGCGTGCACGACATCCCCTATCTCACGAACTCGAACATAATGGACGTGGACTTCCTGCCCGAACATCTGGTGGTCATCGGCGGCAGCTATATTGGGCTTGAATTCGCGCAAATGTATCGCCGTTTCGGCAGCAAGGTCACCGTGATGCAGCGCGGTGCCCGCTTGGTGGCGCGCGAGGACGAAGATGTTTCCGAGGGTATTAAGGAAATCATCGAGGATTCGGGAATAGAGGTAAAACTGAATGCCGAATGCATGGCGTTCGAGAAACGCGGCAACCAGGTTGCCGTAACCTCAAATTGCCCTGACGGGCCGGAAGATACCGTCGGCAGCCATGTCCTGCTCGCCGTCGGGCGAATTCCGAACACCGGAGACCTTGGACTTGAAGCAGCTGGCGTTGAATCGGATAAGCGCGGTTTTATTACGGTTGACGACGAACTTCGCACCAACGTACCGGGCATCTGGGCAATGGGTGACGCCAATGGACGCGGCGCGTTCACGCACACGTCTTACAACGACTACGAAATTCTTGCGGCAAACATGTTCGATAACGACCCACGCCGTGTCTCCGACCGCATCACCACCTACGGCCTTTTCATCGACCCGCCGTTGGGCAGGGTTGGCATGACGGAACGCGAGGTAAGGGAATCTGGCCGCAAGGCGCTGATCGGCAAGATGATGATGACGCGGGTCGGGCGGGCCAAGGAACGCAGCGAAACGCAGGGTTTCATGAAAGTGCTGGTCGATGCGGAGACCAAGAAAATCTTGGGCGCGTCTATCCTAGGGATTGGCGGGGACGAGATCATCCATTCCCTACTCGATATCATGTATGCCGACGCCCCTTACACCGTGATTCAGAGAGCCATGCACATTCATCCCACCGTTTCGGAGCTAATTCCGACGATGCTGGGTGATCTACGGCCCATGGAGTAGCGCTCAATACCGCGCGGATACACGCGAGCCAGAAGGATTAGAGGGCTTTGATTCTCGATATAGCATTGCTCATTGTAACAATGCTTTTTGCGGGCATTCTCGGCTTTGCCGCCCATCGTTCGAGCATCTGCAATGTGAAGGCGGTCGTCGAAATTATGACGACCCGCCGCGCCTATCTGTTCGCCAGTTTCGGCAAATCGGTACTGTGGAGCATTGTCGTCACGCTGGCGCTCTTGTTCCTCTTGCCCTCGACCGGCGCGGCGGGCGGCGGCTTATCGCTGTCGGCTCTTTCGTTGTTTGGTGGTTTTGTGTGCGGTCTCGGGATGGCGATCAACGGAAGTTGCGCCTTCGCCACCCTGAGCCGCCTTGCCGAAGGCGACGCCAGAATGCTGGTTACACTGATAACGCTGATTGCCGGTGCCGTCGGAACAACCATCGCCTTACCGTATTTCAATCCAACCCCACCAGACTCGCTACCAACCCCCTATGATCCATCGCAAGGCTGGGTCTCAATTTTACTCATTGTCCTCGGACTCTGGGCCGTGTGGGAGCTCGTCCGCTTGGCTCGAACGCGCGGCAAGGCTGGGCCCGGCGTCCTTCGTTTGTCGATAGCCGCCCTGCTGATTGGCGTCGCAAACGGATTTCTCTTCGCCTTTTCCGGCAACTGGCCCTATACCGCGACACTCATTGGCGGCGCACGGAATTTAGCAAGTGTCGGCCCCGCGCCTTCAATAGCTCTGTGGAGCCTCTTCGGGGCGTTACTGTTCGGCATGATAGTTTCAGCAATTCAGCGTGGCAGCTTCCGTCTTCGCGCAAGACCACGCCTGTCCTGGTTGCGCAACCTATTCGGCGGCGGGCTTATCGGTGCGGGGGTCGTGATGATTCCCGGCGGCAACGACGTGCTCCTCCTTCATGGCATACCGAACCTATCGCCCCACGCCGCACCGGCCTATGTCGCCATGGTGCTTGGAATTGCAACCGTCCTCATTTGCCTTCACGTGAGCGGCAGGCGGTCGACTTCCGTTGATTGCGGCGGCGATATTTGCCGCACGGTCTGACGGAGGCTCCTTCAATCCGCAGTTCCTGATAAGTTTTTAATTAACGCTTTGTCCTTGACGCCAATAGAAATGCGCGTTACTCGTGCGCCCCTCGTGGTGATTTGTCCGACCGGATTGCGGCCACGTTAAATAAACCGCTAAAAGGTCTGATTGGTTTGTTTCAAGCCTCGGCCTAGCGGTCGGGGCTTTTTCGTTGCCCCGCCCGTTCGAGGATGAGAAGCGGAGGGGACGATGACGCAAAGAGAAAGCAGCAATCCAAGCTGGCGGCCCGCAACAAACTTGGTACGGGGCGGCCTTACGCGTAGCGGGTTTTCCGAAACCAGCGAAGCACTCTACATGACGTCGGGATATGTCTACGAGTCGGCGGAAGAAGCCGAGGCGGCGTTCTCGAACGACATCGACCGCTATATCTATTCGCGCTACGCCAACCCAACATTGTCAATGCTCGAGGAGCGACTCTGCCTGTTGGAGGGCGCGGAAGCCTGCGCGACCACGGCAAGCGGCATGGCGGCCGTCTTCGCCGCGCTCGCCTGTCAGGTGGAAGCCGGCGATTATGTCGTCGCGTCACGGGCGCTGTTCGGCTCCTGCCTTTACATCATCAACGATATTTTGCCCCGGCTCGGTGTCGAAACCCGTGTCGTGGACGGCACCGATTTGGCGGAATGGGAGGACGCCCTGAGCCGTCCCACCAAATGTGTTTTCCTGGAAACCCCAACCAATCCGACATTAGAAATTATCGATCTGGCTGCGGTGTGCGAGCTCGCCCATGCGGTCGGCGCCCGCGTCATTGTCGATAATGTTTTCTCGACCCCCATGCTACAGCGGCCGCTTCAGCTCGGTGCGGATATCGTCGTTTATTCGACCACCAAACATATCGATGGGCAGGGCCGCTCGCTTGGCGGGGCAATCCTATGCGACGCGGAGTTCCACAAGGAGTTCGTGACGCCATTCATGCGCCATACCGGACCGGCACTGAGCCCGTTCAACGCCTGGATTTGTTTGAAAGGTCTAGAAACCCTGGACCTGCGCGTCCGGCAACATTGCGAAAATGCGCGCGCCGTCGCGGAGTTTCTGGAAGGACAGCCCGGCCTCAACCGCGTCATCTATCCGGGGCTGGCCTCACATCCTCAGCATGATTTGGCGAAAACCCAGATGAGCGGCGCCAGCAGCATGGTGAGTTTCGAGCTGCCCGGCGGCAAGGAAGCGGCGTTCCGTTTTCTGAATGCGCTGGAGATCATCGATTTGTCGAACAATCTCGGCGACGCAAAAAGCCTCATCACGCATCCGGAGACAACCACACATCAACGCCTCAGCGACGAGGAGCGCGTGCAACTCGGAATCAACGGTGGCTTAGTGCGCTTATCGGTCGGGCTCGAGGATCCACTCGATTTGCAGGACGATATCGCCCGCGCGCTCGACTTTTCCGCGCTTAAGGCAGATCGAGCCGTACGGCGATAGCGGCACTGGCGATAACCATCGTATCGCCGCTTCCTTCGCTTGGCACATTCAAGCCGCCTTTGACCGCGCTCACGGTGACAACGCCGACGGGAAGGGTTTCCTTCACGGCGTTGGTATCGACCTTGTCCGGCTGCTGCACGCCAATCGTCACATCGACGAACATCTTGTCCTTATCCACGCCCAAGGTGCGGATCATGGTCAGTGAGCTGTGATGCAAGGCATCCTGGACCGCCCGAAGCGCGGCTTTGGTATAGTCGCCGCCATGCAGATCGTTGCCGGCGCCCATTTCGAGGATCACGCGTTTCGCGGTCATATCCACCCCCTATGGTAAATCGAGCCGCACGACCGCGGCGGCATGAGCAATCAGCGTGGAATCGGTTCCGGCATCGTTCGGAATTTCAAGCCCGCCCTCGACAACATTCACCGTTCCCGTACCGTGCGGCAGGACCGATAAGACGGCCTCCCGGTCAACCTGGCCCGGTTGCGGCACGCCGATAGTGACCTCGACTTGCATGGAGTCGGTCGGTTGCCCAAGCGCGGCGGCGACACTCAACGAATTATGCCAAAGCGCATCACGCAGCGCCCGTACCGCTGCCTTCGTATGATCGGCGCCCCGAATATCGGTCCCCATCCCGATTTCCGTGACCACATGCTTCAATGCCATGCCAAACCTTCCTCACCGTCATTGTCCCGTTCGTCGCGACCATGCGTTACCGCCGCGCGTGGGGCAAGTGAACTCTGGCATTCAGTTGCCGGCTTCAACCCGCTTTTTCAACGCCACGTTCATTGCCTCGAACCCCTCACGCTTGTGCTCTATGTAGGATGCCGTCAAAGGGCCGATCAAGAGCCCGCTCAAATCCTCTTCATGCCGCAATCGCGTACGACCACTTCCCATTGCGTCAATAATCAGCTTGTGCTTCCCGACAAACATCCTCGGAATCGGTAGGGAATACTCCCATCGAAGTTCGTGGTCGACAATCAGTCCCAATAGCTTCGCATCATAATTCGTTGTCCCTTGATCCGGGACATCCAGCGTAACCTGGATACGGCCACCCGATCGGATATCACCCGTCAAACTTCTAATAAATGGATTCCATTCGCCATATTTCGCCGTATCGCCAAGAACCCGCCAAACAGACGATACTGGCGCATCAATCACGATTGCCGTGGAAATGCTTCGGTCGGCCCGCGTCAATGCAAGCCCGGTCACCGCTGCCGCGCCCAGTAAAACCAGACCAGCTATCAATAAAAACAGAATTCGCCGCATCGTCTTTCACGCCCCCGTATACCGTATGGAATTAAAACAAACGGGCCCGAGGTGTAAAATAAATTGGCGTGCAGGCGGAAACGATGATGCGAACCAGTGGCTCATCGTAGTATCTCTCCCAGCGGTTCGAGCTTTGTGAAGCAGGTAAATCAACGAAAGATTTGGTAACAATCCTATTTTTGAAAACGTCTGCTTACAAAGTAAACACACAAAATATCTAAGGTTCGGCATCCATGGTTAGGTTAGCCATCAAGGATCGTCCGCAATTTGCGTCCCAACTCTTTGGAAGTGAAAGGCTTCGCCAGCAATTCCACGCCAGGGTCGAGACGGCCTTGGTGGACGATGGCATTCTGGGTATATCCCGACATATAGAGAATTTTTAAACCGGGCTTATGCTCCAAGGCCGTCTTGGCCAGGGCGGGGCCGGACATTCCGCCTGGCAAGACCACATCGGTTAGCACTAGGTCTATCCGAGGCGCGGCCGCCAGGGCCTGCAGAGCTTCCTCTCCGGTCGCCGCGACGATCGCGGCAAAGCCCAAATTCGCCAGCATGGCGGCAACGAGCTCTCGCAAGTCAGGATCGTCCTCGACCGCCAGAATTGTCTCCCCTGGCGTCGCTCCTAGCGTTGTTGCGGTCGTGGCCGGCGCGAGCGTAGCGGTCGCCGCCCGCGAACGTGGCAGGTAGAGGCGAAATGTCGTGCCCTCACCCAATTCACTGTAAACCGAAACATGGCCACCCGATTGCTTGACGAAACCGAACACCATGCTGAGGCCCAGACCAGTACCCCTTCCACTCTCCTTGGTCGTGAAAAAGGGTTCGAAGATTTTCTCCTTAACCTCCGGCTCTATGCCGATGCCACTGTCGCTAACCGCCAGCAGGACGTATTCGCCAGCCGTTACCTCTTGATGTTTGGCCGCGTAGGTCTCGTCGATTTTGGTATTGGATGCCTCGATGGTCAGACGCCCGCCATCGGGCATGGCATCGCGGGCATTGATGGCCAAGTTCAGCACGGCCTGTTCCAATTGCCCGGGGTCGACTACGCACAGCCACAAGCTGTCTTCTATGTCGAACTCGACTTCGATATCTTCGCCCAAGGAGCGTCGCAACATATCGTCCATGCCGGTAAGTAATGACCCAGGGTGTGTAAAAACGTTGAGTTCTCTATGATTCTTCCAGGCGTGTTGGGAGGCTCGGATGAAGCGTTTTATCGAGGGCGCGGACCGCACTCAAAGCAGCTTGTTTCCGGAGTGCCTGGAAGATTGGATCGG
>JAJFJC010000241.1 GCA_021774385.1 Alphaproteobacteria bacterium
TGGGCGGAGACGTTTTAAGCGCGGTAACCTGCTCAGTGATACTCGGCGGCCTTCGCCAGTGCCGCCTTCACGCTTTCGATGCCAGCACCGGGAGCCTTGCACGCCTCGAGAACGATGGCTTCGCGCTCGACGATCTTCGCGGCGGCGGCGGGTACGTCGCGGGCGACGTTCAGGGGAATGACGACGGCGCCGTGTTGGTCGGCATGGATCAGGTCATTCGATTCGACATCCATGCCATGAATGTTCACCGGACCGCCGAAATCGACGATATGCACATGGGCATGTGATGGGCCGACATTGCCGGCAAGCAGTTGAAAGCCTCCCGCGCAATCGTCTAGATCGCGAATGCTACCGCTGGTGACAACGCCAAGGCAGCCGATGGCCTTGTGAATGTTGGTGTTTACCTCGCCCCAGAAGGCGCCATATCCAGGCTGTGTATCAATGTCCTCGATCACCGAAATCGTTGGGCCGGGCGCCTCCGCGACATATTCGTAATAGGCAACACGGTCGGCGATACCGGATTGGGCCGGCCGCATCGAACGCAGGCGTGCGGTACGCGCGTAGCCGACAATCGGTGGTAGGCTTGGCCGGGGACAGACCAACGGTGTCGTTGTAAAGCCAATCGCGCGGCGCTCTGGTGCGACAATTTCAAGCGCATTGCAGACGGTCGGCGTATCGAGCGCGCGAAGCGCATCGAGTTCCGCTTCGCTAAGGGGCTGGTCGGTCATCGGTCATAAACTCCTTGAGTGGTTTCAGCTGACATTCCAATGTTTTTGCTGTCGGTGCAAGCGGTGCTTGCGAGCAATCCGGCAATGCCTATACTGCGCCGCCGCAAAGCCGTGGGGAACGAAAGATGACAGACAAACCGACACCGCAGAACGTTAATAAAGTCGTGCTCGCCTATTCGGGAGGGCTGGATACTTCGGTCATCCTGCGCTGGTTGCAGGATGTCTATCAATGTGAAGTGGTGACCTTCACGGCTGATCTCGGCCAGGGGGAGGAGATCGAGCCCGCGCGCAAGAAAGCCGAAATGCTTGGTGTGAAGGAAATCTACATCGAAGATCTGCGCGAGACCTTTGTCCGGGATTATGTCTTCCCGATGTTTCGGGCTAACACGGTGTATGAAGGGATCTATTTGCTCGGTACGTCCATCGCGCGGCCCCTTATCGCGAAACGCCAGATCGAAATTGCCCGGGAGACCGGCGCGGACGCCGTTGCTCATGGCGCGACCGGCAAGGGCAACGATCAGGTGCGCTTTGAGTTGGGCTATTACGGGCTCAACCCGGATATCAAAGTGATTTCACCGTGGCGGGAATGGGATCTGGCCAGTCGGACCAACCTGATTGCCTATGCGGAATCGCATCAGATTCCCGTGCCCAAGGACAAACGCGGGGAAGCGCCGTTTTCGGTTGATGCGAACCTGTTGCATATCTCGGCCGAGGGCAAGGTGCTCGAGGACCCGAACGTAGAAGCGCCGGAATATATCTATTCCCGCACCGTGGCGCCGGAAGAGGCACCGAATACACCGACGGTTATTGAAGTCGCCTTCGAGAAAGGCGATGCCGTTGCGATCGACGGTGAATTACTATCGCCTGCCGCCTTGCTGACGCGTTTGAACGAAATCGCGGGCGCGAATGGCGTAGGTCGCTTGGATCTTGTCGAAAACCGTTTCGTCGGCATGAAATCTCGTGGCGTATACGAAACGTCTGGTGGCACGGCACTTCTCGCGGCGCATCGTGGGATCGAGTCGATCACGCTGGACCGCGAGGCCATGCATCTCAAGGACGAGATCATGCCGCGCTATGCCAAGCTGATCTATAACGGTTTCTGGTTTTCACCGGAACGCGAAATGATGCAAGCCTTGATCGACAAAAGTCAGGAACGGGTTAACGGGACGGTTCGGCTTAAGTTCTATAAAGGGTCCGTTACGGTTATCGGACGGGCATCCCCCGATAGCCTTTATTCCCTTGAACATGTGACGTTCGAAGATGATGACGTCTACGACCAGCACGATGCGGAAGGGTTTATCAAGCTAAACGCGCTTCGGTTGCGCCTATCCAGACGACGTGAATCCTAACATACGGCGTTAAAGCAAGGCGGGAACGCCGAATAGTGACCCGTGGGCGGCCAGAAAGACGACGTAAAGCGCCAAGCCCGCCAGGACACGCGTCACGCCAATTCCGGCCCAATCGATCTTAATCCTTCCTTGAATAACAGCGAGGAAAGGGATCGCGGAAGTGGACATCGCCACGGGACCCCAGCCCGAACCGGCGGTTTCTCGGCGGCGGTGATCGATATGGATCATGCCGCCCAAGGCTAGAAGCGTCAGCCCGCCAAATAGCATTATACTGGCAAGATCGCCGTTTGCCGTGATATGTGCGATGCCCCATAACGCCACTCCCCAGAGAAATGGGTGCCGAGTCACGGTCGCGATCCCACGAACCGGATGCGGATCGTCGAGCAGCTTCTCGCCGCCGACACCGGTCGGCGTGCGGGTCGTGACGCCAATAACGGTGAACAGGCACGCAAAAGGCAATATGAACAAGGGGACGAGTCGTAAAACCTCACTCAGTGGCCATAATTCGATGTAAGGCGCCGCGCCATAGGCGTACAGCATCCATGTAAAGGATGCCAAAGCGAATAGTGAATATAGACCGCGAAATCCATTCTCGCCGACGATTTTCAGGAGGCCTTGGCGCACTGGCAAGCTGGACAGAATGAAGTGTCCACCAACGAAGGCGGCGATTGCGAGCGCAAGGCTTTCGATCGTTCCGGTCATGATGCGAGTTCTATACCAACGAGCGATGATAAAGGCCCCTGGAGACGGCTTACCATGGCTTTCGGCAAGAAGCGTGTGCCGTTGCGATGCGGGGCATCGCGAGGCGTGCGCGACGCTGCCCGAAAGCCATGGTAAGCCGCGCTTTGCGTCTCGTATGCTGCCCC
>JAJFJC010000242.1 GCA_021774385.1 Alphaproteobacteria bacterium
GGTATCGAAGCCGAGAATATCGCGCGCATCCGAGCGCTTATACCAGAAGATACGGTCCCGGTGATTGCCGAACCCGTTGCCAATAAGAAGCGCCCCGTTAGCGACTACGATGCCAAGTTCAGCACCCAATTCATCGCCGCGGCGTGTTTTGAACGCGGTAAGTTCGGATTAGCTGAGCTGGAAAACGAAGCGCTGAACGACTCAGATATCCTGGCGCTCGCGGACAAGGTTGAGTGCGAAATCGACCCGAATTCGGAGTTCCCGAAATTCTTCTCTGGCGGCATGGTGGTGACGACCAAGGATGGTGGCGAGTTCGTGCACCACGAACGGATCAATCGCGGTGCGGGTGATCGCGCCTTAACAGGCGATGAAATTGTCTCGAAATTTACCGATAACGCGATGATGGCCGCGCCGCGTGAGCGCGCCGAGGCGGTGCAAGCGTTGGTGCTCGGCCTCGATGATGGCGATGCCCGCACTTTGTCGGAGGGCCTCGCCGCATATTAAGACCGTAAAACTCCACCATGTCGCGCGGTGTTGAATTCTCGAACTCGTAAAGGGCCGCTTTTGCCTTTTGTCATCGAACGAAGCGTAATCCGATCGTTCCCTGGTCTTCCTAAACTGGCATTCAATCGATTTAGCCAGCGTCATGCTGTGCCTTAAAGGCACGCCGAGAGCCAAATACACGCGCGAATAGGGTGGGCGAGAGTAATCTGAAATGTTATGAGAATTCGTTCCGCGCGTGGTGCAGATGGAACGCGACTGTTCCCTGGTATTAGGGGGTGTCATTTTGTCGATATCTCATGGTTGTTTATAAGTATAGGATACCCGTTTTTTTTGATATTAAGATTTCTAAATTAAGGTTTGTTTGAGTAATCCAAGGATATAATTCCGCTTTATTTGTATTTAATATAAGAATATCAGTGTTAACTTCATTTTTTTAGAAAAAAGACCATTTTTTTCTCGTAAATTAATTAGTTTTGTTTGTTATCAATAAAACCTATTAGAATAAGTAAATTTAAGAAAGTTTTCAATTGGTATTTACTCCATTAAGGCGAACAATTCTCCTGTTTACACAAAAAATTGTGACGGGAGAGAAAAATGACCTTGTTAACAAGAGAAGAGTTGGCGACGATCCAATCCTCCATCGATGAAAAACTCGATCGAGCCGATGCGCTTGGACTTTCAGCGCATGTCGATGATGATTTGTGGAAATGGAAGGAACATATCGAAACAGCGCCCAGCGGAATTGGCGCTTCGAGAACATTGGACCCCGCTTTGAACGATGTGCGTCCCGGTAATTCGTTCTGGGTCAATCTTAGAGATTCCAAAGACCGCATCGTTGCATGCCAAGCGAACCGGTTCGTGGAATCGGAGGATTTCGTACAAGAATATATTTGCACGCATCGGTTCTTTGGTAACCGGTCCCCGACGTTGCATTATTTTCCGGTGCAACTGTGCGATTCCGTACCTGTAATTCGCGGGAATATTAGCTTCGCCGCGGGGACATGGGTGCATCCCGAATATCGCGGCATGGCTTTGAGCGGCCTCGTCAGCAAGGTGGGACGAATGCTTGCGCTGCGCCACTTTCTTTTCGACTATGTCGTTGGTTTCATTGAGGCGACGGGCAACCGCCGGCAATATGGCGCAAACGCCTTAGGTATGAAGAATCGCCGTCACCTGCTGACGGGTCGTTATCCCGGTCGAAACCGCGATCAAGAAATGGATATCTATTGGATGCACCGGGGCGAGTTTATGTCGCAAATTTATCAAGAACTGGCCGGAGAGGAGCCAAACCCGGTGCCGTTAAAAATGCGCACGGCATAGAAAAGCCTGGAAACATCTTTGGCCTTGTCAAGGAGGGGTAGCAACAGCCGTACGTAATGTCGGCTGTGGCCCCCCACCGTTTGTTCGATTTCATGATACATCGGTTGCCGTGATTTTATGCAGGCTAAGTATTCCACGGCGCAGGATTTGGCGTTCATCATTGAATCCAATTCTCCGACGCGACGATTCGACCGATTTCCCCACTCCAGTAAGCTGGGATGCTTGCTGATGGTGAAATTAAAGGGGTCAGGCGAAGTGGCCTCTACCCACGCGGTGAAATCGCGACAAGGTTCAGGCAAAAGCTCACCCGATGAAAAGTTGTCCTCATAGGGCAAACCTTCACCATCGATCCGTTTTGCTTGCCAGTACATGAACAATTCACCAAGCGCGGTATGGCGCTCACGCGGGAACATCTTGTCGAAAGAGAGCATGAGCCGTTCTTGATTGTCGGCGCCGACTTGCTCCACCTTTCGTTGGAGAATTCCGTGCATCATTGCTCTCCGACCAAGTGAAAGGTCAGTCGTTTCGCGGGATGCACCTTGCGTGTCATATAGTAGATTCGGTCGACAACGCCATGATCGTTTTCCACGGGCAACATAAGCCGTGTGTAGTGGCGTTTTAAGCCACCGAGAACTTGTTCGATTTCGTGATACATTGGAATTCGTTCGCGTTTGCAGAACAAATATTCGACCGCGCAGGCTGTCGTATGCAGGTCTATTTCCGGTCGGTCGCAAAGCGGCCGGTCGGACATCTCGGTACCAAATCCTGGAATTGGGTTTTCGGTGTGTTCTCGAATGATGAATTTGAGTGGATCGTTCGACCCTGTTTCTATCCAAGAGACGGCTTTCGCT